>NZ_JBJIAL010000006.1:0-218060 GCF_045310895.1 Mycobacterium sp. SMC-18
GTCTCCGGGTCGTACTTGCTCGGCATGACATGCACCTTCCCAAGGAAGGAGGTGCGCATCAAACGCGGGATGGTTCAGAGTTCACATGACGCGACGAATCGCACGACTGGCCGCGGCGGCACTGTTGTCCGGCGGGATGAGTCTGGCCGCTTTCGGGTTGAGTGCCGGCACTGCCCAGGCAGAACCCTCCTCGGGCACCTGGTGTCCGGGCCAGCCGGTCCCCGGAGGCTTCACCGAGGTCGACTGGGACTGGACGACCTGCCATCGATACAACTTGGTACACCGCGGAATGCCGCCCCAGGTCGTCGGCATGACCGCCGAAGACGGCTGGTACGGCGGCCACCCCCACTACCGCACCGTCGCGGGCGAGAACACCAACGCGACCTGCCAGTTCCTGGGGTGCCCGTAGCACTCGGCGTAGCTGATGACGGTGAAACCCGTTGTGGGCTGCCGCCTTCCGTGCTCAGAAGGGTGCGGGTTCATCCCATTCCTCTGCGGCGCGGGCCATTTCGAGTTCGCGGTATCGGTGCCATTCTTCGCTGGCGATGGTTTCTTCGTTGATCATGCGTGCTTGGTTGATGAGTTGTTGGCGTTCTTGGGCGCGGGTGCGTTTGCGTTTGGGCATGCAGTGGCCGCGGCCGGGGGTTCGTGGTGGTTGTTCGGTGATTGTGGGTGTTCCGGTGGGTGTGGCCAGTTGTGGGTACCAGTGGGCGCCTTCGGGTTTGGTGATGTAGGTGTGTCCGGTGGGGGCGACCCAGACGACGGTGCCGTCGGGGTATTGGTGGTCGGTCCAGCCGTGGAATGTTTTGAGTAGGTGGTGGAATCGGCACAGGCATTTGAGGTCTGACGGGTGCGTCGGCCCGGCCGGGTAGGGGACGGTGTGGTCGAGGTCGCAGGCTTGCGCGGGCCGGTCGCAGCCGGGGAATCGGCAGGTCAGGTCTCGGCAGCGGACGAACTCCGCCAGCTTGGCCGACGGACGGTAGCGGGGCTCGGCCGCATCCGGCGGGATCTCGACCTCGCGGATGGTCGCGCCGTCGGCGAGGCGGGCGATCTGCTCGGCGGGGATCTGCCCGTACCCGGGCAGGAATCCTGGGGCCTGCCCGTTCACTGCCTCCGGTGTGGCGATGACGTGGATGACCGCGCGGGTGCCGACGGTCTGCGCCGGCAGTTCCCCCATGGCGGCCGCGGCGGCGGGGCAGTCCGGGTTGTCGCATTGGCAGGCCAGGCGCTGCCCGCGGGCCAGGGCGTCGATGGCGGCGGCGCGGCGCTGATCATGGGAGCGCGGATCGTTGCGGCACACGCTCTTGGCGAGGTCGTCGATGGCGGCGTCGAGCACGGCGGCGGTCGCCGCGTCTACCGTGCCGCAGATGCTGGCCGCGCCGGGGCCGCAGGCGCGGATGTCGAGGTAGCGGGCCTGCGACGGGGGCCTGGGGGCGTGGACCCCGGCCTGGTCGGACGCGGCGATGATGGCGTCGATGCGCTGTTCCATTTTCGGTTTCGACAACCGACCCCAGGCCACGATCTTGGCGGCCAGGTCGGCATCGACCTGCCCGGCGACGTCGTCGTCGATGATCAGGTCGGTGCGGGCGACGATCATGGCGACCATCACCGCATCGATCAGGCCGTTGGCGTAGACGGCCGCCACTTTGGGCAGGCGGGTGCGGAGCGTCACCGCCCGGTCCACCTGGGCTTGGGCCCGCTTACGCGATATCCCCAACGCGGCGGCGACCTCGACGACCAGCCCGGCATAGCCGTCGATCGCCCAATACCGTTTCTCGATGTCGTCGTCGGGGGCCCGCAGCGCCCACAGGTCACCGATCGCCCCCAGGCGGCGGGCGCCGGCGGCGTTCTCTTGCCGGGTGGCCAGGGTGATCGCGTCGACCGCCGCGGCCGCGGCGTGGGGATCACCATCTAATTCGCTCATACGTTCGAATGTATACCCGCCCACCGACACGAATCGGCCGTCGCGGACGCGACCCATCGACGACGGTTAGGGCACCTAAACAGAAGGGCCGCAGCAGGATTGGCACGGGCAGGCAGCGCGGGCAGGGATCGTCGACGGTTGGGTCAGCTAGTTATCGAGGCCTTGGAGCGGACCGCCGGTGGACGGCCCACCGAAGAATCCGGGACCGCGACCGCCAGGGGGCAGGCGCCGATTAGCCCACCTAACCGTCGAGGATCGCAGCGCGGACCGGAGACCCCGGCAGCCCAGTCGGGATGGGCACGGCCAGAACCATCGAGCACACCTAACCACCGAGGATCACGCGCGAACCGTGGGGCCGAGTCGGGGCGGGTCGGCCCGAACTACCGAGCACACCTAACCGTCAAGGATCGCAGCGCCGACCGGTGACCCCGGGCGGCCCGAGTCGGGATGGGCTCGGCCAGAACCACCGAGCCGATCTAATCGTCGACGATTCCCTACGGGTGCGCGCTCGGCTTACTCGGCCACCAGATGCGGTTGCCGATCATGGCCATCGCGGCGGGCACCAGCACGGTGCGCACCAGGGTGATGTCGATCAGCAGGCCGATGCCGATGGTGAATCCGATCTGCAGCAGGTTGATCACGCGCCCGGTCATCAGCGCGAACATGGTGAGCGCGAAGACGATGCCGGCGGTGGTGATGACGCTGCCGGTGCTGCCGAAGCTGCGCATGATGCCGCGGATCATGCCGTCACCCGACTCTTCGCGGATGCGGGCGGCGAAGAGCATGCTGTAGTCCGCGCCCACGGCGATGAGCGCCATGAAGGACACCGGGAACACCGACCAGTCGATGTCGACGCCGAGGATGTGCTGCCACACCAGGACGCTGAATCCGGAAGCGGCGGCGAACGACAACGTCACGACCGCGACCATGAACACCGGCGCGGCGATGCTGCGCAGCAGCGCGATCAACACCAGCAGCACACCGAGGATCGCGACGATGCCGTAGACGGCGAAGTCATGCCACACCTGGTCACGCATGTCTGCCGACAGCGACGCCAAGCCGGTGCTGGCGAAACGTGCTGTCTGCAAAGAGGTTCCGGCTGCGGCCTCGGTCGCCGCCGGCGCCAGCGCGCGGGAGGCGTCGAGGGCCTGGGCGCTGTACGGGTTGATCTTCCAGATGACAAGCATCCGCGCCGTCTTGCCGTCGGGGGCGAACAGCAGGTCCTGTGCGGCCCGGAAGGCCGGGTCGGAAAAGCCCTGCGGCGGAAGGTAGAAGCCCGATGCCGGCCCGTCGCCGGTGTGAGTGCTCAAGGTCGTCAGGTAGTCCGTCGCCTGGCCGAGCCCGTCGGTGAGGCGCCCTGACATGGTGACCACCTGGTCCACGCCGCCCTTGACCTGGTCGAGCCCGACGGCCAGCCGGGTCATCCCGGCGCTGAGCTGATCGGCGCCGCGCACGAGTTCGGCCAACTGGGTGCGGGCCTGGGTCGGCGAACCACCGGGCAGATTCGACACCATTTTCTGCAACGTGGCCAACGCATTTCGGATGGCGGGCTCGGCGGCCCGCACCTTCTCGACGGTCACTTGCGGGACGGCAGAGAGCCGCTGGGCCTGCAGCAGCGCGCGGCTGACCGCGCCGTTGGAGATGGCGTCGAGGTCGGCGATGTCCGCGCGGGCCCGGCTGCACACGGGGTTCATCAGGCAGTCGGGGCCGGGTTGCGGATCCAGCGCGGAGCCGAGCGCCGAACTCACCAGCCGGCCGGCATCGGCGACCTGCGCGTTGCCGTCGATGGCCTGCAATGCCGCGTCGAGCAAGCCGGTGGAGGAACTGAGATCGGCCAACGCCGAACGGACGTCCACCGTGCCGTCGGTGAGCGTGGACAGCCCGGCGCCGGCGGCCTGGTACCCGTCGAGTACCTGATGGGCCAGCCCGGTCACCTGCCTGATACCGGAAACCAATTGGGGAATCTGGGTCACCGCGGAGGCAGCGCCGTCGCGCAGCTGGGCCGCACCGGAGTCCAGCCGGTGAATGTCGGGAACCGCCTTGTTGACCTGGTTCTTGGCATCGCCGAGCCGGTCGGCCACGATCCCGGCCTGGTAGCCGATGGTGGTCTGCGGCAACTGCTTTCCGGCCGGCCGCGTCATGGAGCGGACATAGGCGATCTCGGGCATCCCGGCGAGGCGGCCCGCGACACGGTCGAGCGCGGCCAGATCGTCGGTGTTCCGCATGTCATGGTCGGCCGAGACGATCAGGTATTCCGGCGCCGCCTCGTTGACGCCCCAGTGGGCGTAGGTCTTTTCGTAGCCGAGGGAGCTCTCGGTGTCGTCGAGCTGCATGGCGTTCTCGTCGAAGTTCACCCGGAACGTGGTCAGAACCATTGCGGCGCTGAGCAACAGCACCAGCGAAGCGGCCACCAGCACGCCCGACCGGCGGATCATGGTGGATCCGATGCGGCGCCACCGGCGGTCGTTGAGGGGGCGCGGTTCGGCCAGTCCGCGCTTGCCGAGGAGCGACAGCAGGGCGTAGGGCAGGGACATCGAGACGGCCAGTCCGACGACGATCGCGATGGCGATCGGTGGGCCGGTGGCCTTGAACATGCCGAGTTCGGTGAATCCCATGGCTGTGGCGGCCGCCGCGATGGTCAGCATCGAGGCGATCAGGATGCCCGAAACCCGCTGTCCGGCTTGCGCTATCGCGTCGATGACGGGCACCTGGCTACGCCGGGCTTCGTGATAGCCGGCCAGGATGAAGATCGCGTAGTCGGTGGCGGCGCCGAGCAGCATCGCGGTCATCAGCGAGATGGTGAAGTTCGAAACGGTAAGTACCCCAGCCATACCCAGCAGGGACACGATCGGGCGGGCCACGCCGAGTGCGATGCCGATGGTCAGCAACGGCACCATGGCAGTGGCCAGCGACCGATAGACCATCAGCAGCACCAAGGTGATCAGCAGGACAGACACCGCGGTGATGATCAGCAGCGAAAAGTCCATGGCGCTGAAAAGATCGGCCAATGTTGGTGACGGCCCGGTGAGGTAAACCCCGACTCCGGGCGGTGTGGGCAGGGCGTGCAGCTGGTCGCGGATCGCGATGGTGTTCTTGTGCGCCTTGGTGGACCCGACGTCGCCGGTGCCGGCCAGGACGAGGTTGATCGCCTTGTGGTCGGGGCTCAGCGCGATGTCGCGCAGTTGCGGATTGTCGTAGGTGTCGAGCACGTAGGCGACGTTGGTGGTGTCGCGCTGCAAGGTGGCGACGATGTCGCGGTAGAGGGCTTCGTCGGCCGCATTGATGCCCTTCTCGTCGACCAGCACGACGCTGCCGACGGCCGAGGACCGCGGGACACCGAAGGCGTCCGACATCTCGCGCAGCGTCTGCGCGGCCTTGATGTTCGCCGGCATGAACGGCGCGGAATGCTCGGAGACGGTCTGCTCGAGCTGGGGGATGGCGACGTTGAGGATTCCGGCGAGCGCTACCCAGAAGCCGATGACGAGCCATGCCCATTTGGCACAGAAACGGCTGGTGGCGGCGAAAAACCTGCTGTTGTGTCCCACCCGGATCCCCTCCGATTCGAGACCAGAACTACACCGTTCGGTCTACTATTGGAGGCAGACGGTAGTAGACCGACTGGTGTACAAAAAATGCTGAAAGACAGGGAGTTACGTCACATGAGTGCCCGCGATCGGCTCGTCGTCACAGCCATCGATCTGATTCGGCGCCAAGGCGTCGCGGCGACGGGGCTCAGCCAGTTACTCGAACGCAGTGGTGCCGCGCGCCGTTCGCTCTACCTGAATTTCCCGGGCGGCAAGGCGGAACTCGTCGCCGATGCGACCGTGACGGCCGGCAACACGCTGGCCGACGGCATCGACCGACTGATCGGAGAACGAGGGCCGGTAGGGGCGGTCCGGGCGTTCATCGAGATGTGGATTGCGAACCTGGCCGGCGGCGACTTCGAAGTGGGCTGCCCGATCGTCGCTGCTGCACTCGGCCGCAGCGAGGCGCCGGCGGCCGCCGACACCGCCGGTGAGGTCTTCCTGGACTGGGAGCGTCGAATTGCCGCCGGGCTCGAAACCGCGGGGTTGTCAGCCGATGACGCCGCTCGCCAGGCGACGCTGACGGTCGCCGCGGTGGAGGGCGCCATCGTCATGGCGCAGGCGACCAAGTCGGACGTGCCGCTACGCCGTGTGGAGGCGGCGCTTGTCGAGTCGGTGGAGCAGTACCTGAATTAGGCGGACTTTGCCGGGGCTGTGCCGGACAGGCAGTCGGCGATGAAACCGGCCATGCGCGCGTAGGCCCGGCGGCTCTCCGGCAGCCCGGGGAATATGGCCGGGAACGCGTGGACCTGACTGGGCCACGCCGCGACCTCGCACTTGCGCCCGGCCTCGTGCAGTTTGTCCTGCATCCGCTCGGCGTCGCACAGCAGTGACTCCGTCTCGGAGGCGACGATCAGCGACGGCGGCATCGAATCCATCGGACCGGAAACCGGCTCCAATTCTTCGAGATTGCCGGCGGGACAGATGCGTTCGGTGATGACCGGGAAGCCGGCGGCGATCCCGAAGACGTCCGTCGCCGCGGTCGAATGCGCAGTGCGTGCGGCGTTGTCCAATTCCAGTAGAGGCGAAATGCCGACCACCCCTGCGGGACTCGGGAGCCCGTGCTTCGGGGCCTGCTGCGCGGTCGCGAACGCCAGGAATCCGCCGGCCGAGTCACCGGCGAGGACCACCTTGGCCGGATCGACGCCCAGACTCAGCAGGTGGCGGTAAGCGCTCAGGCAGTCCTGGATGGTCGTCTCCAGGTCGACCTCGGGGTACTGCCGATATTCGATGTGTACCAACGGCAATCGCGTGACGCGCGAGAGCGCCGCGACGGCGCGTAGATGGGTGTTCAGATCGCCGAGGACGAACCCGCCGCCGTGGAAATACAAGATGACCCCGTCGGTGATGGGCGGGTCGAGGTCGGACGGCGACACCCATTCGACCGGCAGGCCGCTCCAGTTCTCGGCGACCAATCGGAAGCCGCGCGGTGGCCGACGACGCTGCAGGCTGGCCGACTTGTTGACGTTGCGTCCCACCCGCACGATCCGCTGTGACGTCGCCTCGTACTCCGCCGTGGTCAGCGCGCGAATCAGGATGCGGGCCAACAGCAATGACGCGAAGAAGTGAATGATGCGCGCGCGCAGGCTGGCCGGCTCGGTGGCGTGAATGACCGCGCTCACGGCGCCAACTCCACCAGCACCGGCGCGTGATCACTGGGCTGCTTGCCTTTTCGTTCCTCGCGAACGATCTCGCCGTGCGTGACGCGCGCCGCGAATTCCGGTGAGCCCAGCACGAAGTCGATGCGCATGCCCTGCTTCTTGGGGAACCGCAGCTGCGTGTAGTCCCAGTAGGTGTAGACGCCCGGACCCGGGGTGAACGGGCGGACCACGTCCGCGAAGCCGGCGTCGTTGATGGCGCGGAACGCCGCGCGCTCCGGCTCGGAGACGTGCGTCGAGTTCGCGAACACCGCCATGTCCCAGACGTCCTCATCGGTCGGCGCGATGTTCCAGTCGCCCATCAGGGCCAACGGCAACGACGGATCGTCGGCCAGCCAGCCGGTCGCGGTATCCCGCAGGGCGGAAAGCCATTTCAGCTTGTAGGGCAGGTGCGGGTCTTCCAGCGTCCGGCCATTGGGCACGTACAGACTCCACAACCGGACCCCGCCGCAGGTGGCGCCGATGGCACGCGCCTCGTCGGCGTCCTGCCACTGCGGTTGGCCGTCGAAGCCGACCTGCACGTCCTCGATTCCGACGCGGGACGCGATCGCCACGCCGTTCCACTGGCTGTGCCCGACGTGCGCGACTTCATAACCGAGTGCCGCGAACGGCATCGTCGGGAACTGCTCGTCCTTGCACTTGGTCTCCTGCATGGCGAGCACGTCCACGTCCGCGCGGGACAGCCAGTCCGTGACCCGGTCGACCCGGGTGCGGATGGAGTTGACGTTCCAGGTGGCGATACGCATGACGCTCCGATCAGACAGGCTCGGGGACTTTCAGTTCCCGACGTAGGGCGGTGAAGTCGGTGATGGTCTTGGTGGCGACGTTCGCGACCGGTCGGGCATTGCGGCCGGTGGCCTCGGACTTGGACACCATCACCACGCCGTCGATGTAGGGCTGAATGGTGGTGGCGTTCTGCACAGTCGCGACGATCACCAGTTGGAAGCCGAACTTCCGGAACGCCTGCAACGCCTGCGAGGCGAACTGCGGGTCGGACTTGGAGAACGCCTCATCGAGCATCAGCTGCGCGAAAACCGGCTTGTTGTCGCCGCTTTCGGGATTGGCCAGGTTGAAGCTGAGCGCTCCGGCCAGGCAGAAGGCCATCAGCTTCTCCTGCTCGCCACCGGAGTTGTCACCGGCGTTGCTGTGCGTGCGGATCAGTTCGCCGCTGGCGACGTCCCACTCGGCGCAGTCGAATGTGAACCGGTTCCGCACGTCGAGCGCATCGCGGGTCCAGGCGCGGTCCTCGGGGTTGTTGCCCGCCAGGCGGTTTCGCAACCGCAGGATGTCGGCGTACTGCTCGAGGATCGCCTTCTTGTCGCCCAGGCCGACCTCGGCGATGCGCCGGGAGATGGCCTTGACGATGTCGGTCAGCTCGGACACCGCCGCCATGCTGCGCGGGTTGGCGCGCAGCGTCAGCCGGGTGCCGCGGTTGAATTCCACCGCCCCCAGACCGGTGTTGACGCGCTCGATCTGCTCGCTGATCCGCCGGGTCTCCTGCTCGGCGACGCGGTGCAGCGTCAGGATCGCGTCGGGCGCCTGCTCGGTGATCAGTCGCATCATGCGGTCGTAGGCGTCGGGCAACTCGCGCTCGTCGATGTGACGGCAGACCGCGACGTAGTCGTAGATGCGCTCGTCGAAATCGTCCGAGTCGTTCGGAATCGCATCCGGGAACGAGGCGTCGAACGTCGCGACGATGCGCGACAGCTCCTCGTAGGAGCGCCGGCGGCTCTCGGTGAGCTGGTCGCGTTCGCGGCGGATGGCCGCGAACAGCGCCTCGCGGTGCGGCTCGGGGTTGAGCAGTTCCAGCGGCACCGGGACCTCAGCGGCATAGCGGCGCAACAGATCTGTGGCCTGCTCCGACACCGCGGCGGGGGAGAGCCGATCCTGCAGATCCATCAGCTTGGTCCGGCGGGCGTCGAGATCGTCGCGCCGCGTCTGGATCGCACCGCGCCGGGTCATCAGGGTCTGGATGTCGACCCAGCACTCCTCGGCACGCGCCGACAGTGCCTCGATGTCGGGATGGTCGGCCAGCAGCAGCTCGTACTGCTCGCGCAGCCGATCGGCGTGGCCCTCGGCGGTGTCGGTGTCGATCTGGCTCCACTGCGGGAACTGCTCGTAGACGGCCTTGCATGCCGCCGCGCGGTCGCGCCAGCGTTGCCGTTGCGCGGCAATCTCATCCGCGGCCCGCCGGGCGGTGTTGAAGGCCTCCTCGGCCTCGGTGAGTTCGGCGTGGAGCGCCTCCAGTTTGGCGCCGATGTCACCCTGATAGATGTACTCGGACGGCTTGATCGGACGCCGGTCGTCCTTGATGGCCAGCCGATCGGAGTCCTTGTAGAGACCCGTGTCCGTGACGGCGCGGCGGAAGCGCACGAACACGTCGGGGGTGTCCACACAGATGTGGTCACCGGCCGCGGCGATCACATCGGCGGCCTCGGCGGCGCAGGGATGCTTCGGCTTGACCAGGAACAGCTTGCCCGCCAACGTGTTCGGCTCGGCCTCGCGTCCCGAGGCGCCGGCCCGAACATGGTGCAGCGCCAGCCGCCCGCGCATGTTGGTCTCGTTGACGAACCGCAGCACCTTGGCGTAGTGCTGATCCGGCACCAGTAGCCGCAGGCCCACCCCGCGCAGCACCTTCTCGACCGCGAGCCGCCAGCGGGAGTGCTCGGGCGGCAAGTCGAAAAGTTCGGCGACATAGGGCAGTTCGGCGGGGTCGATACCGACGCCCGCGCAGATGTGGTCGCGCATCGTCACGGCGGACTCGGGAAGCGCCGAGCCCACGTGCTCGACGCGCTTGAGTTCCTTGGCCGCGTTGTCGCGCAGGATCCGCGCCGACTTCTGTGCGTACTCCGCGTCGGTGGACGCATCGCGCCCCCACTCGAGCTTGCCCAGCATCTCGGTGGCCTGCCGGGTGAGTTCCTCGCGCAGGTTCCAGAATTCGTCGGCCGTATCGGGCACTTCGACGCCGAGGGCCGCGACCATCTCCTCGTAGGCCGCGCGCCGCCGGGCCACGTCGTCGGCCTGCGCTTCGGCGGCATTGACCTGGGCCTGCAGCGGGCCGACGTTCGCCGATGCGCCGTTGATCTGGGCGTTGAGCGAATCACCTTCGGCCTTGGCCAGATTCAGCTGCCGCGTCAGGTCGGCGTTCTCGTTCTCCAGCTGGTCGATGGTCGCATCGAGCGTCTCGATCTCCGCGGGGCAGTGCCGGAGCCGCACATGATCGGTATAGGCCCGCACCATCGGCAGGTCGACCAGGTCGATGATGCCGAGGTCGGTCGACTCGGAGGCGTAACGCACCTGGATGGCCTCGATGTCACCGAGGATCTTGCGCTTGCGCTGAGCCACCGCGAGCAGTTCCCGGGCCTCGACCAGCGGATCGATCTGCTTGAGCGCCTCAGGCAGCCGGGCCAGGCTGTCCGGTTCGTCCAGCATGAACTCGCGGACGAACTGCTCAAGCCCACCAACGCTTTTCAGGGACTTGGCCTTGCCGAGCAGCTGCTGTGCGGCGTCCGACGCGCGGATACCGATCGAGGCATACAGCTGCGCCAGGTACTGCGACTCGACCTTGGTCGTGAACCGCCAGCCGTCACCCTTGAACACGCCGGCATCGAACCGGCCCGCGGCCCACCGGTTGCAGACGTCCTCGATGTCCAGGTCGCCGTCGCCGATGACGAACCGGCTCGACGAATCCGAACGCGATTCTCCGGTCAGCCATTTGAGCACCAGGCCCGTGATGGTGCGGCCCGTGTTGCTGGTGTAGGTCACCGCGACGGCGGACCAGGTGGTGCCTTCGCCGCGCAGGTACATCACCTGGCTCGTGCCGGCTTCGCTGCGCTGGCCCCAGGCGCCGCGGACGTACTTGTCGACGGTGCGGCGGCCCGCGCTCGAGCCGGCCGCGGTGTTGTCGCCGGATGCGTTGAAGTTGCGCCGGTTGAACGGTAGGAAGCCGAGCGAAATCGCGTCCAGCAGTGACGATTTACCGCTGCCGGAGCCGCCCGCGACCAGTGAGCCGCCGGCGCTGAACGGGATGCTGTGATAACCGTCGAACACGCCCCAGTTGATGATCTGGAGCCGGGACAGGTGGAACTGCTCAGACATCGGCTTCAGTACCTCCACCGGTGAGTTGTTCGAACTGCTGCTGCAGCTCGGTGATCACCGAGGCCGTCATCACGGCCGTGATGACGGGGCTCACGGTGTAGCTGTCCTCGTCGTCGCGGCTACGGCGCAGGATGTCGAGACCGGTGAGGCGGGCGATGGCGGCATCGATCCGGGCGGTGAAAGTGACTGCGTCACGGTCGGTTTCGTTCAGCACTCCGCTGAACATGCCATGCATCTCGTCACGGGTGATGAGGAAGCTCTGGTCGCCGCCGGCGCGCATCAGCTGCGCCAGGTGCAGAGCCAGAATCGAGTCGTAGGTGCCCAGCGGCTCGCGGCGCAGCAGCTTGATGCCCTTGGCCGACTCGTAACGGGCCTGCTCGATGAACGCGATGTCGACGCCCTCGGAGATGCGCAACTGCAGGTCGAGTTCGGACAGCCGCACCGACAATTCGTTGCGGTACTCCAGGATCCAGCTGTAGATGTCACGGTCGGACTCGCTGCTGATGTAGCGGCGGGTCAGCAGGTGCTGCAATGCCCAGCAGGCCCGGTCCGGCATGGCGCTGACGTCGCCGTCGAAGCGTGGACGACGCTGCTGCACCGCCCGGCTGGTGCTGTCGACCTCGGGCAGCGAGGCGAAATCGATGGGTGAGTCAGTCATGAAGGGCTCCCGCCACGGCAACAGGCTCGGTGAACATCAGATAGGGCACCTCGATCTCGCGGTCCCGGCCGTCGAGCGACCGGAAGCGCACCGACATGGTGTCGTCGCTCGGGTCGCCCTGCCCGCCAGGCTGTTTGAGGGCCCAGGACCACAACACGATGACGTGGCCCAGGTATGCCGAATCGAGCAAGGAGACGGCCTCGGCGAGTGACACCGGCCGTCGCGCGACCGCGGCGTTGAGCATCTCGGACATCGCGGGCGCATCGACCTGGGTGGTCAGTGCCGCGAAGGTGGACAGGTCGACGTCGCCCTGCGCCGCTTCGGCGGGCTTGGGTGCCGACAGGTCGCCGATCTTGAAACTCAGCGCGCCGATCGAGCTGATCGCGTGCCGGGCCAGGGGGACCTCGATGTCCAGCCGGGAGTCGGTGAGGGACGACTTCAGCAGTGTCCGGGCGGCGCCGATGGCCTCGTTGAGCTGGCGGGCCACACCCCGGCTGGACTCCATGGTGCCGAACGCGGTGAACCGCTTGACCCGCTGCGCGCAGCGCTGCTGGATGCGTTCGACCTCGTCGATCTGGTGGCCGATCAACTCGAAGAACCCGGCCATCACCTTGCGCAGCGCCGGGTCCAGCTCGGGCAGCGCCGACGCCACAGTGGCGATGTCGTTCTCGAATTCGGCGCGCTGGTCGGGGTCGTTGATCATCCGCAGGAACGCCCGATGCGAATCGCGGCCCGCCGAATCCCAGGCCGCCTGGTAATCGGCGTACATCTGGCGCTGCCGGTCGCGGTACTCGATGTTGGTGTCGATCGGATCGTCCAGCGCCTGCGTGGCCTGCTCGATCATCGTGCCGTAGAGGCCGATGTCGGTGATCAGCCGTTCCATCTGCAGCGCGATGGCGCGGGCTTCGTCGTACATGTCGGTGACGTCGGGCTCGGGGCGCAGGCCGGCCTCCAGCTCGTCGAGCTCGCGGTGCAGCGCGGCGATCTCGGCTTCGATGCCGGCCCGGATGCGGTCAGGGTCGTTGCCGGCGCGGGTGGCGATCTGGCGCATGCGGGACGCGATGCCGGCGATCGAGCCGCCGGTGGCGATGCTGTCGCCGCGGCGCATGCCGCGCACGAAGTCGAGGGCGCGACGGGCGTCCTGCGTCAGATAACAGACGTTGCGTTCCGCGCCGGCGCGCGTCTCGGTCACCCGGTGCACCCAGCCCTGGCTGGCCCACGACTTGATCAGGGCCAGGCCGGACTGTCCGAGCTGGTCGTCGGTCTCGCCGAGCGTCGCCAGGTCGCGTTCCAGCCGGACCACCAGATCCGTCTCGGCGATCATGCCGTCACTGAGGTGCCGCTCCATCAATGTGGCGTAGACGCCGAGGTTGTTTGTCGCCAGCAGCCGGACCGCGCGCGAGCCCTGAACGTCACGGTTGAGTTCGAGCAACTCGGCGGCCGACAGCGCCGCATTCTCTTGCACCCGCAACCCCTGACCAGCCTGACACTTCGGTGCGTTCCACCGCCGGTCCAAGATACTTGGCGAAGCGTCGGCCGGCATCGGCGGTCGTGCCCCGCAGCGCCCGCAGGGACGGTTGCCGGCATTGCCCGGGACGGCCGGTCCCATATGTTGTCTCACCATGTGGACACCTGCCGGGGCCGCGGCGGGCTGCTGTCGGGGCGGCCGCAGCAATTGCGTTGGCGCGCCCACGAGGCGGGCGCCTGATTTGCCCCGGACTGGGCACGGGGCGTCCCGTCCGAGTTCACAGAGGCGGCTTCGCCCATGCGAGATACCGGTCACGATCGTGATCCGATGTGGTCTCGGTCACGACGCGAAAATCGCGCCTGAGTATGACTAATCGGAATATATCTGGCTGGTCCGCCTGGTCTTCCAGGGTTGCGTCGGAGGCTCGCCCGGCGGTGTAAATGGGTTTGCCGACTGGCCATTTGCCCGGAAGGTTAGCGGGGCTATGAACGGCGCTTTACCGGCTAATACGCAAACCAGCTTGGTGTGGCCTGTGAGCCGCATGCCGTCGCTATCGATTCGTTACGACTTCGTCAAAAACTCTGGATTAACTCGGTTACTCGTCGGTAAATTACCGGCCAGTAAGCAAGCCGACCCCCGAGGAGTCACTTCATGAATGTTGCGGTTCGTCGCCATACCAAGGCGGGTATCTGCGCAGCGACCACGGCGGCCATCGTGGTCAGCCCGCTGTTGCCGTCAGTGCCCGCCGCCGCGCATCTGCCGGCGCTGCCGTCGGTCAGCACCGCCGCGGTGCAGCTGACCGCGGCATACAACCCGCTGCAGCCATGGCTCGACGCGTTCAACACCGCATCGGCCAACGCGGGGCGCATCGGTGAGGCCTTCTCCGAGGCGCCGGCCGTGTTGTTGCAGCAGTTCCTGGCGAACCAGATCAGCCATGTCGGGGCCATCCTGCAAAATCCCGGCAACATCGGCGCGGTGATCCAGGATGTCGGGCAGAACGTGAAGTCGGCGATCACCGCAGCCACGCTGCTGGGGACCAAGCCGGAGGACTGGACCATCGCCGGCTCGAACGACGTGTGGCACGGCCTGGTCGCGCAGATGCTCCCCAACATGCTCCCGACGGCGGGCAACCCGCAGGCATCCGCGATCGTCACGCAGGTGGTCAACGTGCTGGCATCACCGCTCAGCGGCGTGCTGATGGGTTTGGTGGGTCCCGGCATCAGCCCCGTCGTGGCGCTCGTCAACAGCATCACCAAGATCGCGACCTCGCTCGCCGCGGGTGACGCGATGACCGCAGCCCAAGCCGCCATCAACATCCCCGCGGCCATGGTGAACGGCTTCCTCAACGGAGCCAACCTGAACCTGGATGTGCTGGCGCCGCTGATCACCAAGACCATGCCGGCCGGCAACGAGCTGCAGAAGCTCAACATCCAGTTCGGTGGGCTGTTCACCGCTGGTGTGACGGGCATGGACATGACCGGCATCGGTGGCTCGATCCTGAACTCCCTCGGCCTCACCGCCGTCACGTCGCTTGCCCCGAACGACCCGTTGACCATCGCCGGCCAGGGCATCGGACCGATCGGTGCGCTGGTGAACCTCAGCCACCTGCTGGCCAAGGCCATCGGTTGGAGCGGTACCGGTAATCCGTTGGCCCCCAAGGCTGCTGCTGATCCGGCTGCCGCCACCCAGGTATCGGTGACCAAGGCGGCCACCGACAACTCGATCACCTCGATCCCGCAGCCTGCGTTGGCGGTGACTCCGGTGAAGGCCACCGCGGCCCAGGCTCCGCAGACGGTCGAGAAGCCTGCCGCGCCGGCCAAGTCGGAGACGCCGGCGACCCCGGCAACTCCGGCCACGCCCGCGACCCCGGCGACCCCCGCCACTCCGGCGACCCCGGCAACTTCGGAGACGCCCGCGAACCCGGCAACTCCGGCCACGCCCGCCACCCCGGCGACGCCTGCCTCTCCGGCGAAGTCCGACAACCAGAAGTCGGATGACCAGAAGGCGGACTCGACCAAGTCGGACACGAAGTCGGACACCACCAAGTCCGAGACCAAGAAGTCCGATGCGAAGAAGCCGAGCAAGCAGAAGTCGGAGAAGCCGAAGCCTGCGAAGAAGCCGGCGAAACCCGCTGCTGGCCAAGGTGGTTCGGCCAACGGCGCCGACGGCTCGCACGCTTCGGCCGCCTCGAGCAAGTAGTCAGCAGCAAGTAGTCGCAGTCAGTGGGCCTCCCTGCTCGGGGGAGGCCCACTGATTCCCGTCGGACCTTCCGTCCGATCAACCGAGCTCTTTTGTCCTGCCCAAATCAGCCCAATCAACTCGTCAAGAGGAGTCTTTCTCATGGATTCAGCGGTCCGTCGCCATACCAAGGCGGGTATCTGCGCAGCGACCACGGCGGCCATCGTGGCCGGCCCACTGCTCACGTCGGCACCCGCCTCCGTCAAGCTTCCGGCGCTGCCGTCGGTCAGCACCGCCGCCGTGCAACTGACTGCGGCGTACAACCCGCTGCAGCCGTGGCAGGACGCGTTCAAGACCGCCGCGGCGAATGCCGGGCGCATCGGCGAGGCCTTCTCCGAGGCGCCGGCGGTGCTGCTGCAGCAGTTCCTGGCGAACCAGATCGACCATGTCGGGGCCATCCTGCAGAATCCCGGCAACATCGGCACGGTTTTGGGCGAGATCGGGCACAACGTGCAGTCGGCGATCACCGCCGCGACGTTGCTGGGCACCGACCCCGGCAACAACTCGCAGTCCGTCGACTCGAACGATGGCTTCCACTTCATCCTGCTTCAGGTGATTCCGAAGCTGCTTCCGACGGCCTCGAACGCCATGGCCAACCGGGTCGTGCAGGAAGTGTTCAACTTCCTGGCATCGCCTCTGAGCGGGGTCCTGATCGGCCTGGCAGGACCGGCGATCAGCCCGGCGGTGGCGCTGGCGAACAGTCTCACCAGCATCGGTGCGTCCCTGTCGCAAGGCGACGCGGCGAAAGCGCTGCAGACCGTCATCAACATCCCGGCTGCCATGGTGGACGGCGTCCTCAACGGCGCCAACCTCAACTTGGACCTCGTGGCCAAGCTGATCAACAAGACCATTCCCCTCAGCGACAATGCCGTCGTCAAGGCGCTCAACATCCAGTTCGGCGGACTGTTCACCGCCGGATCGACGGGCTGGGACCAGATGGGCCTCGGTGGCTCGATCCTGAACTCACTCGGACAGACCGTCTATGCCGACATCATCGGGACGGACCTGCAGATCGACGGTCTGGGCATCGGGCCCATCGGCGCCATGGTGTCGCTCGGCCGCATCCTCGCCAAGGCCATCGGCTGGAGCGGCACGGGTAATCCGCTGGCGCCCAAGACCACCGCCGATCCGGCTGCTGCCACGCAGGTGTCGGTGACCAAGGCGGCGACGGACAACTCGATCACCTCGATCCCGCAGTCCACGTTGGCGGTGACGCAGGTGAAGGCCACCGCAGCGGAGGCTCCGGAGGCGCCCGCGAAGCCTGCTGCTCCGGCCAAGGCGGAGACCCCGGCGACCCCGGCGACCCCGGCGACGCCCGCAACTCCGGCGACCCCGGCAACTCCGGCTACCCCCGCCACGTCCGAGACCCCGGCCACTCCGGCTACCCCGGCCACTCCGGCGACCCCGGCGACCCCGGCGACGCCGACGAAGGCCGACAATCAGAAGTCGGATGACACCAACCCGGATACCACCAAGTCGGAGACGAAGACGTCCGAGACCAAGTCCGACACAACGAAGTCCGAGACCACCAAGTCGGAGACCAAGAAGTCCGAGTCGAAGAAGCCGGGCAAGCAGAAGTCGGAGAAGGCCGAGAAGCCGAAGCCTGTGAAGAAGTCGGCACCGGCGAAATCCACTGCAGCTCAGGGTGGTTCGGCCCACAGTGGAGCCGACGCGCACTAGCTGGTACCTGCCGAGGCCACGGTTTCCCGGGCGCCGACGATGTCGCGCGGGAAACCGTGGCCGCGGCGTTACAGGAGCACGTACCGCGACCGGTGATGCAGCCGGAAACCCATCGACTCGGCCAGCGCGATCGCCGGCGCGTTGTCGTCGGGAACCCGGACGTAGGCGTGCGTCGCGCCGCGGCCGGCGGCCCCGGCCACCAGCTCGGCACAGACGGCCCGGCCGAGTCCACGCCGGCGTTGCGGCTCGAGCACCGCGACGTCCGACAGCCCGGCCCACACCCTGCCGCCGGGCGCCGTGGTCACGGCGACCCGCCCGACCGCCGCGTCGGCCACCGTGGCGAATGCCACGTCTCCGTCGACGACGGTGCTGAGCAGCTCGACGGGCACGTCCTGTGCGTGAATCTCCAACCATCGGGCATCCGGATGCGAGGGCAATTCGGCATGGGTGGTGCCCGACAGTTCCATGGTGAGCACGCGATTCGGCTCGACGCCTTCGGAACGGACCGGCAGCAGCCGCTCCGGCAGCGCCACCCACGGTTGCAGTCCGTGTTCGGCGTACCAGTCGGCAATTGTCGGCAGGGTCGTCAAGTCCGACGAAAAGAGCAGCGGCACAGCCGAGTTGGTGCGCTTGTCCGTCCCGCCGGCGCGCAGCAACCAGCCGCCGGCCCAGTGCCGTTCGGTACCCGGCCAGGCCAGGGCGGCCGCGTGCTCGACCGCACGTATCTCTGAATTGCGCACCGGGGCGTGCGACAGCTCGCGCACCGACATCACCGCGGCCGGGCCGATCTCGACGCGCTCACCCGATTTGGTGCGCACCACCACGACCGGGGTGAGCGCCTCGAGGTGCCCGACGACGTCGGTGAAGGCCTGGGATTCGGGGCCGGCCTCGGGCAACCGGTAGCGTAACGAGACGCGGCTACCGACCGAAGGCATCAGTGCCCGAACGGGTCGTCGACCTCGCCCGGCATCCAGCTCAGCCCCGGCACGCCCCACTTGTTCGACTTGACCATCCGCTTGGCGGCCCGCGCGTTGCGGCCGATCAGGCAGTCGAGGTACAGGAAGCCATCGAGGTGACCGGTCTCGTGCTGCAGCATCCGGGCGAACAGACCGGTGCCCTCCAGCTCGACGGGCTTGCCGTCGGCGTCCAGACCGGTGACCTTGGCCCACGAGGCGCGGCCGGTCGGGAACGATTCGCCGGGAACCGACAGGCAGCCCTCGTCGTCGTAGTCCGGGTCGGGCATGGTCTCGGGGATCTCCGAGGTCTCCAGCACCGGGTTGATCACGACGCCGCGGCGCCGCGCGGTCTGGCCGCGGTCGTCGGCGCAGTCGTAGACGAACAGCCGAAGCCCGACACCGATCTGATTGGCGGCCAGGCCCACGCCGTTGGCCTTGTCCATCGTTTCGTACATGTCATCGATCAGCGCGGCGAGATCGGAAGGGAGGGAGCCGTCGGCGCCGACGGCCACCGGAGTGGTCGCGGTGTGCAGAACAGGGTCACCGACGATGCAGATTGGACGGACAGCCATGACGAGCAATCTTAATGATCCGACTCGCGGGTAACGATCACGGCTCAATACCGTCGGCCGTGGTTGAATGTTCGCCGAACCACTTGCAGCGTCCCAGATCCGTTGTGACGCACGAAACAGGCTGGCATATACCGAGATCAGAGAAAGGGTCCAGGGGCGAAATGGACGGCGCTATGGCGCGTACTGAGCGATCCGGGGACGACTCTGAGCTCGCTGACGGGTTGACCCGTCGCGAACACGACATTCTTGGTTTCGAACGTCAGTGGTGGAAATTCGCGGGTTCCAAAGAGGACGCCATCAAGGAACTGTTCTCGATGTCGGCGACCCGGTACTACCAGGTGCTCAACGCCCTGGTCGACCGGCCAGAGGCGCTGGCCGCGGACCCGATGCTGGTCAAGCGACTGCGCCGGCAGCGCGCCAGCCGACAGAAGGCCAAGGCTGCGCGTCGTCTCGGTTTCGAAATAACCTAGCTTTTCTGCCCTGAGGGTCCGCCTCGATAAGGTGGGGAGCAATGAATCAGCGAGAGTCTTCCGGACTGCCCCTGCGCGCCATGGTCATGGTGCTGTTGTTCCTCGGTGTCGTGTTCCTGCTGGTGGCGTTCCAGTCGCTGAGTTCAGACAGCAGCTCCGACTCGAGCTCGTCCAGCAGCTCCGCCAGTGCGACGTCCGCCACCGCCACCACGACGTCGACGACGCCCGCGCCCGCCAAGGCCGACGTCAAGGTGTTCAACATCTCTGAGGTTGCCGGCGCCGCGCAGACCGTCGCCAACAAGCTGCACGAGCAGCAGTGGAACGTCACCGAGACCGACAACCTCAGCGTGGACGCCCCGCCGCCCGCCACGACCGTGTATTTCGGTGACGCCGCAGGGGAGAAGGAAGCCGCCGAAGCGGTCGGCAAAATCCTCGACGCACCCGTCGAACCACGCATCCCAGCGCTCAATGACAAGGGACCGGGCGTCATCGTTCTGGTGACCGGTTAGGCTCTCGGGCATGCCGATCTCAGCCCCGATTCGCTTCCTCGCCGCCGCTGCGGTCATTGCACCCGTCGTCGCTGCGTGTGCGCCTCCCGGACAGGTCCCCGCAACCACTCCTGGCACCACGCCGGCGATCTGGACCGGCGTCGAGCACGCCCCGCAGGGCCACGGTGAAAAGGCCGGCGAGAAGGCGGCCCCGCAGGCCGCCCCGATCGGCGAGAAGCTGGTCACCGAGCTGAAGACCCCCGAGGGCACCACGGTCGCGACCGCCGAGTTCCTGTTCAACGGTGGGTTCGCCACGCTGACGGTCAAGACCACCTCCGGCGGCGTGCTGACGCCCGGATTCCACGGCCTGCACATCCACTCGGCCGGCAAGTGCGAGCCGAACTCGGTGGCGCCGACCGGTGGCGCCCCCGGCGACTTCCTGTCCGCCGGCGGACACTTCCAGGCTCCGGGCCACACCGGCTACCCGATGAGCGGTGATCTCGCCTCGCTGCAGGTCAAGGGCGACGGCACCGGCTCGCTGGTGACCACCACCGACGCCTTCACCGCCGAGCAGCTGCTCGCCGGCAACAAGACCGCGCTGATCATCCACGAGAAGGCCGACAACTTCGGCAACATCCCGGCTGACCGGTACCAGCAGATCCAGGGCGCCGCACCGGGGGCGGACGAGGCTTCGATGAACACCGGTGACTCCGGTAAGCGCGTGGCGTGCGGTGTCATCGCTGCCGGGTAGCGCGGACAGCCACACCCCACCGCGAATCGATTTCGCCGGGTCGCCACGGCCGACCCTCGGCGTCGAATGGGAGTTCGCCCTCGTCGATGCCCGCACACGCGACCTGAGCAACGAGGCCGCCGCGGTCATCGCCGAGATCGGCGAGACGCCGCATGTGCACAAGGAATTGCTGCGCAACACCGTTGAGGTGGTCACCGGTGTGTGCGACACCGCCGGCCAGGCCATGGACGATCTGCGGTCGACGCTCGGCCCGGTACGCCGGATCGTGCGCGACCGCGGCATGGAGCTGTTCTGCGCGGGCACTCACCCGTTCGCCGAGTGGGAGAGCCAGCAGCTCACCGAAGGGCAGCGCTACGCCGAACTGATCAAACGGACCCAGTGGTGGGGCCGGCAGATGCTGATCTGGGGCGTGCACGTCCACGTCGGGATTTCCTCGGCGCACAAGGTGATGCCGATCATCACGTCGTTGCTCAACCAGTACCCGCATCTGCTGGCGCTGTCGGCGTCGTCGCCGTACTGGGACGGTGAGGACACCGGCTACGCCAGCAACCGGGCCATGATGTTCCAGCAGCTGCCGACCGCGGGCCTGCCATTCCACTTTCAGAAGTGGTCTCACTTCGAGCGCTTCGTCTACGACCAGCGCAAGACCGGCATCATCGACCACATGAACGAAATCCGTTGGGACATCCGGCCGTCGCCGCATCTGGGCACGATCGAGGTCCGGATTTTCGACGGCGTGTCCAACATCGCCGAACTCGGTGCGCTGGTCGCGCTGACGCACTGCCTGATCGTCGATCTGGACCGCCGGCTCGACGCCGGCGAGCAGCTGCCGACCATGCCGCCCTGGCATGTGCAGGAAAACAAGTGGCGCGCAGCGCGGTACGGACTGGACGCCGAGATCATCCTGGATGCCGACAGCAACGAGCGGTTGGTCACCGAAGATCTGGACGAGCTGCTGAACCGGTTGGAACCGGTTGCGGCATCACTGAATTGCGCCGACGAGTTGGCCCGGGTCGTCGACATCTACACCCTGGGCGGCTCGTATCAACGCCAGCGCCGGGTCGCCGAGGAAACCGACGGGGATCTGCTGGAAGTCGTGGACGCGTTGGTGTCGGAGCTGGTGTTGTAGCCGTGCCCATCACGCCGATGTTCCCGCTGGAGTCCGCGCTGCTGCCCGGCGACGAACTGCCGCTGCGGATCTTCGAGCCGCGGTACGGCGAACTGGTGCGGGACTGCATGGCCGCCCCGGAGCAGGTGTTCGGCGTGGTGCTGATCTCGGCCGGCCGTGAAGTCGGCGGCGGCGACGCCCGGTGCTCGGTCGGGGCGCTCGCCCAGATCGACCGGTGCCAGCCGCAGGGCGTCGGCCGGTACATGCTGAGCTGCAGCGTGACCGACCGCATCCGAATAGTGCAGTGGCACAACGACGATCCGTATCCGCGGGCCGAAATCGAGCGGTGGCCCGACGAGCCCGGGCCGGTGGTCCCGGAGGCGTCCATCGTGGCGGTCGAGGACCGGATCATCGCGCTGTTCGAACGCATCGCGTCGGCGCAGGGCGCACGCCTGCGGGACCGGGCCTCGATCCTGGCCAGGACCGTCAAACCCGATGTGGGACAACGCCTCTACGCGCTGGCCGCACTACTGCCGATCGGCCAGGCCGACAAGTACTCCGTGCTGGCCGCGCCGAATGCCGCGGCCCGGCTGGACGCGCTCGAAGAAGCGGTCGAGAGTCTCACCGCGATGGTGGAATTCCAGCTGTCCGAGGAGTAGCGGCGGCCGTTCCGTGCAGGCAGGGGGGTGCGGCACCGCTTATCCTTGACACAGCTTGTTGTGTTACGGGGAGGGTTCACGATGACGGGTTGGCAGGGGAGCGGTTACAACGGTCCCAACCCAGGTGGCGGCGCGGGCAGGTCGTCCGACGAAGAAGAGACGGCGATTCACCAGACCACGCCACCGGCCGCCCCCGGATGGCCGCCGCAGACGCCGCCGCCGTTGAGTCAGCCGCCGGCCGGTCAGCAGCCGGCAGGCCCGCCGCAGACACCGGCGTGGGGCCAGCCGGCCGCGCCGCAGACCGGCGGCTGGGGCCAGCCGCCGAGCGCTCCCGGTACCGCCCCCATGGGCTGGCCAGGTGCCCCGGGTGCACCCGCAGGTGGCTACGGCGCCCAGCCGTTCGTCACCCCGCCGAAGAAGAACAAGGTGCCGCTGATCATCGCGGCCATCGTGGTGGTGCTCGTCGTACTGGGTGGTGGCATCTACTACGTCTACGACTCGTTCGGTTCGGGAGACAGCAGCGGCTCGAGCTCCGCCAGCGAGGTCGTCAAGGGCTACCTGGAGGCGCTGTCGAACGGCAATGCCGACATGGCGCTGTCCTTCAGCAACGACCAGCCGGCATCGAAGGAGTTCCTCTCCAGCGACGTGCTGAAGAAGCAGACCGCCGAATGGCCGATCAGTGACATCCGCATCCTGAACGAAGACAAGACCATGGAGTCCATCGGCCGCGCCGACGTCCATGTGGCGGCCAAGTTCGGTGACAAGAATTCCGACGCGACGATCCACGTCAAGAAGGAAGGCGGCAAATGGCAGCTGGCCCACGCCGCCGTCAAGGTCGATCTGTCGTCGCTGAGTAGTTCCAACAACGCCGCGGACAAGACGATGACGGTGTTCGGCAAGGAGATCGGCGAGGAATCGGCGATCTATGTGTTCCCCGGCTTCCTGGAACTCGGCAGCACGAGCCCGTACGTGACGGTCACCAACAGCAAGCCGCTGCTGCTCGACGCCATCGAAGGGTATTCGGCGAGCGCCTACCTGCAGCCGAAGTTCGCGCTCAACGACTCCGGCACCAAGACCATCACCAAGCTGCTGGATGCGGCGTACGGCAGCTGCTCGTCGTCGCGCTCACTGGTGCCGCCGGCGCCCTGCCCGGTGAAGCTGAATGATCGCGATCTGGTCGACGGCACCGTGACGTGGAGCCCGCCCGACATGAGCGCCGTCAAGGTCGGTGATCTGGACGAATACCGCATGGAGGTACGTATTTCCGGCGAGGTCCACTACGACGTGAGCGGCCAGGGCCGCAACGGCGGGACCAAGCGCGGCACGGTGACCTCGTACGTCACCGGCACCACCGCCGACGTCAGCGGCGAGCAGGTGAAGATCAAGTTCAACTGAGCTTGGCGTCCACGAACTCGCTGCCGATGTCCGGCACCTCGGCGGCGATTTCCGGCTTGTACCTGGTGGTGACCTCGACGGAGGTCTCGACGCGGGCCTGCCAGCCGTGGCGCGTCAGCCACTCGGCGACGTCCTCGCGCGGCTCCGGGTAGAAGAGCTCGGCGACGTCGGTCACCTGCTGACCGGCCTTGGCGGCTTCCTCGCGGATCGCATCCATGCGGGCTTTGCGGATGCGCTGGTTCTCTTCGCTGAAGTAGTTGGCGCCGAAGCCCTCGACGGCGGCGCGGCTACCGGGCGCGCTGAGTTCGTGGATGCGGTCGAACAACAGACCCTGGGCCTCGGCGGGCAGGTAGGGCAGCAGCCCCTCGGCGAGCCAGGCCGTCGGCTGGGCGGGGTCGAAACCACTTCGCTGCAAGGCTTCCGGCCAGTCCTGGCGGAGGTCGATGGGTACGCCGACGTGCCGGGCGACCGACTGAATGTCATGGGCGGCCAGGGTTTCCTCCTTGAACGCCAACACTTTCGGCTGGTCGATCTCGAAAACCACGGTGCCGTCCGGCCAGGGGAGTCGCCAGGCCCGTGCGTCCAGCCCCGCGGCCAGGATGACCACCTGGCGGATGCCGTCGGCGCTGGTCGACGCGAAGAACTCGTCGAACCATTTGGTGCGTGCTGCGGCATATGCCCACACCATGCGCATCCGTTGCGCCTGCGCCGAACCGGCAGCGCCGCCGGAGAACGACGAAGACCAGCCGGCCGCGGTGGCCGCGTCGATGAAGAGCTGCGCGTAGGGGTCGTCGAACAGTGGTTTCTCCGAAGCGGATTCGGCGGCCCGGGCCATCGCCACCCCCAACGCGGTGGCGCCCACGCTTTCGGTGATGTCCCAGGAATCGTCGTCAGTTCGCGCCATGGTCGTCCAATTCGTCGCGGATCAGAAGGTCGTCGCGGAAACTCTGTTCACGATAGGCGAGCTGGCCGACGCGGTTGGCCACCACCGGAGCGGTGATCAGGGTGAACAATCCGGCCAGGATCAGCATGCCGACGTCGGCGTGCCCGCGCAGGCGCAGCCCGGCCCCGGTCAGCACCAGCAGCAGTCCCAGCACCTGGGGCTTACTGGCGGCCTGCAGCCGTGACAGCGTGTCGGGGAAACGCACCACGCCGATGGCCGCCGTCAGTGCCAGCACCGATCCCGCGAGGACCAAAGCGCCTGTGACCACGTCGAATACGTTCATTGCGGCGGCTCCTGATCGGTGTCGCGGACACGGAACCGGGCCACGCTGACCGAGCCGACGAAGGTGATCAGGGCCAGCGCCGTCAAGCTGTAGGTCGCCGTGGTGTCGAGGCTGTATGCCGCCCACGTGCCGATGCCGCACATGGTGACGGCGACGAACGTGTCCAGCGCGACCAGGCGGTCCAGGGTGCCGGGGCCGGCCAGCAGCCGGAACACCGTGATGGCCGCGGCCGCGATCAGCAGTACGGCGGCGATGGTCCAGATGGTGTTCATGCGGGGTCCGCTTCCAAAGGCTGCCAATGGGATTCACGTTCGAACGAGGCGATCATCAACCGTTCCACCTCGGCGATCTGGCGGTGGAACTGCTGCACCGCGCGCTCGGAGCCGACGTCGAGGACGTGGACGTAGATCATCCGGCGCGCCTGATCGACCTCCAGCACGATCGAACCGGGGATGAGGTTGATGACGTTGACCGCCACTGCCAGCACCAGATCCGATTTGAGGGCGAGCCGCGCCCGGAGCACCGCGGTCAGCGGTGGGGGTCCGGGTCTCACCGCGAGCCACGCGAGTTGTATCGAGGACTGCACCAGGTAGTAGGCGACCTTGAGCACGAGCCACGCCAGTGACAGTGGATGGAGCCGGCCCGCCACCGGAACCTGTGGCAACGGCAGCAGCACCGTGATCAGCACGCCGACGGCGAGCCCGCCGAGGATGTTGGCAACGGAGATGTTGCCCCACAACAGAATCCACACGGCCATCAGCCAGACCAGGATGCCCACGCGCGGTAACCACTGCCTCATGGCGTCAACACCGCCGAAATGTACTGGCCGCGGTCGGTGACCTGGTCGGCGGCGCGTTCCGCGAACCCGAAGATGGGCCCTGCGAACACCGTCAGGGCGAGCCCCACCGCGATGAGAACCGCGGTCGGAGCCAGCATGCTGACGGGCATCCGGCCGACATCCGGCCGGTCGTCGACCGCCACATTCGCCACCGGTTCCAACAGGCCGGCCGGGGCCGCCGTGGACAGCATGCCCTCCGGCGCGTCGGCGCGGGCGCGCCAGAACGCGAGGGTCCACACACGCGCCATCACGTACAGCGTCAGCAGGCTGGTGACGACCGAACCGGCGACCAGCGCCCACGCCAGGACCGACGCGCTCGTCGCTCCCGCCTGCAGCAACGCCACCTTGCCGATGAAACCCGAGAACGGCGGAATGCCACCGAGATTCAGGGCCGGGACGATGAACACGAACGCCAGCAGCGGGCTGGCTGCCGCGAGTCCGCCGAGGCGCTGCAGCGTGGATGCCCCGGCCTGCCGCTCGATCAGTCCCACCACGAGGAAGAGCGTGGTCTGCACGACGATGTGGTGGGCCACGTAGTAGATGGCGCCGGCCATGCCGATCCGGTTGGACACCGCGATGCCGAACACCAGGTAACCGATATGGCTGACCAGGGTGAAGGACAGCAGCCGCTTGATGTCGCTCTGGGCCATGGCGCCGAAGATGCCGATCAACATGGTCAGCAGCGCCGCGACCATGAGCACGCCGTCCAGTGCGCCACCCGGGAACAGCAGGGTGTGGGCCCGGATGATCGCGTACACACCGACTTTGGTCAGCAGGCCGGCGAACACCGCGGTGACCGGCGCCGGGGCGGTGGGGTAGGAGTCGGGCAGCCATGCCGACAGCGGGAACACCGCCGCCTTGATGCCGAACGCCACCAGCAGCACCGCGAACAGCGCCGCGCGGGTGCCCGGCGTGATGCCGTCGAGCCGGTTCGCCAGCTCGGCCAGGTTCAGCGTGCCGGTGGCCGCGTAGATCAGGGCGATGCCGATCAGGAAGATCACCGACGACACCATCGACACCATGACGTAGCCGATGCCGGCGCGGACCCGCTCCTCGCTGGCACCGACGGTCAGCAGCACGAAGCTCGCGGCCAGCAGCACCTCGAAGCCGACGAACAGGTTGAACAGATCACCCGCGAGGAACGCGATGCACACGCCCGCCGACAGCACCAGGTAGGTCGGCAGGAAGATCGACACCGGCTGTTCGTCACCGCCGTCGCGGATCCCCTGCCCGATGGCGTACCAGACGACCGCCAGCAGCACGATCGAGGACACCACCAGCATCAGGGCCGAAAGCCGGTCGACGACAAGGACAATGCCGAGCGGTCCCATCCCGGGCTCGGTCTGACCCCAGCCGCCGACGTGGACGGCGACGGTGCCGCTGTGGTCGACGACGTAGACCAGCGCCGCGCAGACCGCCGTCACCGCAGCGAGCGCCACGACCGCGATGATCTGCTGCAGCCGCGGCCGGCGCCCCGCGAACAACGTCGTGGCGGCACCGAGGATCGGGATCAGCACGGGCAGCGGCGCCAGCACCGCACCCGCCGTCACGCCTGCTCCACCGGGTCGGCGGGCAGCGCGTCGAGTTCCGCGGGTGCGTCGGCGTCGGTGACGACGGCGGGCTTGCCGCGGTCCTCCTCGACCGCCGGGGTGTCGGTGGACGACAGCTGCACCACGCGGCTGTCCTCGGGGTCGTTGCCCACCTCTTCGACCGTGGTCAGGCGGTAGGCCCGATAGATGAGCGCCAGCACGAACGCGGCGACGCCCATCGTGATGACGATGGAAGTCAGCACCATGCCCTGCGCCAGCGGATCGGCGATCCCCGTCCGACCGTGGCTGGTGCGGCCGCGCACCGGCGGATTACCGGAGTCGCCACCCATCACCAGGATCAGCAGGTTCACCGCGTTGCCGATCAGCAACAGGCCCAACAGCATTCGGGTCAGGTTGCGCTCCAGCAGCAGGTACACACCGGTGCCGGTGAGACCGCCGATGAGCACGAGCGGGACGAGATAGGTCGTCATCGGGCGGCCGCCTCACGTGGTGCGTACAACTCTTCGTCGACTTTCGCTCCCAGGCTGCGCAGGATGTCCAGCACCAGGCCCACGACGATGAGGTACACGCCGAGGTCGAAGAACAGCGCCGTCACCACCTTCACCGAACCCAGCAGGGGCAGCGTGAATTTCACGACCGCGCTGGACAGCACCGGCGCACCGAGCAGCAGCGAGGCTGTCGCCGTCCCGGCGGACAGGGCCAGGCCGGCGCCCAGAATCTTCCCGGCGTCCAGCGGCAGCGTCTCGCCCAATTCGTAACGGCCGCCGGCGAGGTACCGAAGCACCAGCGCCAGACCGGCCGTCAGGCCGCCGGCGAAACCGCCGCCGGGCGTGTTGTGCCCGGCGAAGAAGAAGTACACCGACAGCACCATGATGAGCGGGAAGATCATGCGGGTCGCGACTTCGAGCACCAGGGACCGGTGCCGCGGATCGCGCAGGTCGCTGCCGCGCAGCCAGGTGATGTCGGGTGTCGGCCGGTAATCCTTCGGTACCCGGGGCGCCGAACCGAAACGCCTGTGCCGGAACACCATTGAAGCCACGCCCGTCGCGGCGACCAGCAGCACCGAGATTTCGCCGAGGGTGTCCCAGGCCCGGATGTCCACGAGTAGCACGTTGACGGTGTTGGCGCCGTGCCCGCGGTAGTACGCGGCGTCGGGCAGCAGTTCGGCCAGCGGCCGGGTGTGGCGGGCGGCCATGGCGTAGACCGCCAGCGCCGTCACCGACGCGCCGACAGCGGTGGCCAGCAGCGCGCGGGGGAGCCGGTGCCGCTTCATGTGGGCGGCGTCGGATTCGGCGGGCAGGGTGCGCAGCACCAGCAGGAAGACCACCAAAGTCAGTGTCTCGACCAGGAATTGGGTCAACGCCAGGTCCGGTGCCCCGTAGAAGATGTAGAGCGTGCCGCAGCCGTAACCGGTGACGCCGACGACCAGCACGGCCGCCAGACGGTTGCGCATCACCGTCGCGCTGACTGCCGCCGCCAGCACGATGAGGCCGACGACCACCTGCAGCGGCGAATTCCACAATTTCAGGTCGGGCTGGTCCCGCGGGCCCAGCAACAGCACCGCGATGGGCAGCACGGTCAGGGTGGACAGGATCATCGCCTGCGTCGTCGGGATCGAACCGCGCTGGGTGAACGCCGTCAACCGCACGGCGAAGCGGTCCGCGCCACGGATGGCCGCGTCGTACATCCGATCGGCGTTGCCCAGCGGTAGATAGGGCACCCGGATGCGCTCCAGTCGATGCCGCAGAGCGAACGCCGCCGCGCCGGCAGCGACGATCACGGCCGACAGCAGCAGCGGCATGTTGACGCCGTGCCACAGCGCCAGGTGGTACCCGGTACTGCCCGGCATGGTCGCGGTGTAGTCGGCGATGGCGTGGTCCAGCGCGTTCGGCAGCAACCCGAAGCCGAGGCCGGCGACGGCCAGGAAGCCCGGTGGCACCAGGAAACCGACGGTGGGCCGGTGCATCTCGGCGACGCGAATCGTGGGCTCGTCCTTGCCTTTACGCGCGAACGCCCCGTACAGGAACCGCAGGCTGTAGATCATGGTGAAGACCGACCCGAACGCCACCGTCGCCAGCACCAACGGGGCGGAGGCCCCCAACGTCGGGCTGTGCCACAGGGTTTCGAAATCGGCTTCCTTCGCGACGAAGCCGAGGAAGGGCGGCAGCCCGGCCATGCTGGCGGCCGCGGCGACGGCGATGCCCAGCAGCACGGGACTGCGTTGGCCGAGCCAGGCCAGCTTCCGGATGTCACGGGTGCCGGTGGCGTGGTCGATGATCCCGACGACCATGAACAGTGCGGCCTTGAACATGGCATGCGCGCACAGCATGGCGAGGCCGGCGAGCATCAGATCGCCACCGCCGGCGCCGACCATCACCGTGATCAACCCGAGCTGGCTCACCGTGCCGAAGGCCAGGATCAGCTTGAGGTCGTACTCGCGGACGGCGCGCCAACCCGCCAGCAGCAGCGTGACCAGACCCAGCGTCACGACCGTCGGCCGCCACGGCTGATGGTCGGCGAAACCGGGCGTCATGCGGGCGATGAGGTACACGCCCGCTTTCACCATGGCCGCCGCGTGCAGATAGGCGCTCACGGGCGTCGGCGCTGCCATGGCGCCCGGCAGCCAGAAATGCATCGGGACGATGGCCGACTTGGACAGCGCACCGATCAGCACCAGCACGACGGCCACCGACGACGTGGTGCCCGTCGGCGCGTTGGCGACGAGGTCCGACAGCCGGTAGGTGCCGGAGAGCGTGCCCAGCATGATGATGCCCGTCAGCATCGCCAGGCCGCCGAACGTGGTGACCAGCAGTGCCTGGGTGGCCGCGCGCCGGCTGGCGACGCGTTCGGCGTAGTGGCCGACGAGCAGGAACGACAGGATGGTCGTCAGCTCCCAGAACAGATACAGCAGCAGCGTGTTGTCGCTGCAGACCAGTCCGAACATGGCGCCCGAGAACGCCACGAGTTCGGCGGCGAAGCTGGGCAGCCGGTTCTCGGTGTGCCCGTCCGCGTGGTGGAAGTACTCGGCGCAGTACAGGAGCACGAGCGTGCCGACGCCCAGCACCAGCACCGACATGATCGCCGACAGCGAATCCAGCCGCAGCGTGATGTCCATGGACAGCTGCGGCACCCAGTCGATGTGCACCGTCTGCTCGCCGGTGCCGGGCCAGTTCGAAGCCAGCCAGACCAGGGAGCCGGCGGGCGCCAGCGCGAGCGGATAGAAAGCCCGCCGTCCCCAGCGTCGTACCAACAGTGGAGCGAGCACAGTGGCGATCGCGTGAACGTACAGAACGGTGAGCATGGGCCTCCGGCGGGTGTCGGGGACGGTCCGCGGCCAGCTTACGGGGCGGCTGTGACTGCCGTGGTCTGACGGTTGTCGCAGGCCACAGCCCCGCTACCGGGTGCACGATGCACCGACTCCTACACTTTTCACTTATGGTGACGAACGCGACGGGGCGCCGATGAGTCTTCCGGGAATCGGATCGGTGTCATTGTCGGGCTTCGCCCACCCCTGGTCGCTCCTGACCGCACTGTTACCCATCGCGTTGGTCGCCGCCTATCTCGCGGCACAGCGCAACCGCAGTGCCCGGCTTCGCAGCTATGCCGGCGACCAGCCGCGCACCGACGTCGTGCCCCTGCAGCCGACGCGCTGGCGGCACCTGCCGATGGTGTTCTCGGTGGCCGCGCTGCTGTCCCTGACCGTCGCTCTGGCCGCGCCCACCCACGAGATCAAGACCCCGCGCAACCGCGCGGTGATCATGCTGGTGATGGACGTCTCCCGGTCCATGGAGGCCGACGACGTCTCGCCGAGCCGGCTGGCCGCCGCGAAAGACGCCGCCAAACAGTTCGCGAAGAAGCTGACCCCCGGCGTGAACCTCGGTCTGGTCACGTTCTCCGGGAACACCAACCTGCTGGTGTCGCCGACCCCCGACCACAACGCGACCATCACCGCGCTGGACCACCTCACCGTCGACGACGGCACCGCGACCGGCGACGGCATCTTCGCGGCCCTGCGCGCGATCTCGACCCTGTCGGACGTGCTGGGTGGCAGTGGCAACACCGACAAGCCGCCGAAACGCATCGTGTTGCTGTCCGACGGCGCCGAGAACCGGCCGGGCAACCCGGACAGCCCGCACGGCGCGTACACCGCGGCGCGGACGTCCAAAGAGTCGGACACCCCGATCTCGACCATCGCGTTCGGGACCAAGGGCGGCAAGATCAAGGTCGACAATCAGAGCGTCAACGTCCCCGTCAACGACACCACGATGAAGCGGGTCGCCGAGCTGTCCGGCGGGCAGATGTACACGGCGGCCAAGATCGAGGACCTGAACAAGAGCTACGACGCCATTCAGCAGCAGATCGGCTACGAGATCATCCGCGGACCCGGTGGGACGGCATGGCTGCGCCTCGGCGTGTTTGCCCTGACGTGTGCGGTGATCTCCGCGCTGGTGATCAACCGGCGACTGCCGACATAGGGTTGAATATGACTCGTGGACAACGAAACTCGGGTAGTCAGCGCCAGCCGTGACATCGCCGCCCCGGCGGCGCGGATCTTCGAGCTGATCGCCGACCCCGCACAGCAGCCGCGGTGGGACGGCAACGACAACCTGGCGGAGGCGGCCGCCGGCCAACGCGTCCGCGGCGTGGGTGACGTGTTCGTCATGGGGCTGACCGTCGGCGCCGTCCGGGAGAACCACGTCGTCGAATTCGACGAGGGACGGCGCATCGCGTGGAAGCCGTCCGAACCCGGACTGCCGCAGCCGGGGCACCTGTGGCGCTGGGAACTCGAGCCCATCGACGACGGGCACACCCGCGTCACCCATACCTACGACTGGACCGCACTGACCGACGAGAAGCGGCTGAACCGGGCCAGGCAGACCTCCGCAGACTGGCTGCAGGCCTCGCTGGCCCGGCTCGCCGCGCTCGCCGAAGAGCAGTGACTACTGCTTGGGGGTGATGGTGGCCTTGAAGGTGCCGTCACCCTGGTTCAGCCAGGTGATGGTGCCCTTCTGGAACTCGCTGATCCAGCCGCCTTTGGGCACGTCCGGGCCGCCTGCGGTCTGCGCTTCATCGGTGGTGGGGAAGCCCAATTCGCCTCCCGCACCGCCCTTTTCGGTGTACTCGCGCAGAATTTCGCCCTGTACCAGATGGGCTCCGGTCGCGGGCGAGCTGAAGATGGTGCCTTTGGCGAAGGCCTGCACCGTACCGTCGCCGACCTTCTGGGGCTGAGCGGTCGGTAGGCCGAGGGCGGCCTCGCCGCCGGCCTTGTGGTACGCGTCGGCGATGGGGCCGTCGAGTTGTACCTCGCCGACGCCGGGTGCGTTGATGGACGAGGGTGGACCGGCCATCGCCGATGACGCGGCGCTCGACGCGGAGCTGGCCGCGGACGATGCCGCGCTGGCTCCCGAGCTGGCAGCGGATGATGCCGCACTCGCGCCGGAGCTGGCGGCCGACGACGCGGTGGAGCCGATGTCCTTGGTCTGCGAGCAGGCCACGACGGCGGCGCCGGTGACTGCGGCGATGCCGATGGCGGCGGCGGTGCGGCGGAACAGCAATTCGTTTTTCACGTGAAACTTCCCCTATGTATTCGACAGTGAAACGACTTCGCCATTGAAGTCCGAACCATTCCGACCGTATTGGTCACTGGTACGCCAAGTACTACTTTGAGGAAACGTTTAGGGTTGACAGCCACTGCCGCCTCATCGGCCTCAGTAGTTGCGCTATCGGCCCGAATTCTCATGCCTGCCTCATTGTTTGCTGGCATGGTGCGATGTCCCGATATCGGGCTAGATATCCCAGCAATGGAAATCGCTTGTCGGTATGCTGTGAGAAGCGAATCAGATTACGATCGCGATGCCCGTTTCTTCGTGGCTTCGGCCGTCGGGGCGAACGGAATGGACTAAGGAGAATCGGTATGACCACCGTTCGGCACTCGACCCGCAAGAAGATGGTGGCCGGCCTCGCCGTGACCGCCGGACTCGCCATGGGCCTGCTGTCTTCCTGCGGCGAGAAGGCCAAGGAAGAGCCGACCACCACCACGAGCACCACCACCACGACGTCGGCACCCGCCTCCTCGTCGCCGGTGACGCCGAGCGAGAAGGGCGGGCCCACCAAGGGTGGCAACTCGTTCTCCCCGACGGTGAAGGCTCCGGGACCGCAGACGGCGCTGCCGGGCAACGTCGTCACCGCTCCGCACTAAGACGGGAGCTCCATCCCAGTAGGTCGCCGATGCGCCGTACGGCGCATCGGCGCAGTACTGGTAGCCGCGGGGTTGACGGCGCTGGCGTCCGCCGGCCCGCCTGCTGAGCGGGGCGGACGGCTGTCCCTGTCCGGTCCACTGGCCCACCTGCTCTCGGCGTCGGTCGATCTCGGCCCCTCGGCAGCAGCGCACGTCGAACTCACCGCTGCGCTGACACGTGCCACGCGGCCCGACGGGCTGATCCAATGGGCAAGAGCCGCAGGGCTTTCGGTGCACTGGCGGCCCGGCGACGACTGGGCCACCGTCGAAGGCGACGCCCGTGCCATGGCGCGGGCGTTGCGCGTCGAGGTCCGCGACTACCGCGGGCGCCGCGGGCAGACCTTCTACGCCGCGACCAGTCAGCCTGAGCCGCCGCAGTCGCTGGTGCCCGAACTGAGCGGATTCGGCAGGCTCCTCGGCTACACGCCGTTCCGGGAGTCGCGGCCGCTGATCATGCCGCGTGACGTGCCCGCCGGTGGTCTCACGGCCCAGGATCTGCGCCGCGCCTACAACGTCTTTCCGCTGTCCGATCAGGGCTACACGGGCAAGGGACGGACCATCGTCATCTTCGGTTTCGACGGCTTCGATCAATCCGATCTCGACATGTTCGCCGACCTGAACCAGCTGCCGCGCTTCACCCCCATCGTGGTGGGGGACATGCCATCCGAGCGCACCGGCGAAACCACGATGGATCTCCAGATGGCGCACGCCATCGCGCCCGATGCCCGAACCGTCTACGTCAATGCCCGGCCGACGGTGTCCGGCGACGGTGCCTACCGCAAGATCGGCGAGATGATGGCCGACGCCGACCGGCGCTTCCCCGGCGCCGAGTGGAGCCTGTCGATCGGCTGGGGCTGCGACAAGATGCTCACCGCTGCCGATCTGGCGCCGGTGCGCTCGGCCCTGGCGCGGGCGCACCGGAGCGGCACCACCGCATTCGACGCCAGTGGTGACCTGGCGGGCCTGGAATGCAAAGGCGGGCAGGACTGGTCGGCACCGCCGAGCATCGACGACATCGGCCTGGACTCGGTGGCGTCGGTGCCCGAGATGACGGCCGTCGGCGGCACCACGCTGTCCACCGACGAGCACGGCCAGTGGCTGGGTGAGTTGGCCTGGTTCGACGTGCCGCTGACGCACGGCAGTGGCGGCGGGGCGTCGGCCCTGTTCGACCGCCCGGCATGGCAACGGGGTGTGCCGTCGGACCGCGGCCGCAACAAGCGGCTGGTCCCGGACATCTCGGCGGTCGCGGACTTCTTCACCGGAGCCCGCATGGTCTTCGGCGGTGAAACGGTGCTGGCCGGTGGCACGTCCATGTCCGCGCCGATCTGGGCCGGGATGGCCGCGGTGATCGACCAGTACCTGCTCGATCATGGCGGACGACTGCTCGGCGACCTGAACCCGTTGCTGTACCGCCTGGAGCGGGCCGGCCGCCTTCCGGCGTTCCACGATGTCACCGTGGGCGGTAACGCGGTCGCGATGGCCGGCCCCGGCTTCGACTCCGTCACCGGTCTTGGCACGCCCGATGTCGACAAGCTGGCGCGCAGCCTGCTGGTGGCGCAGGGGACAACCGGATGAGCGGCATCGGACTGGTGAGCACGCTGTTCCCGCAGCTCCCGGCACGCAGCCACCGGGCGTTCCAGATCGGTGTGGCCGTCTTCGTCGCATGGCTCGCCGGCGCCGCGGCACTGCGGCTTCCCGGTTTGTTCATCTCGCTTGTGGCCGTGGGGATTCCGCTGCTGTTCGCGCTGTACATCCGACAGTTGGACTACCAGGGCGCGGCGCAGGCCCGGCTGCTCGTGAGTGCGGGCCTCGGCATCGCGTTCGGCGTGGCCTTCGCCCTCGGGTCCGGCGCCGTCGTCGCGCGTGCCTACGGTGTCCCGCTCGAAAGTGGCGTTGCCGCAGTGCATCTGCGGACTGTCGAGGCCGGCCTCTCGGCGGTGGAGGCGCTGTTGGTCATCGCGCCCGCACTGCTTCTCCGGCTCTTCAGTCCCGGTGACCGAAAAGCGTTGTACGGCTATGTCATCGGCGCGAGCGGCGCCTTGGGCCTGACCGCCGCGACCACAGCGGTCCGGATGTTCGCCCAGCTGGATTCGGGACTCGTCGACCACGACCAGCCGTTGGCGGATTTTCTCATCGACGCCGTGATCCGTGGCATCACCATGCCCATCACCGCGGCGGCCGCCGCCGGCATGCTCGGTGCCGCACTGTGGTTCCGGCCCCGCGGCAGCCGGATCTGGTGGCGGGTACTGCTGATCGCGGTCGTGCCGGTGCTGGCGCACATGTGGCTCGGTGACGAGGATTCGGCCGACATCTCGCAGTGGGCGAAGCTGGCCTGGCACATCGCGTTCGCCGTGCTGGGGGTGCTGCTGCTCCGTCTGGTCCTGCGGCTGACGTTGCGGCACGAAGAATCTGGCGGCGATGCACCCCACGCCGCGCGCGCACTGTCCGCGCCGCGGCTGGTCGCGGTCTGGACCGCGGTGGTGGTGGTGCTGGCGCTCGGGCTGGTTGGCGTCGCCGCTGCGACGACGCAACCCGTGGCGCGGTATCAGTGCCCACCCAATTGCGGTCACCCGCCGATGGGGAAGCCCGTGGTGATCAACCCGCGCTTCACCGCCCCCGACGGTGCCTTCAGCGTCTCCTACCCGGCGCCGGGTACCGCCTATTCGGTGACCATGGACGACACCGGTGTGACGGCCCAATACACCGGTGGCACCGGCGGGATCATGCGGCTGTGGGGCGAACCGGCGCGGGGCCGCGACGCCAGGGACATCACCATGACGTTGCTGTTGGACAAGTTTCCCGACTCGCGGGTGGCCTACGAGATACCCAACACGTTGGTGGGGTACCACCCGGGTTACGGCGTCGCTGCCGACGACTGGCCGGACGGACAGAACGTCGTGGCCTCACGCACCCGCATCCTGGTCATGGTGGCCGTCAAGGACGACCTCGCGTTGATCGCCGCCGCGGCCGGACCGTTCAGCGAATTCGGTCCGGGCTCGGGGCCGCCGACCGGGGTCAGCCTGGAGCTGGCCGCGGATATGGGCAAGTACGTCAACAGCTTTCGGTGGCGAGGCGACCCGCCGCGCTGACGGCGACCAGCTCGCGCACCGGTCGCTGGACCAGATGATCCCTCGGGGTGAAGCGGTTGGTGCGCCGGCGGAAATCGGCAGTGCGCCGCGGCCGGAAGTCGCCGTAGTTCTGTTGGGCCGCCGGTGTCGGTTCGACCGCGGCGAAGCCGAAGTCGCGGGCGTAGGTCACTGCCGCGGCGAGGTACTCCGCCTGCGACTCTCGCATCTGTTCGACCGAGTTGTGGCGCAGGCCGATGTCCGGGCCGTGCACCAGGTAGCAGTTCGGGAAGCCGTGGACGGATGTTCCCAGATAGGCGACGGGCTCGCCGTCCCAGGTCTCGGCCATGGAGACGCCCGCGGTGCCGACCAGCCGGTCGGCCAGAGCGTCGGTGTCGACGACGACGTGGGTCGCCGTCTGCTCGCCGCTCGCGGTCGTGATGTGCCAGTGCTGCCGGTCGGCCCGCCAGTGCAGTGCCAGCACCTCGTCGGTGGCGTGGTCGACCAGCACGACGTCGTCGACCGCCGCCTGGTGCAGCCGGACCGCCGCCGCGAGCGCGCCTGGGCCGGTGACCACGATCGCGACGTGGTGGTGGGGGACGGGCTGGTTCATCGGTGGTCGGTTGCCTTCGGGTCGTACGATGTGAACGCTGCTCACATTTATATGGGGCAATGTAAACAGTGTCAACATTTGTGAGACGGGACGCAGGATGACGGCGAAAGTGACGTACCACCACGGCGATCTGCGGACCGCCCTGGTGCAGTCGGCGCTGGCGCTGCTGGAAGAGGAAGGCGCCGCGGCGCTGTCGATGCGCGCCGTCGCCCGGCACGCCGGGGTCACCGCGGCCGCCCCGTACCGGCACTACCAGGACCGCGACGCGCTGATGTCGGCCGTCGCGGCCGTCGGCTATCGCGAACTGGCGCAGGACCTCGTGGCCGTCAGCCAGACCCCCTCGACGGCCGACGAGATCGCCGACGTCGCCATCGCCTACGTCCGATTCGCGCTGCGGCGTCCCGCGCTCTTCCGGGCGATGTTCAGCGAGCAGGGCGATGCCGGCAGCCCCGAGCGGGCCGACGCCGTCGCGGCGATCTCGAACTACCTCCGCGCGAACATCGCCCGCGTTTTTCCGGACGCCGACGCCGACGCGTTGAGCGACGCCGTCTGGGCGCTCGTGCACGGCCTGGCATTCCTGTTCCTGGACGGCAAGTTCGACAGCACCGACCCCGGTGAGCTGGAACGCCGCGTCCGGGCCGCGATGCGCGCCGTCGTGGGTCTGGCAGGGTCCTAGCGGCCCTCGGCGAACTCCCGAAGTGATTGCACCTGAACCGGATCCAGCGACGGCCGCACCGTCTCGCGGGCCTTGGCCACGTCGGCCGCGGTGACATCGGCGGCGTCGATCGACCGGCGCATCGCGGTCAGCGCGGCCTCGCGCAGCAGGGCGACGCAGTCCGCAGCGCTGTAACCGTCGAGGTCTCCGGCCAGCTCGCCGAGGTCGACGTCGGGCGCCAGAGGAATGGATTTGCCTGCGGTACGCAGGATTTCGCGACGGGCCTCGGCGTCGGGCGGCTCGACGAAGACCAGCTTCTCCAGCCGGCCCGGCCGCAACAGCGCGGGGTCGATCAGATCCGGCCGGTTGGTGGCGCCCACCACCACGACGTCGCGCAGCGGGTTGATGCCGTCCAGCTCGGTGAGCAACGCGGCCACCACGCGGTCGGTGACGCCGGAATCGAAGCTCTGGCCGCGGCGCGGGGCCAGTGCATCCATCTCGTCGAGGAACACCAGCGACGGCGCCGAATCGCGTGCGCGCTGGAACAATTCGCGCACCGCGCGCTCCGACGAACCGACCCATTTGTCCATCAACTCGGCGCCCTTGACGGCATGCACCGACAACCGGCCGGAGCTGGCCAGCGCCCGCACCAGGAATGTCTTGCCGCAGCCGGGCGGCCCGTACAGCAGCACCCCGCGGGGCGGTTCCACGCCCAGCCGCTCGAAGGTGTCCGGGTGCTGCAGCGGCCACAGCACCGCTTCGGTCAGCGCCTGTTTGGTCGCGACCATGTCGCCGACGTCGTCGAGGGTCACCGACCCGACCGCGACCTCCTCGGTCGCCGACCGCGACAGCGGCCGGATCACGGATAGCGCGCCGGTCAGGTCATCCTGCGTCAGGGCGGGTTCGGCGCCGTCGGCGCTGGCTCGGGCGGCCGCCCGCAGCGCGGCCTCACGCACCAGGGCCGCCAGATCGGCGACGACGAATCCCGGTGTGCGTTCGGCGATCTCGTCCAGGTTCAGGTCCTTGGCGGGCACCGACCGCAGCAGCACCTCCAGCAGGGCCTTGCGGGTGGCCGCGTCGGGCAGGGTCAGCCCCAGCTCACGGTCGCAGAGATCGGGGGCGCGAAGGCGGGCGTCCACGCCGTCGGGCACGGCCGACGTCGCGATGAATGCCACACCGCGGCTGGCGACGGCCTTGCGGAGCTCGGTCAGGATCAACGTGGCCACGGGTTCGGCGACGGCGGGCAACAGCGCGTCGACGTCGGTGATGAGCAGGACGCCACCGCCGTCGCGCACCGAACTCACGGCAGCGGCGACACCGGCGAGCCGGTCCTCCGCGCGTAGCGCCCCGACCTCCGGGCCGTCGAGCTCGACCAGGCGACGCGACGCGCACACCGTCCGCACCATGGCGGCCTTCCCGACGCCAGCGGGCCCGGACACCAGGACCCCCAGATTGGCGGTGGCGCCCAATGTTTCGAGCAACTGCGGCTCGTCCAGCGCCAGCTTGAGCCACTCGGTCAGGCGGGTCACCTGGGCGGTCATGCCCTTGAGATCATCGATCGAAAGAGTTTGGGCGGCACCGGTTTCGGCCGGTGAGATCACCGGCTGCGCGGCCACGGTGGCCGTGACGACGGTCGCGTCGCTCCAGGTGACCACCGAATTCGGCTGCACGCTGACCGGGCCGGCGGGGTCGACGCCCGTCACGGTGAGCAGTTCCGAGGTCCAGGTGATGCCGACCTGGGTGGCCAGCGCAGCGGTGGCCGCGGACGTCGAGGTGCCCGGGCCGAGATCGCGCGGCAGCAGCGACACCGTGTCGCCGACCGTCATCACCTTGCCCAGCAATGCCATTCGCAACGTCGCCGGCGATATCGAACTGCTGGCCAGTCGCGAACCGCTGACGGTCACCGAGCGGGCGCCGTACACCGTCGCGGGTGACACCAGCACCGGCGCGTCGGCCCGGATGCCGGCATTGGACAGCGTCACGTCGTCGAGCAGGGCGGTGCCCGGGGGAGTGCCTGCGGCGGCGACACCGACCACCGCACAGGTGGTGCGCGTGCCGGTCAGCGACACCGCGTCCCACTCGCGGATACCCAGGGCGGCAATCGCTTCCGGGTGCAGCATCACCACGCCGCGACGGGCGTCGAGTGCCGAGGTGTTGAGCCGTGCGGTGAGCCGCAATTGGCCCGGTGGGGGTTCAGGTGACGCCGCGTCCCGCACGCCCTGCGTCATCGACGCGGACCCGGCCTACGCAACCGCAGTCGGGCCGTGGACCGGCGCTGGCCGCGGTCGGTGCGCCGCGGCTGCGCACGGCGGATGGCGCGGCGGGCCTGCCGCTGTTCCCGCGGTTTGTCGTCCCAGACTTCGGGGTGCGCACGCAGCCAGGCCTTGGTGCGGATGGCGAACGGGATGTGCAACACGTAGGCGACGATGATCACCAGGATCACGATGTAGCCGTACATCACCGAGGCGGCCACCAGGATGGCCAGCAGCGCCAGCAGTGGCAACGCCATGTTCGGCGGAATGGCGAAGGTGTGCACCTTGCGCATCGGCACGGTGCTGACCACCAGCAGCGAAACACCGATCAGCCACACGCAGATGAACACCTGACCCCAGTGCGAATCCCACCACGGGCCCGGGAACTGCATCTTGGCCGCCAGCGGGCCGATGGCGCCGATCGCGCCGGCCGGGGCCGGCATGCCGGTGAAGAACTCCTTCTCGAACGCCGGGCCCTCCACGTCGAGCATGGCGTTGAAGCGGGCCAGGCGCAGCACGATGCACACCGCGTACAGCAGCACCACGATCCACGCCAGCGGCGAGGTGTTGTGCTCCAGCAGCGTCGCGTACACGATGAACGCCGGCGCCACACCGAAGTTCACGGCGTCGGCCAGCGAGTCGATCTCGGCGCCCATCTTGGACGTCGCGTTCAGCATGCGGGCGGCGCGGCCGTCGAGCGCGTCGAGGATCGCGGCACCGGCCAGCAGTGCCATGGCCTCGGTGGGCCGGTGGTCGAGGGCGTACTTCACCGCCGACAGACCCAGGCAGATCGCAGCGACCGTCAGGGCGCTGGGGACCAGCTTCCGCAGGCTCACCTGCGGAGTCTTGATCCGGGGTTTCATGCCGGCGACCCGCTCGGCAGGTCTGCCAGCACCGTCTCGCCGCCGATGGCGCGCTGCCCGATCTCGACGCCGATCACCGAACCCTTCGGCAGGTAGGTGTCCAGGCGGGAGCCGAACCGGATCAGGCCGTACGTCTCGCCCAGCGCCAGGTGCGCACCCGGGTGGGTGCTGCACACGATGCGGCGGGCCAGCAGACCGGCGAGCTGCACCGCGACGACGTCGTGGCCGTCGGCGGTGCGGAGCCAGAGGCTGTTGCGCTCGTTGTCCTCACTGGCCTCGGCCTTGTCGGCGGACAGGAACTGGCCCGGCTTGTGCTTGACGGTGATCACCTCGCCGGCCACCGGCGCGCGCTGGACGTGCGCGTCGAACAGCGACAGGAAGATGCTGACGCGCGGCAGTGGCTCGTCGGACAGGTTCAGCTCGGCGGGCGGGACGGCCTCGTCGATGAGCGTCACCAGGCCGTCGGCCGGCGCGACGACGACGCCGGGCCGGCTCGGTGGCGTCCGCGGCGGATGCCGGAAGAACCCGGCGCACGCGGCGGCCGCGGCCAGACCGGCCGCCCGGACCCAGCGCTTGCGGTGGCCGATCGCGGCGACACCGAGGGCGCCGCCGACGAACGGCAGCCCGGCCGGGTGCATCGGGGGAACGGTGGAACGGACCAGGTCGACGAAACGTGACAGTTCGGACTCTGGAGTGTCAGCTGGGGGGCGCGCAGGTCTGGCCATGGGGACTCGATTCTACGGTTTGCGGGGCTCTAACTGAGATCCCAGACGGGCACGGGCGATCCAGCCGCTAATTCGACCACGTCCTCGCCGATGTCCAGCAGGCAGTTTGCCGTCGCCAGCCACCGGAGGTGGTGCGACGCCGGCGGGCCGTAGCTGCTCACCTGCTCATCGGTGCCGAGCACGCCGCGGCGGAACTGGCGTTTCCCGGCGGGGGAGGTCAGCTTCTCGGTGAGGGTCGCCGAGCGGCGCGGCCGCTGCGACGGCAGGCCCATCGCGGCCCGCAGCGGCGGCCGGATGAAGACCTCGAACGACACCAGCGCCGAGACGGGGTTGCCCGGCAACGTGACGATGGGCGTGCCGCCGACGGTCCCGGCGCCCTGGGGCATGCCGGGCTGCATCGCGACCTTGACGAACTCGACATCGCCGGAAAGGGCGTCTTTCACCACCTCGTAGGCGCCGGCGCTGACGCCGCCCGTGGTGACGATCAGGTCGACGTTCTTGGCATGCCCGGCCAGCGTCTCCCGGAACAGCGCCACGTCGTCGGACGTCGCCGGCGCGGTCGTGACGTCGGCGCCGGCCTCACGTAGCGCGGCGGCCAGCATCACGGCGTTGGACTCGTAGATCTGTCCCGGCTGCAGCGGTGTGCCCGGTGTGACCAGCTCCGTTCCGGTGGACAGCACCAGGACCCGTTGCCGCGGAATCACTTTCAGCTCGGCCAGGCCCAGGGCGGCGGCCAGGCCCAGGGCCGCGGGGGAGAGCACCTCGCCGGCGGACAGCACCGTCATCCCGGCGGTGACGTCCTCGCCGGCCCGCCGGATGCTCCGGCCTTCCGGGACCTCCGAGTAGATCGACACGACGTCGGTCGCCCCGTCCGTGGCCTCGACCTGGACCACCGCGGTGGCGCCCGCCGGCAGCATGGCGCCGGTCATGATCCGGTGTGCGGTGCCGGGCGCCAGAGTCAGCAGGTCGGTGCGACCGGCCGGAGTATCTTCGGCGACAGGCAGTTTCACTGGATTGTCGGCAGTGGCGGTGGCCACGTCGGCGGCCAGGACGGCGTAACCGTCCATCGCCGAGTTGTCGAAACCGGGCAGCGACAGCGGCGCCACCACGTCCTCGGCAAGGGCCAGCCCCAGCGCGTCGGCCAGCGGCACGGCAACGGCGGGCCGGGCGCTGATCAGTCCGGCGACAACCTGCTGATGTTCCTCGACGGTCCGCATGACGCTAGATCGCGAAGGTGACGCCGGTGAGCTCTTCGGACACCGCCCATAACCGCCGCTGGATGCCGGCGTCGTGCGACTGGGCGGTCGACTGCACCAGCACCGGGTGGCCGACCAGCTGGAGGAGACCGGAAGGCCCGTAGTACTCGCCGCCGCGCGCATCAGGGTCGACGGCGGCCCGCAAGGTGGCCAGCGCGCCGACCTCGGGGCTGTTGGCGACCAGCCCGCTGATCTGGTTGAAGCCGGGCAGGCCGGAGCCGGGGATGTGGCGCATCAACTCGGTGTTCGAGATGCCGGGATGGGCCGCGACCGAGATGGTTTCGGCGTTCGTGGCCACGAGCCGGCGTTGCAGCTCGTAGGCGAACATCAGGTTCGCCAGCTTCGACTGCCCGTACGCCGCGACCCGGTTGTAGCGGCGCTTCTCCCACTGCAGGTCGGCGAAGTCGATCTTCCCGAGGATGCGGTGCGCGATGCTGCCGAGGGTCACCACGCGCGAACCCGGGACGGACAGCAGGTTCTCGATGAGCAGTCCGGTGAGCGCGAACGCGCCGAGGTGATTGGTGCCGAACTGCAATTCGAAGCCGTCGGCGGTGATCTGCTTGGGCGGGTACATCACGCCGGCGTTGTTGATCAGCAGGTCGATCCGCGGATAGGCCGCCCGCAGGTCGTCGGCCGCCGCGCGGACCGAGGTCAGCGAACCCAGGTCCAGCTTCTGCACGACGACGTCGGCGTTCGGGGTGCTCGCCCGCAGCCGGGCGGCGGCGTCGTCGCCTTTGCCGGTGTCGCGCACCGCCATCACCACGCGAGCGCCCTTGCCCGCCAACACCCGCGCCGTCTCGTATCCCAGCCCGGTGTTGGAGCCGGTGACGATCGCCACCCGCCCGGTCTGGTCCGGCACATCATTGGCGGTCCATTTGGTGGTCATGGCCGAAGACACTACCGAGCGGACCGCCTGAGTTGCGCGGGAGCGGCGGGCGTTTACTGTCGGCACCATGGCAATCGGCGGGGTGCTCTTCGACATCGATGGTGTCCTGGTGACCTCGTGGCGTCCCATCGACGGTGCGGCCGAGACCCTGCGCGCGCTCGAGGAGCGCCAGATCGCCCGGTCGTTCCTGACCAACACCACCACCAAGACCCGTCAGCAGATCGCCGAATTGCTTTGTGCGGCAGGCATTGAGGTCGCGGCCGACGAGGTCGTCACCGCCGCGGTGCTGACCGCCGACTACGTGCGCGACCGCTACCCCGGTGCCCGATGTTTCCTGGTGAACAGCGGCCAGATCGGTGCGGACATGCCCGGTGTCGATCTGGTGTACGCCTCCGACTTCGCTGGCCCGCAGCAGCCCGACACGCCCGATGTGGTGCTCCTCGGTGGCGCGGGGTCCGAATACACGCATCTGACCCTCAGTTGGGTCTACGACTGGATGGCCCGCGGCGTCCCCGTCGTCGCCATGCACCGCAGCAACGCGTGGAACACCGCCGACGGGTTACGGGTGGACACCGGGCTGTATCTGGCCGGACTGGAACAGACCACTGGTCATCAGGGCACCGCAGTCGGCAAGCCCGCGCCCGCCGGGTTCCTGGCCGCGGCCGCGCGGCTCGGCGTCGAACCCGAAGAGATGTACATGGTCGGCGACGACCTCAACAACGACGTCCTCGCGGCCCAGGTCGTCGGGATGACGGGCGTGCTGGTGCGGACCGGAAAGTTCCGCCAGGACACGCTGAACCGTTGGGCCGCAGACGAATTCGCGATGCAGCCGAACTACGTGGTGGACTCCGTCGCCGACCTGCCGGTGCTGCTCGGGCTCTGACGGCTCTAGGCCGTCAGCTCCCGCTGCATGTTGCGGATCGCGGCGATGCGGTCCTGCAGCTGCTCGCGCGTCGCGGCCGCCACCGGGGGACCGGGGTGGCGGCGCCGCAACTCGTTGTGGATCCAGCCGTGCGGCTTGCCGGTGCGGTGGTGGAACGCCGCCACCAGCAGGTTCAGTTCCTTGCGCAGCTCGCGGAGCTGACCGTGCGTGGTCATGGGTGGGGGCGGTGCGCCCGTGGCAGCGGCCTTGGCGCTGCGCTTCTGCAGCTGCTCGTCCTGGCGCCTGCTAAGCAGGTCGCGCATCTGGGTGTGATCCAGCAGGCCGGGAATGCCCAGGTAGTCGGCTTCCTCGTCGCTGCCGGCCTCGGTCGCGGTACCGAACGACGAGCCGTCGAAGATCACCTGATCCAGCTCGGCGTCCGACCCGAGCATCTCGAAGCCGTTCTCCAGCTCCGACTTCTCGTCTTCCTTCTTCTGCGCCTGCTCGAGCAGTTCGTCGTCGAGGCCGTCGGACACGCGGTGCGGCTTGCCGAGCACGTGGTTGCGCTCGCGCTCCAGCTCGCTGGCCAGCTCCAGCAGGTTGGGCACCGACGGCAGGAAGATGCTGGCCGTCTCGCCCTTGCGTCGCAGGCGCACGAACCGGCCGATGGCCTGCGCGAAGAACAACGGGGTCGACGCACTCGTCGCGTAGACACCGACCGCGAGCCGCGGCACGTCGACACCCTCGGACACCATGCGGACCGCGACGAGCCAGCGGCTGGTGCCCTCGGAGAACTGTGAGATGCGAGCCGACGCCGTCGGGTCATCCGACAGGATGACCGTCGCTTCCTCGCCCGTGATGGTGTGCAGCAGTTTGGCGTAGGCGCGGGCCGTCGTCTGGTCGGTCGCGATGATCATGCCGCCGGCGTCCGGGATGCTCTGGCGCAACTGCCCCAGCCGCTTGTTGGCCGCCGCGATCACCGCGGGCATCCATTCACCCTCGGGGTTCAGCGCGGTACGCCAGGCCCGGGCGGTCTGCTCGGCGGTGAGCGGTTCGCCGAGGCGGGCCGCGTGCTCCTCGCCGGCACTGTCGCGCCAGCGGGCCTCACCCGAGTACGCCATGAACACCACCGGGCGCACCACGCCGTCGGCGAGCGCGTCGGAGTAGCCGTAGGTGTGGTCGGCCACCGACTGCTGATGGCCGCTGCCGTCGGGCTCGTACTGCACGAACGGGATCGGGCTGTCGTCGGACCGGAACGGGGTCCCGGTCAGGCAGAGGCGCCGCGTCGCATCGTCGTAGGCCTCGCGGATGGCCTCGCCCCAACTCTTCGCGTCGCCGCCGTGGTGGACCTCGTCGAAGATCACCAGCGTCTTGTGGTTCTCGGTGCGCACCCGGTGTCGGGTCGGGTGACTGGCGACCTGGGCATAGGTGACGACGATGCCGTGGTAGTCCGACGACGTCTGCCCCGTCGAGTTGCTGAACTTGGGGTCCAGCGCCATGCCGACGCGCGCCGCGGCTTCCGCCCACTGGGTCTTGAGGTGCTCGGTCGGGACGACGACCACGACCTGGTCGACGGTGCGCTCTGTCAGCAACTCACCGGCGATCCGCAGGGCGAAGGTCGTCTTGCCTGCACCCGGGGTCGCGACAGCAAGAAAATCACGCGGCTTGGCGGTCAGATACCGCACCAAAGCCCGACGTTGCCAGCCCCGCAAAGCCTGGGTGCTGGGCGCTGCATAAGCCCGCACCCGAAGACTCCTCCTTGGTCGAAGGGCAGTCTAGGGCAACGGGTTTGGCGGATGCACATTTGCCCGGCGTGTCCTGGCGCTCGGCCCGGCGGTGTCGCCGGCCGCGGTGGTGATCAGGCGCGTCACCGCGTCGCAGACGATTGCCTTGCGCTGGGCGTGATCGTCGATGCCGATCACGCCCAGCAGCGTGGGGCTGAGGTTGTGCCACATCGACGCGATGGTGAGAACGAGGGTGAACAGCACCGGAGCGGGAAGCTCGCCGGTGAGCTTGCCCTCGGCCTGCGCGGTGGCGATGGACGCAATCTGCTCGTGCATGGTGTCGCCGGGGAAGCCCGCCGCCGAATCGTCGGCCCGTTCCAACCGGTGCCAGGCGATCAGCCGGCCGACCTCGGGTTGGCCGGCATAGACGTCGATCAGATGGGCGGCGTAGCCGGGCAGGTCGTCGGCGACCACCGGACTGTCGGCGAAGAACCGCTGCGTCATCGCGGCCCAGACCGCGTCGAACAACTGATCTTTGCTGCCGAAGTAATGGTAAATCTGCGCCTTGTTGGCGCCCGCGTTGGCGGCGATGCGATCAACCCGGGCCCCGGCGATGCCGTACTGGGCGAATTCCGTCGTCGCCGCGCAGAGCAGCCGCGCCCGAGTGGCGTCGGAGTCTCGCGGGTGGCCCATTTCGGAGATTTTAGCTGCCGGGTCGGCGTTTGCTAACTAACTAATTAGTTGACAGTAAGGTGAGGCCTGCCTAACGTTCGGCATCGGGTGGGACGTGGATCACAGGAGGTGGTGTGGTCGCTGAGCCCTGTCCGGAACGGTTGGCCGCGCCGCCCCCGGAACTCGTCGGTCGCGGCGAACAACTTTCGCGGTTGATCGCCGCGATCAGCGACACCCCGCGCGGGCGCACCGTGGTGGTGTCCGGTGCCGCCGGCTCCGGCAAGACCGCACTGCTCGACGTCGCCTGCCGGCACGCCTGTGAGCTCGGGTTCCGGGTGCTGTCGATCGCCGGAACGCCGGGTGAAGCCGATACCCCGTTCGCCGGCGTCCACCAGCTCGTGCACGCCCTGGGCTGCTGGGGCGACGAGGCGCGGCAGTACCAGCGCGTCATCGACGAGGCGCTGCGGTCGCCCAGCGGGGAGCAACTCGAGACCGTCCGGGTCGCCATGGCGCTGCTCGGCCTCCTGGACGCGGTGGAGAAGCGGCAGTCGGTCCTGGTCTGTATCGACGACGGGCAGTGGCTCGACGCCCCGTCGCGCACGGCGATGATATTCGCGGCCCGTCGCAGCGCAGGGCGGTCGTTGACCGTCGTGCTGGCGATCCCGGCCACGGCCGGGAAGATCCTCAGCGGGGACGGCCGCGCCGTCGAGATCGAACTTTTGCCGCTCGAGCGCGGTGACGCTGCCGTGCTGCTCGACCGGCAGCCATCGGTACCGCGCGGCTTGCGCCGCGAGCAGGTGCTGACGGCCGCCGCGGGCAACCCCGCGGCCGTCATCGCCTTCGCCGAGACCGCCGCGGCCGCTGACCTCACGGTGGGTCCCGCCGCCGAGCCCCTGGCGCTGCCCGCCGCGAGCCTCGGCATCTACAGCCGCCGCCTTGCGCTGCTGCCCGGGACGACGCGGGCCGCGCTGCTCGTGCTCGCGGCGGCCTCCGATCAGGATCTGCGGCATCTGATGCCCGCGGCGCTGGCGGACCCCCAGGTCCTCGCGCCGGCCGAGATCGCCGGGATCGTCCGGGTCGAGCCCGGAGGCGTGCGGTTCCTGGATCCGCTGCTCCGGTCCGCGGCGTATCACCGGGCCCCGGCGGCAGCCCGCTCGGCGGCACATCTCAGGCTCGCCGCTGCCCTGGCCGCGCTACCGCACCGGCAGGTCTGGCATCGCGCGCAAGCGGCGCTCAAACCCGACGATGCGCTGGCCGCGCAGCTGGCCGACACCTGCGACGAGGTGCTGCGCCGGGATGGCTACCTGGCCGCCGCCGTGACCATGCAGCGCGCGGCGATGCTGACCACCGATATCGGCGAGCATGCCCGGCATCTGGTGCGCGCCGCGCCCCTGGCCCGCAACGCCGGCGACCCGCACTGGGCCGCGGCGCTGAGCCGGTGTGCGCTCGACGGCGTCGATGACGTCATCTCCCGGGTGTGCGCCCACACCGAGTTGGGATCGGCGCGCTGCTGGGATGCCGACAACCAGCGGGTGCTGGACCTGCTGCTCGAGTCGGCCGGCCTGGCGATCGACGTCGCTCCGGCGGTCGCCTGGGAGTCGTTGCGGGTGGCCGCGACAGTCACCTTCATCGCCGACGACGCCGCGGGGCGATGTGGTGTCACCCGCCTGCTGCGGCAGTTGGAGGACACCGCGGCACCCCGGAACGTACCCGCACTCGCCGACCGGCTCTGGATCCGTACCGCCACCGATCCGCACCGGGCCCATCTGATGTCGCCGGAGATCGTCGCGCTGTCCGGCCGGGTCGGCGACGCCGTCGGGCTCACCGCGGTCGGGGCGGCGGCCTGGCTCGCCGGCGAACCTGACCTGGCGGTGCGCTGCCTGCGCGGCGCGCACACCGGAGCGCTGGCGCCGCGCTTCGGTGGCTTGGCCTCGACCGCCCTGTCCTGGGCCTTCGTCGAATCGGGCCGCTGGGACGAGGCCGTCGACGCGGCAACCACCATGAGTTCCTCGGCGGCCGTCGCCGGCGTTCCGGTCGTCGCGCGGATCGCGGATCTGGTGATCGCCACCGTGGCGACCCGGCGCGGGCAGATCGCCACCGGCCGTGCGCACCTCAAGTCGGCCGCGGCGTTGGCAGATTTCCGGGACCGGCCCGCGCTGGCGGCGTGGATGCACCACATCGCGGGTTCGATCGCCCTGGCCGAGAACCAGGACACGACCGCCCACGCCGAACTGGCGGAGCTGTTCGACGAGTCCGGATTGCCGCTGCACGCGTATGCGTCGTATCTGGCGTTGGCGGATTACGCCGAGGCCGCTGTGCTGACGGGCCGCATCGATCGGGCCCGCGAACAACTGACCCGGATCGTGAGTCATCTACCCAGATCCGTGTCACCGCGGTTGACGCAACTGGTCGCGCACGCGGACGCCGTCCTCAATCCAGAGACCGCCGGGGCGCGCTATGTCGAGGCGCTCGCCGATCCGGCAGGCAACCGGTGGCCGTTCGAGCGGGCGCGGCTGCGCATCAGTTACGCCGGATGGCTGCGCCGGCACCGACGGCGCCGGGACTGCCAGCACCAATTGGCCGGGGCCCTGACCGTCATGCAGGACCTCGGCGCGGCGCCGTGGGTCGACCTGTGCACCCGTGAGCTGCGGGCGGCCGGGGTGCGACCGCATTCGTCGTCGGTGCAGACCGGCACATTGAGCTCGCAGGAACACAACGTCGTCTACCTCGTCAGCGAGGGGTACACCAACCCGCAGATCGCGAGCATCTTGAACCTGTCGGTGCGAACGGTGTCCAACCACCTGTATCGGTCGTTCCCCAAGCTCGGTGTCACCAGCCGCCATCAGATTCATGATGTGGCGCGCCCAGCCGGCTGGACGAGCGACCGTCCCTGAGGTCCGCAAACGGAAAGTCGGCGGCGACGGAAAATCCGCCGCCGCCGACCGGTCTCACGTGTCAGGCCGCGCTGTGCGACTTCGACTTGCTCTTCGAGCCGGTGTGCGAGCCCTTGTCACTGCCACCTTTGGTGCTGCCGCCCTTGGCACCCGAGTCCGATCCGGACGCCGAACCCGAAGAGGTCGACGACGAACCCGCGCCGGCACCGGCGCTCGAACCGGAGTCGGAGCCCGCCTTGCCCTGATGGCCCTTGCGGCCGGGGGTGGTCGTCTTGGTGCCATCGTTGGCCGAGGACGACGACGAGGAGGACGAGGACGAGCCCGAGCTGCTGGAGCTGGAACCCGTCTTGGTGTCGCCGGTCTTGCTGTCACCGGTCTTGGTGCCACCGGCCGACGTCGAGTCCGTGGTCTTGCCGTCGGTGCCGGTGGACGTGCCGTCGCTCGTCGAACCGGTGGTCTCGCCGGCCTTGGTCTCACCGGCCTTGGTCGTGCCCTCGGTTGCCGAACCGGTCGACTCGCTCGTCGAGCCGGTCGCCTTGACCTTGTCGGTGCTCGCGGTGTCGGTCGCGCCGGCCTTCGTCGCTGAGGCGGTGCTCAGTGTCACCGTCGTGGCGGTGGTGGAGGGCACGGCGGCGATATCGGAGACGGCCTTGGTGGTGGTGGTCGTTGCGGCAGCCGCAGCCGGCTTGGCGGGGGTGATGTCGTTGAGGATCGACTTCACGACGGCGACGATGGCCTGCACCGTACCGGCGATCGTGGTGCCGCCGGGGACGGTTGCCCCGCCGCCGAACAGGCCGCCGCCGTAGATGTTGAAGCCGGGGATGTTGAGTCCCAGCAGCGCACCGAGGTTGGGGCCGTAGCCACCGTTGAGCAGGCCGTCGATGACGGTGGCGGGCGCCTGGATGACGGCGGTCGCCAGCTTGCCGAGGTCGCCGGCCTTCATCGCGTTGATGACGTTCTGCGTGGCGGTCCCCATGGCGCCCAGGGTGCTGGCGACCGGTCCGATGAGGCCGACGCCGAGCTCGAGCATGATGTTCGGCAGATCGTTGGCGATGTTGATGACGCTCTGCAGCGGCTGCGAAATCAGGTTGCCGAGGGCCTTCGGCAGGGGCCCGATCGGGTTGATCGCGGCGAAGATGGGCAGCACGATCGCCAGCTGGAGGTTGTTGAGCGCGCCCTCGACGTTGGCCTTGCCGAGGTCGCTGAACGCGGCCCCGAGGTAGCCGGGCACCTCTTTGGTCAGCGCCGTGACCACGGCCTTGCCGCTCTCGCCGAGCGCGTTGACCAGACCGGTCATGGTGCCGACCTGGTTGGTCAGAATCTGACGCAGGATCGGGAAAAGCCCCAGGTCCAGGTAGGACTTGACGTCGGCCTGCAGGTTGCCGGCGGCGGTCTTCAGAACCTGGCCGTACAGGTCGAACGGACTGCTGGTCAGGTTGACGGCGGCAGTCGACACCGCGTGACTGATCGACGGGAGCGACGGCATGTGGGCCAGTGGTTGGACGGGAGTGACTGCGATGGCTCCCGCTGTCAGCAGGGTGGCTCCGGAAAGGACGGACGATCGAACGGCGGCGTGCAAGATGGGTTTCCTCTCATTCGCTGCGGCCGGATGGTGGCGGCAGCGTCTACCTGACTTTTCCGTCGGTTCGATCACGGATCGAACAAATATTGACGGCAACGCACATCATGGGATGTTTGTGTTACTGGCCGGTAGAGACAAATGACTCAATGTGCACGGCTCGAGAGAACGCCGGTCCGAGGCCCGGCCGCCGGGCGTTATTCCACGAAGAAGTTGTCGTGCTTGATGAACCACTCGCGACGTTCGTCGTCCGTCATGTCGGCGAGTTGGCCGAACCCCTCGAAATAGGCCTCGCGGGGTGCACCCGGGGCGAACAGCATCAGAACCGATGCGGGCTCGTCGGCCTCGTTGCGGAAACCGTGGATGCCACCCGGCGGGACATAGAGGAAGTCGTTGGGGCCGGCCCGCACCCAGTCGGTGCCGTCGTACAGCGTCATGGTGCCGGACAGCACGAAGAACGCCTCGGACATGGCGCGGTGGAAATGCGGGCCCGGGCCACCGCCGCGCGGCGCGATGTCGACGCGGTACAGGCCGTAGTCGCCCGCGGTCTTCTTCTGGTTCGCGAGGTAGTGGTACTGGATCACGCCGTGTGAGTCGTAATCGGGCGGCTCGTCACCGCGCCGCAGCGTGGCACTGACTTCTGGCTGAGCGGATGTGTACCGGGCCGGGGGATAAGGCGGTACTACCAACGACATGATCGACTCCTGGTGGCCATCGAGCGTCCGGCTCCTCGACTCTCACCATAGGACGGCCCGTCGTTCACGCGGTTCGGGGCGAACTCACAGGCTGCGGACACGCGTTGTTCAGAGTCCCGGCCTAGCGTCCGTGCGGTGATAACCAGACGCGTCTTCCTGGCTGCTGGGGCCGCAGCTGCCGGTTCGCTGGCGCTGGCCGCGCCGAGCGTCGCCGCGCAGGATCCGAGCGCCGTCGCCGGCCAGTACGCGCGCCGGGTACCGACGCAATGGGGGATGGCGCTGCCCGGGATCGTCACGTCGATGCCGGCCCGCGGGCGCCAGCTCGCGCTGACGTTCGACGCCTGCCGCGGCGGAGTCGACGACGCGCTGCTCGACACGTTGCAGCGCAACAACGTGCCCGCGGTGCTCTTCTTCAATTCCCGGTGGATCGACCAGCATCCCGACCGCGCCGCGCAGCTGGCCGCCAACCCGTTGTTCGAGATCGGCAACCACGGCACCCGTCACGTGCCGCTGTCGGTGACCGGCCGCGCCGCCTACGGCATCGCCGGCACGCGGTCGGCCGCCGAGGTCGTCGACGAGGTGTGGGGCAACCAGCTGAAGCTCACCGCACTGACCGGCCGGGCACCCACCTGGTTCCGGCCCGGCACCGCGCACTACGACGACGTGGCCGTGGAGATCGTGCGCGACCTCGGGCTGCAGCCGCTCGGGTTCAGCGTCAACGGTGATTGCGGCGCCACCTTGCCCGCGGCCCGGGTGCGCGCGAATGTCGTTGGAGCGCAGCCCGGTTCCATCGTCATCTCCCACATGAACCACCCGGGCTCGGGTACCGCGGCCGGCTACGCCGGGGCCATCGCCGATATGCGGGCGGCCGGGTGGGAGTTCGTGCGGCCCGCCTAGCATCGGTGCGGTGGAGAAGTTTGACGAGGGCATGCGGGCCGCGCGGCTTCTGGATGCTCAGGACAAGGCGTCGGAACTGTTCGTCGCCATCGAAGAACGCGGGCTGATCCGGCCGGGCGTCGGCGAGCGTCAGGTGACCGACGAGATCCGTGATCTGGCGGCCGAAATCCTCGGCGTCACCCGGCACTGGCACAAGCGGATCGTCCATGGCGGCGAGAACACGCTCGCGACCGCGCGGGACAATCCGCCCGACCGGGTGATCACCGACGACGACATCGTGTTCGTCGACCTCGGCCCGCTCTTCGAAGAGTGGGAAGCCGACTTCGGCCGTACCTTCGTGCTCGGCGACGATCCGCGAAAGTTGGCCTTGCGCAACGACTTACCGAAGGTGTGGGAAGCGGCACGGGCGCACTTCGAGTCGACCCCGGACATCACCGGCGCGCAGCTGTTCGACCACGTCGTCGGGTTGAGTCGCGCTGCCGGCTGGGAGTTCGGTGGCGCGATCGCTGGACACCTCGTCGGGGAGTTTCCACACGAGAAGATCCGTGGCCACGAGATCGACTCCTATGTGGCGCCCGGCTCGGACCTGCCGATGCGGCGACTGGATTCCCAAGGGCGGCAATGTCATTGGATTCTCGAAGTGCATCTCGTCGAACCGGGCCGACGGTTCGGCGGGTTCCAGGAGGAGTTGTTGGACCTGCGGCGGTGACGGCACGGGCCGTCCTGAACAGACGAATGCGGTGTGGCGCCGACCGGCGCCACACCGCATTCGTCATTCGTGGCTAGATCAGGACTCCGGAGCCGCCGGCCGGGTTGCCGGTGCCGCCGGAACCACTGGCGCCGCCGGCGCCCGTGGCGCCGTCGGTGCCGTCGTGCGTGCCGTGGCCGCCGTTGGCGCCGCCCGAACCGCCCGCGCCGCCCGCGCCACCGGCGGGACCGTTGCCGCCGGCGCCGGTTATCGAACCGGTGCCGCCGTTACCGCCATTGCCACTGGTACCACCGGTGCCGCCGGCTCCGCCGTTGCCACCGTTGCCCCACTGGGTGATGTTGTCGTTGTAGCCATTGCCGCCGTCGCCACCGGTGCCACCGGCACCGCCGATGCCACCGTTACCACCGACACCACCGACGTTGTCGCCAGAGGAGCCGCCATTACCGCCGGCGCCTGCGGCGCCGCCGTGGCCACCGACGCCGCCGGTGGCACCGGCGTTGCCGTTGATGAACGGAATGCCGTTCGCGCCGTCCTGGCCGTCGCCGCCGATACCGCCGTTGCCGCCGACGCCACCATTGCCGCCGGCTCCGTCGATGCCGTTCGCGGAGAATCCGCCGGCACCGCCGTTGCCACCGGCGCCGCCTGCGCCACCCGTGCCTCCGAAGCCTCCGCCGCCGCTGATACCGGCCGCGTTGTTGGAGCCGAAAGCCGGAAGGCCGCCGACGCCGCCGTTTCCGCCGGTGCCACCGGTGCCGCCGACACCGCCCGCACCGCCGACGCCCGAGACCGTGCCGCCCGCGCCGCCGACGCCACCGTTACCGCCGGCACCACCGCTGGTGCCGGACAGGCCGGTGGCTCCCAGCGAGGCCCCGATGGTCCCGTCGGCGCCGTTGCCACCGGTACCGCCGGCGCCACCCGCGCCGCCGTTGCCGGTCAGACCGCCCGCGCCGCCGGCGCCGCCGTCGCCACCACGGCCCGCGGTGCCCAGGATCGTGAGGGCGTCGAAGCCGTTGCCGCCCTTGCCGCCGTCCCCGCCGTTACCGCCCACACCGTTGGCGGCCTGGTTGACGCCGGCGCCGTTGAAGCCGCCGGCCCCGGCGTTGCCCGCGGCGCCACCGGCACCGCCCGTGCCGCCGTTGCGCTGGATCGACGAAATGCCGTCCGACCCGGCGCCACCGGTGCCGCCGTTTCCGGCTGCGCCGCCCTTGCCGCCGTTGCCGACGGTGCCGTGGGCGGCCGCGCCGCCCTTGCCGCCGGCGCCGCCGTTACCGCCCACACCACCGGAACCACCGGTGTTGCCGCCGAGCACGCCCGAGCCGCCGCTGCCGCCATTACCGCCCTTGCCGCCGACACCGCCGGTGCCGCCGTTACCGGCGTTGGTGCCGCCGGCGCCACCGATGCCACCGGCACCGCCGTGACCACCGTTGGGGCCGTTCTCACCAAGTGCGGCAAGGCCATTGGCGCCGTTGCCACCGGTACCACCGGCGCCGCCGTTGCCACCGTTGCCGTTGGATCCGCCGGAACCACCGTTACCGCCGGCGCCGCCGTTACCGGCCACGCCGACTGCAGTGATGGTGTTGAACCCGTTGCCGCCCTTACCGCCGTTGCCACCGTTGCCGCCCGCCCCACTGGCGGCCTGGTTGACGCCCGCGCCGTTGAAGCCGCCGGCGCCCGAGGTGCCGGCATTGCCGCCATCACCGCCCTTGCCGCCGTCGGGGATCAGCGAGGAACTGCCGTCGGAGCCATTGCCGCCGTCGCTGCCGTTTCCGGCTGCGCCGCCCTTGCCGCCGTTGCCGACGGTGCCGTGGGCGGCCGCGCCGCCCTTGCCACCGACGCCGCCGTTACCGCCATTGCCGCCCTTGCCGCCGCCGCCGAGGGCTCCGCCACCGAGGACGCCCGAGCCGCCGCTGCCGGCATTGCCACCCGCACCGCCGGTTCCGCCGGTGCCGCCGTTACCGGCGTTGGTGCCGCCGGCGCCACCGATGCCACCGGCACCGCCGTGACCACCGTTGGGGCCGTTCTCGCCAAGTGCGGCAAGACCGTCGGCGCCGCTACCGCCGATACCACCAGCGCCGCCGTTACCGCCGTTGCCGTTGGATCCGCCGGAACCGCCGTTGCCGCCGGCGCCACCGTTACCGGCCACGCCGATCGCGGTGATGGTGTTGAACCCGTTGCCGCCCTTGCCGCCGTTTCCGCCGTTGCCGCCCACGCCATTCGCGGCCTGGTTGACGCCCGCGCCGTTGAAGCCGCCGGCGCCCGAGGTGCCGGCGTTGCCACCGTTACCGCCCTTGCCGCCATCGGGGATCAGTGACGAGCTGCCGTCGGAGCCGTTGCCACCGTTGCCGCCGTTTCCGGCTGCGCCGCCGGTGCCGCCGGCCCCGACGGTGCCATGAGCTGCCGCGCCGCCCTTGCCGCCACCGCCGCCGTTGCCACCGCTGCCGCCGTTGCCGCCGCCGCCGAGGGCTCCGCCACCGAGGACACCCGAGCCGCCGCTGCCGCCGTTGCCTGCGTCGCCACCGGCACCGCCCTTGCCGCCGTTGCCGGACTGGGTACCGCCCGCGCCACCGTTGCCGCCGACGCCGCCGTGGCCGCCGTTGGGGCCGTTCTCCCCAAGAGCGGCAAGGCCATTGGCGCCGTTGCCGCCAGTGCCGCCCGCTCCGCCGTTACCGCCGTTGCCCGCCGTACCACCCGAGCCGCCGTTGCCGCCGGCGCCGCCATTGCCCGCGACGCCGATCGCGGTGATGGTGTCGAATCCGTTGCCGCCCTTACCGCCGTTGCCGCCGGTCGCGCTGGCGTTGCCGGTCGCGGCCTGCTTCTTGCCGCTGCCGTTGAAGCCGCCGGCGCCTGCGGTACCGGCGTTGCCGCCGTCGCCGCCCTTGCCGCCGTCCGGGATCAACGAGGAACTGCCGTCGGAGCCGTTGCCGCCGTTGCCGCCGTATCCGGCCGCGCCGCCCGTGCCGCCGGCGCCGACCGTACCGATCAACCCGACCTTCTGGCCGCCCTTGCCGCCGACGCCACCGTTTCCGCCGTTGCCGCCGTTTCCGCCGCCGCCGAGGGCTCCACCACCGAGGACGCCCGAGCCACCGTTACCGCCATTGCCGGCCTTGCCGCCGGCGCCACCGCGTCCGCCGATGCCGAAGATGTGGCCGCCATTGCCGCCGATGCCGCCGTTGGCGCCGGTCTGACCGTTGCCGCCGTTCTGGCCCAGCGCGGCAAGGCCGTCGGCGCCGTTGGCACCGTCGCCGCCCTTACCGCCGGCGCCGCCATGACCGATCCCGCCGGCGTTGCCACCGTTACCGCCGGCCGTCGGCGTGAAGATGCCGAAGCCCGAGTAGCCGGCACCGCCCGCGCCGCCGTTGCCGAAGCCGCGGGCGTTGCCGCCATTACCGCCGGTGACGCCGGGAAGGCCGCTCGAGTAACCCTTGCCACCGTCACCGAACCACAGACCGCCGTTGCCGCCGTTGGGGTTGATCACGTTGCCGTTGGCGCCGTTGCCGATCAGGTACTGGCCGGCCAACAGATTGATGCCGGTGTCGACCACGAAGCCGATGGGGCTGTTGATCCAGGCCTGCACGCCGAAGTGCACGTTCTGGTAAATCCAGTTGGCGACGATCACCGTCGGGTCGACGAACGTGGGCAGCGCCAGCGGGCCGATCGCGGCCAGCGGGTTGACGGCAGCCAGGGGGTTGACCGCGGCCTCAGGTGCGGGCGCAGCCGTGGGGTTGGCCGCCGCGAGCGGGTTGACCGCGCTCAGCGGCTTGGCCGCGGTCGGCGGGGCCGTGGCGGACACGGCAGCCGAGGCGGCCGGGTGCAGGCGCTTGTTGGCGACGACGCCGTACTCCACCTGGCGACGCACCCAGGCCATCACGGCCCAGACGCCGGGCATCTGGTCGGGATGGGTGGGTGCGTCGGGAGCCAGCATGGTGCCCAGGCCGACGGCGGACAGGAGGCCGGTGATCGGGTTGAACGGCCTGCTGGTGGGGGCGGTGACGACCGCCCCGGTTGCCGGGGTTGCCGTGCCGGACGAAGTGGACGGGTCACTCGGAGCCGACGGGGTCGTGGCGCCGGCCGGGGTGGTCGTGGTGTGCGGTGCCGTCGGCTTGGTGCCCGGTTCGGTGGCTTTGGTTCCGCCGGTGACCACACCGGCAGTCGACCGCGGACCGCGTGCGGGGCGGGTACCCGGGGTGCCCGTGGTGGAGCCGCCGGTGGAGGCGCTCGAGGTGCCGTCAGGGGTGCTGGCGTGCTTGGGCTTGTTGCCCGGGGTGGGCTTTACCTTGGGGCCCTTCGCCAGATCGTTGAGCGCCTTTCTGGCTTCGTCGGCGTACTGGCGCATCCGGTCCTGCGCCTGTTGACGCGGGGTGCGCGGGGTGCCGCTCGTGGAACCGGGCGAAGAGGTGTCACCGGGCTCGGTCGACGGCGTCGGCTTCGTGGACGGCTTCGTCGGCTTGGGCTTGCTCGGGTTCTTGGTCTTGCTGTCCGTGGTCTTGGTGGCGCCGGAGTTGCCCGACTTGGAGCCGCTGTCGCCGGTGGAGCTCTCGGTGTTGACGAGCCGGATGTCCGCGGTCACCGACTGCATAGTCGGAGAATCGGGTCCCAATAGCAGCATCACACCGGCGCTGGCGAATGCCGCACTGGTCAAGCCCGCAGCCGCGAGCGGCCCGGCCGCACTCCACCAGCTGTTCGTCCCCACTGCCCTGTGCTTGCCCACGATCCTCCTCGTGCGTCGGGTGTGAGAAACACCACCCCCGTCAATAAACGTGGGGAGACTAACACCCGTAATCGCAAGCTGTGAACATCTTGAGGAAAGTGAGCGGCCGTTCATATCGCGGACCGCCGGTACCGGCACCGTTTCGGAAAAGGCGTTCTCACCTGCGGAAAGTCGGCTGCCGTGCATATTTTGAAAATATTCGGGCCCTGGGGTTACGGGTCTGCGCTCCGACGGCCGGGTCGCCGGGCGGCGTAAGCGTCTTAAATATGTTAGAACACGTTCATTTCTGTAGTGCACAACCGATTTGGCATCTTCGGGCAGGTGCGGGCCCTGAGTGGCGGTGCCGGCCGGGTGTATCCGGGCTGTCGCGGTGGCGTGTTTCAGGATTGGTGAAGGGTCCATCGGATCGGTGTGGATGAAGGCCCGTCCGTGACACTGTCAGCAAATGAAGATGCGCGACGGCGACGTTACGCAATTTCTCAATGACGTAAATACGTTGCTCGGGCGGTAATTTGCCATACTCGTTGTATTTGCGGCGATCGTGGGCTGGAACCGACGATGATTCTGTTGAAAATCAATTCACCCGGTAAATATAGGTGACCTGTGACGTGTGTGAATATCGCTGGTAATTAATCACTTTGGCACATTTTCGACGCTCGGCCGCTGCATTGCGACATATCTTGTGAACCTGCGACAGGTCGCGCTCTCGCATACGCGTAATCGAGTAGCGATATTTGCCAAATTGCTTCGCATTCGCCCGGCTGCTGTCTACTCTCTATCTATCCATATTCGGGCTAGCGAAGGAGAAGTCATGTCGATGATCCGTTCAACCGTCCTCGTGGGAGCGGCAGTGGCCAGTGCCGGTGCCATCGCGCTGCTCGGCGCCGGCGCGGCGTCCGCCGACTCCGGCATCAACCTCGGACCCGGCAGCAACGACGGTGTGCTCAACGGCGGCTCCAATAACACCGGCGTCCTCAACTTCGGTTTCGGAAACAAGGGCATCCTGAACCTCGGCAATGGCAACACCGGCGTCGCCAACATGGGCAACCTGAACACCGGCATCGTCAACATCGGTAACGGGAGCGGCGGCGTCGTCACCGTCGGCGACGGGCGCAACGGGCTGCTGAACATCGGCTACTGAGGCGCTTCGAAGCCGAGACAGTCCTGTGGGTTGTGCGAAACCTCCTGTCGCACAACCCACAGGACTTCTTTTTGCTCACACCGGGAACGTGACGCCGGTCAGTTCCTCGGACACCGCCCACAGCCGTTGCTGCAGCTCGGTGTCATGGGACTGGTCGCTCGAGCCGACGACCTTCGGGTGCCCGGTCTGCTGGAACCGTCCGTCGGGTCCGTAGTACTGGCCGCCGAACGCGGCGGGGTCGGTGGCGGCGCGCAGGGTGGGCAGGGCGCCCATCGCGGCACTTTGGAACAGCCGGTCGACGACGGGTGCCAGGACGGCGGGCGGCACCGGCACGTGCCGCGCCAGTTCGGTGTTCGACCCGCCCGGGTGTGCCGCGAGGGCGACGGTCTCGGCGCCCGTCAGCCGGCGCTGCAGTTCATACGTGAACAGCAGGTTGGCGAGCTTGGACTGCCCGTAGGCCTCCACCCGGTTGTAGCGGCGTTCCCATTGCAGGTCGTCGAAGTGGATGGCGGCGCGAATCCGGTGGCCCAGGCTGCTGACCGTCACGACGCGTGAGCCGGGCACCGTCAGCAGCTGGTCGAGCAGGAGTCCGGTCAATGCGAAGTGTCCCAGATGGTTGGTGCCGAACTGCATCTCGAACCCGTCGGCGGTGGTCTGCTTCGGCGTCCACATCACGCCGGCGTTGTTGATCAGCAGGTCGATCGCCGGGTATTCGGACTTCAGCTGTTCGGCGGTTTCGCGAACCGACTGCAACGAGCTGAGGTCGAGTTCCTGAAGGGCGACGTCGGCATCGGGCGTGGCCTGCCGGATGCGGTCGACGGCGTCCTTGCCCTTGTCGAGATTGCGGACGGCGAGCACGACGTGTGCGTTCTTGGCGGCGAGCGCCGCTGCGGTCTCGTAGCCGAGGCCGGTGTTCGCGCCGGTGATGACGGCGGTGCGTCCGGTCTGGTCGGGGATGTTGGCGGTGGTCCACTTGGTCATGACGGTTCCTCGGTAGCCTGGGCCTTATCCGGGGCGAGCGCCCCGGATGCTTCACCCATCCGGAACGGTCGCCCCGTTTAATTTGTTCCCGGGAGCAAGATGATCTGCAAACCGAAGAGGCCACTGCGGGCCGACGCGGCCCGGAACCGCGCTCGCGTGCTGGAAGTCGCCTATCAAACCTTCGCCGACGAGGGCCTTTCCGTGCCCATCGACGAGATCGCCCGGCGGGCCGGCGTCGGCGCCGGCACCGTCTACCGGCACTTCCCGACCAAGGACGATCTCTACCGCGCGGTGATCGAGGATCGGCTGGAAACGGTCATGGGGGCCGGCCGGGCGTGCCTGGCGTCGGACGCGCCGGGCGACGCGCTGTTCGACTTCCTGCGGTCGATGGTTCGGTGGGGCGAAACCGATCAGGGCCTGGTCGACGCACTCGCCGGCCTCGGCATCGACGTCCACGCCCTGGTGCCCGATGTCGAAGAGGAATTCCTGGCGCTGCTGGGTGAACTGCTGGCCGCCGCCCAGGGCGCCGGCGCCGTTCGGGCGGACGTCACGGCCTCGGATGTGAAGACGCTGCTCGTCGCGGCGAACGCCGCGCAGCGGTACAGCGCGGACGCCGCCGACCGCGTCGTCGAATTGATGATGGACGGACTCCGGCCTCGTCAGTAGCGTCGCCCGTATGAAGTTCGGGATCTCGACCTTCGTCGATGACGACAGTATTGATCCGGTTTCGCTGGCCCGCGCGATCGAAGAGCGCGGCTTCGCGTCGCTCATCGTCGCCGAGCACAGTCACATTCCCGCGAGCCGTGAGACGCCGTATCCGAACGGTGGAGAGCTGCCGCCCTGGTACTACAACACGCTCGACCCGTTCGTGACGCTTGCCGCCGCGGCGGCGGTGACGTCGACCATCGAGCTGTTCACCGGCATCGCCCTGCTCATCCAGCGGGATCCGATCCACACGGCCAAAGAGGCCGCCAGCATCGATCTCATCTCCGGTGGCCGGTTCATCTTCGGCGTCGGTGCCGGCTGGAATCTGGAGGAGATGCGGGACCACGGCACCGATCCGAAAACTCGTGGCGCCCGGCTGGACGAGAGCATCGAAGCCATCACGGCGCTGTGGACCGCCGAGCCCGCCGAATATCACGGCAAATTCGTCAACTTCGATGCGTCGTACTGCAGGCCCAAGCCGGTCCGGAAACCGCATCCACCCATCTATGTCGGCGGCAACTCCGATGCCACCGTCAAGCGGGTGCTGCGTCATCGTGCGGGCTGGATTTCGAATCCTTTTCCCAGGGACGTACTGGCGGAACGAACGGCGCAGTTGCGCTCGGGCGCGGACTACGACGTGCCACTCGCGATGTTCGGTGCGCCCCTGAAACCGGACTACTGGCGTACCGCCGAAGACCTCGGCTTCGGCCAGCTCGGGTTGTTCCTGCCGTCGGTCGGCAAGGACGAATCGCTGCGCCTGCTCGACGATTACGCGGCGCAGGTGGCGCAGTACCGGTCGGCGTCCTGATTTCCGGCCGCGAAGCGGTGCCTGCGCGGATGGTGAACAACCTTGCACTCGCCCTGCCAGAGTGCTAAAAAGACGTTGGCACTCTCGATAGGTGAGTGCTAGGTCGGGACAGTGAGGCCGGGGCCGCATCTGCGAGCACAGCCCAGGCCGTCCGTCGCGGGCGCTGCGCCTGACCAAAGACGTGCAATTCCCAACCGGAGGAATTACTTCGCAATGGCCAAGACAATTGCGTATGACGAAGAGGCCCGCCGTGGCCTCGAGCGGGGCCTGAACAGCCTCGCCGACGCCGTGAAGGTGACGCTGGGCCCCAAGGGTCGCAACGTCGTCCTGGAGAAGAAGTGGGGCGCCCCCACGATCACCAACGATGGTGTGTCCATCGCCAAGGAGATCGAGCTGGAGGACCCGTACGAGAAGATCGGCGCTGAGCTGGTCAAGGAAGTTGCCAAGAAGACGGACGACGTCGCTGGCGACGGCACCACCACCGCCACCGTGCTGGCCCAGGCCCTGGTTCGCGAAGGCCTGCGCAACGTCGCTGCCGGCGCCAACCCGCTCGGCCTGAAGCGCGGCATCGAGAAGGCCGTCGAGGCTGTCACCAAGGGCCTGCTGGCTTCCGCCAAGGAGGTCGAGACCAAGGAGCAGATCGCTGCCACCGCCGGGATCTCGGCCGGTGACCAGTCCATCGGCGACCTGATCGCCGAGGCCATGGACAAGGTCGGCAACGAGGGTGTCATCACCGTCGAGGAGAGCAACACCTTCGGCCTGCAGCTGGAGCTCACCGAGGGTATGCGCTTCGACAAGGGCTACATCTCGGGTTACTTCGTGACCGACGCCGAGCGTCAGGAAGCGGTCCTCGAGGACCCGTTCATCCTGCTGGTCAGCTCGAAGATCTCGACCGTCAAGGACCTGCTGCCGCTGCTGGAGAAGGTCATCCAGTCGGGCAAGCCGCTGCTGATCATCGCCGAGGACGTCGAGGGCGAAGCCCTGTCGACCCTGGTCGTCAACAAGATCCGTGGCACCTTCAAGTCCATCGCCGTCAAGGCCCCGGGCTTCGGTGACCGTCGCAAGGCGATGCTGCAGGACATGGCGATCCTCACTGGTGGCCAGGTCATCAGCGAAGAGGTCGGCCTGTCCCTCGAGACCGCCGACATCACCCTGCTGGGCAAGGCCCGCAAGGTCGTCGTGACCAAGGATGAGACCACCATCGTCGAGGGTGCCGGCGACGCCGACGCCATCGCCGGCCGCGTGGCCCAGATCCGCAGCGAGATCGAGAACAGCGACTCCGACTACGACCGCGAGAAGCTGCAGGAGCGCCTGGCCAAGCTGGCCGGTGGCGTTGCCGTCATCAAGGCCGGCGCTGCCACCGAGGTGGAGCTCAAGGAGCGCAAGCACCGCATCGAGGACGCCGTTCGCAACGCGAAGGCCGCCGTCGAAGAGGGCATCGTCGCCGGTGGTGGCGTGGCCCTGCTGCAGTCGGCTCCGGCTCTCGACGAGCTGAAGCTCGAGGGTGACGAGGCCACCGGTGCCAACATCGTGCGTGTCGCCCTGTCGGCTCCGCTGAAGCAGATCGCCTTCAACGGTGGTCTGGAGCCGGGCGTCGTCGCCGAGAAGGTGTCGAACCTGCCCTCGGGTCACGGCCTGAACGCCGCGACCAACGTCTACGAGGACCTGCTGGCCGCCGGCGTTGCCGACCCGGTCAAGGTCACCCGCTCGGCGCTGCAGAACGCGGCGTCCATCGCGGCGCTGTTCCTCACCACCGAGGCCGTCGTCGCCGACAAGCCGGAGAAGGCCGCGGCTCCCGCCGGCGACCCGACCGGTGGCATGGGCGGTATGGACTTCTAGGTCCAGCTCTTCTACGAAAAGCCCCGGCGTGCTCTGCACGCCGGGGCTTCTTCGTTGCGGTTGGTTGCTGAACGGCCACGTAGCTGCTGGGAATCTGCTAACAATTGACAGTGAAGTCAATATTAGGCGCTTCGAGGGGGTCGCTCTCATGACTGCTTCTGTTCGACTCATGCCGACCAAGTTGGCGGCTGCGGCCCTGGCGGCCGGTGTGGTCGCAACCGGTGTCTCGATCGGCGCGGCGGAGCGCGCCGTACCGACCATCGAGGCCAACGTCGTCCCCACGTCGCTGATCACCGATGCGCTGGCGGGCGCGGGCTGGGTCGTCGACGGCCTCGCGGGAAGCGTCGCCATTCCGATCGAAGCGCTCGTCTCGCTGCCGTTCGATGCGCTGACCGCCATCGCCATCTCGGTGCAGCGTCCGGACTACGCCCCTTCGGTGTTGAGCTGGCTGGTCAACCGATACGCCAACCCCGCCGAGTCCTACCCGCACTACACGTTCCCGTGGGATTTCAAGGCCAACGCGATCGGCAACATCGCATTCGGGCTGCCCTATCCGCTGGGCCCGAGCGCCACCCAGCTGGGCCTGATCAACAGCATTGCCGACGGCATCGCCAACGTCATCGGCGCCGCCCTCGGCGGGCTGCCCGACCCGACGACCGGCGTCGACGCGACCGACGCCTTCTGGGCCACCACACCCGGTCGCATCATCACGTCGCTGAACAACGTGCCACTGGCTCCCGTGTGGGCGGCGTGGGATGTGGTCGACTATGTGGGCTTCCTGCCGTACAACGTGGCAGCGACCATCGAGGCGGCCATCAAGACCCCGCAGGAAATCCCCGGCCTGCTCAGCAATCTGGTCTACGGTCTCCTCGGGTCGGACACCGAGGGCGGACTGGCCGGCAACCTGATTGCCGATCTCAGCTATCCGTTGACGACCCTCCCGGGTCCCGTCGGTCAGTTCGCGACGGCCTTGGTCGCGAATGTCCAGCAGGGGCTCGACAATCTGCTGGCGAGTCTTCCGATGCCGGTCCCACCGGCGCTGGCGAGTACCGCGGCCGCGAAAACCGCTGTCGTGACCGGGCCGGCGCCGACCGCCGCGGTCACCGGTGTGGCCGCCGGCGACATTCCCGCGGTCAACGCGCCGAGCGCGAACACGGTGACGCTCACGGTCTCGGACACTCCGAAGACTCCGGATGCGACCAAGACTGGGGATGCGACCAAGACTCCGGACACCGCCAAGACGCCGGATGCCGCGAAAGCGCCGGAGGCGCTCGATACGCCGAAGACGCCGGAAGCACCGGCCACCCCGGAGACGCCCAAGGCGCCCGACACCTCGAAGGCTCAGGACACCTCGAAGACGCCGGAGACGAAGCCGGACACGCAGGGCAGCACCACCGGCAAGCCGGACAAGAAGGCCGGAAAGGTCAAGTCGGGCAACAAGGTTCGGCCGGGTAAGTCCACCCAGACCGGCACGGCCACGGGCCGACCCGACAAGCCGGCGACGCCCGCATCGGAGCCGGGTGGGACCAGCAAGCCTGGCGACGGTGCCCCCACCGGTGCGCCCGGCTCCAACTCCGGAGCCGATCAGTCCGGCGCAGCTGCCTGATTTCGTGCCGGCGGGCCGATCACTCCTTGAGCGAGACGCAGTCGTGGACGCCTTCGGGGCTGCGGTGCAGCACTGCTCGTGTCGGCGCGATGCGCAGGCCCGTGTCGGTGGCTTCGGCGGTCCCGTCGACGATCAGCGAGTAGCCGGTGGGTTCCCGCGGCGGCCACAGCACCGTCACGGCCGGGTGGGCGCCGGCGTTGCGTCGGGTCGTATTTCCGACGGGCTCGATCGTCACCGCGCCGCCGTCGAATGCCGGGACGACGGCCACCGTGTGCGGACGGAAATCGTCACCGACGGTGATCAGGAAGCCGACCGGGAAGTCGGCCAGGGTGTCGCCCAGTTTTTCCAGGTCCACCTTCACGCTCATGAGGCCAGGATAGGTCGCCGCCGCTCACGCCGGCGCGGGTTGGCGGCCGCGCACGAGCCGCCCCGGCCGGGCCGCCGTGGGTACACCGTTCTCCGCGATGATCTCGCCGGACACGATCGTCGCGACGTAGCCGTCGGCGGTCTGGTCCAGGCGGCGCCCGCCGGCGGGCAGGTCGTGCTCGATGGTCGGTTTGTGCAGCGTCAGCGCGTCCTGGTCGATGACGTTGAGATCGGCCTTGTAGCCCACCGCGATCCGGCCGCGGTCGTTCAGGCCCGCGACGCGCGCGGGTACCGACGTCAGCTCCTTGACGGCGTGTGCCAGGTCCAGCCGGCCGGCGGGCCGGTCGCGCACCCAGTGCGTCAGCAGGTACGTGGGAAATGATGCGTCGCAGATCATTCCGTAGTGCGCGCCGCCGTCGCCGAGGCCCAGGATGACGTCGTCGCGCTGGATCAGTTCGGCGACGGTGTCGAGGGAACCGTCGCGGAAGTTGGCGAGGGTGACCAGCAGCATGGCGTGGCCGTCGTCGTCGAGGACGCGGTCGTAGGCCTCCTCGAGCGGGCTGACGCCGCGGGCGGCGGCGCGGGCGGCGATCGAATCCGACGGTGCCGGTTCGTAATTCGGGGGAGTGCCCAGGGGGAACATGTAGTCCCACGCCTGCGCCGCGAACATCAGCGGGTGACCGTCGTCGGCCGCCGTGTCGTTCAGGATGCGTTGGCGTACTTCGGGTTTGCGCATCTCGGCGACGCGCTCGGCCAGCGGCAGGTCCGCGATCTCGCGGTACGACGGATACAGCACGAACGGGTTGCCGGAAAGTTCGAGGCCGATGACGAGGCCGATGGGCCGCGGGAAAATCTGCGCGCTGATGCTGCCGCCGTCGGTGTTGGCCTTCTCGACCATGCGCAGCGCGTCCTCGAACGTGGCCGGCCCGGCGTTGCCGACGGCGAGCGTGAACGTGACGGGCAGGCCGACGTCGGCGGCGACGTCGAACACGGTCTTCAGTGCGACCTCGTAGTCGCCGGCCAGCAGGTCGGGTACGAACTGGATCAGGCCGCCGCCGCCGTCCTCGACGCCGCGCGCGATGGCCTCGATCTCGACCTGCGCCGCGTCGTGGCTGGGGATGGGCTGTCCGCCCGAGGTCTTGTGCAGCGTCAGCCGCGACGATGCGAAGCCCAGCGCGCCGCACTCCACGGCCTCGGCCGCGAGCTTGCGCATCAGGGCCAGGTCCTCGGGGGTGGCGGGCTCGCGGTCGACGCCGCGCTGACCCATCACATAGACGCGCAGCGGCGAGTGCGGGAGGAATGCCGCCACGTCGATGTCGCGGCGTCCGGCATCAACGGCGTCGAGGAACTCGGGGAAGGTCTCCCACGTCCACGGCAGGCCGTCGACCATCACCACGCCGGGGATGTCCTCGACGCCGGCCATCACGTCGACGAGCACGTCGTGATCGTCGGGGCGGCAGGGCGCGAAGCCGACGCCGCAGTTGCCCATCACAGCGGTGGTTACGCCGTGAGCGGAAGACGGGGTCATCCGGTCGGACCAGATGGCCTGTCCGTCGTAGTGCGTGTGCAGGTCCACGAAGCCGGGGGTGACGAGCCTGCCGGTGGCGTCGATCTCGCGGGCGCCGGTCCCTTCGACGGTGCCGACCGCCGCGATCAACCCGCCCTGAACTGCGACATCGCCGCGGAAGGGCGCGCCGCCCAAGCCGTCTGCGATGAGTCCGTTGCGAATGACGATGTCGTAGGCGGCGCCCGCTGCGTTCATGTGAACAACGTACGACTCAGGCCGTCATCAGATCTGTGAGTTGGCTTTGAGTTGAAGTTAGAACGACTAGGCATCGCCAAACCGATGTATCGTGATAGGTACAAGATGCATCGAACAAATGAAAGGAATAGCGATGTTCTCAGCTGGTTTCGGCCCCGGTTTCGGTGGGGGCTTCGGTCCCGGATTCGGGGGCTTCGGTCCCGGCGCGGGTGGTCCCGGCGCCTGCGGCCCGGGCTTCGGCGGTGGTTTCGGCGGCGGCTTCGGGCCGGGGGCCGGACATCACTTCTTCCGGGGTCGTATCAAGCGTGCCGCGATTGCGGCGGCCGCGCTACTACAGGAAGGTCCGGCCACGGCGGAGCAGCTCTCGCAGCGGGTTTCGGAGATCACCGACGGCGCGTTCACGCCGCCGGTGGACAAGGTCGAGTTCGTCATCTCACTGCTCGCGGCGCGTGGCGTGGCCACGGTCGAGGACGGTGTCGCGACGCTGACCGAGTTCGGTGAGCAGTTGCTCGCCTGGCGCGGCGTCAGCAGCGAGACGGTGCAGGCTTTCCTCGGTGAGGCGGGGAAGTTCGGCGATGTCATCAAGCTGCGCAAGGATTTGTTCGAGCTCGCCGGGCTGGCGCGCACGATCAAGTTCACCGGCAACGACGCGCAGAAGGCCGATCTCAAGGCGGCGGTCGCCACCCTGTCCGGCGCGGTGGCCGAGGCCAAGAAGGCGCTCTACCGCACCTTGGCCGACAACTGACCGGTCGGTGACCGAATCGGAGCGGCGGACCCCCGGGTTCGTCGCTCCGATTTTTTGTCGGTGCCTCGTGGCACGATCGCGGCATGATCGACCACTTCGGTATCAACTGCAGTGACTGGGCCAAGTCCCAGCAGTTCTACGACGCCGTGCTCGGCGTACTCGGCTTCAGCCGGCAGATGGACTTCGGGGTCGCCATCGGTTACGGCCGCGACGGCAAGCCGGATTTCTGGATCGCCGACGCCAGCGCCGGGGAGGCCTCGGGTCCGAACCGTGAGGTGCATTTCGCCTTCCAGGCCGCGGACACCGATGCGGTGACCGCGTTCCACGACGCGGCCGTCGAACTCGGCGCCGAGTCGCTGCACGCGCCCCGGTTGTGGCCCGAATACCACCCCGGCTACTTCGGTGCGTTCGTCCGCGACCCCGACGGCAACAACGTCGAGGCGGTCTTCCACGGCGCGGCCGGGTAGCCGCGGGCTCCGGTAGCGTCGGCGATATGTCTGACACCGCTGCTGCGCGGGAACTGTTGCGCGACTCTTTCACTCGGCTCATCGAGCACGTCGACGAGATCACCGACGGTCTGACCGAAGAGGTGTCGTGCTGGCGGCCGACGCCGGAGGCCAACAGCATCGCGTGGCTGCTGTGGCACAGCGCGCGGGGTCAGGACATGCAGCTGTGCGATGTCGCGGGCACCGAGCAGGTGTGGACGAGTGAAGGCTGGGAGCAGCGGTTCGCTCTCGATCTGCCGCACAGTGACGCGCCCGGTTACGACATCGGATACGGCCACACCGCCGAGGATGTCGGCAAGGTGCGGCCGCCGGTCGAACTGCTGGTCGGCTACTACCGCGCGGTGCACAAGGTCTCGCTCGAATATGTCGCGAGCCTGACTCCCGAAGAGCTCGAGCGGATCGTCGACCGCCGCTGGAATCCGCCGGTCACCGCGAGCGTGCGACTCGTCAGCATCGTCGACGACTGCGCGCAGCATCTGGGGCAGGCCGCGTATGTGCGGGGCATCGCCGCGCACAGATGACAACTGAGAAGTTCGTCCGCTGGTGGCCGCCGGTCGGACTGGTGCTGATGGCCCTGTTGGGCTGGGGTGTCGGTAAGGCCTCGACACCGGTCGACGACGTCTTTCAGGACGCCGGCCGAGCCGGGGAGCCGTATACCGGCCGGCTGCTCTTCTTCACCGATCCGCGGGTGCTCCTGGCGATGCTCGTGATCGCGGTGGGAATCGCGTTGTGGCACAAGCGCTGGCGGCTGGCCGCGGTCATCGCACTGACGCCGCAGTTGGCGGTGGTCATCGAGCGCGGGCTCAAGGAGCTGTTCGGCCGGCACAAGGGTGGGGCGCTGGCGTATCCGAGTGGGCACACCGTGCTGATGGTGACGGTGCTGGGCGTCATCGTCGTCGCCGCCGGGGCGGTGCTGTGGGCCCGCGTGCTGGCCGGTGTCTTCGTGCCACTGGGCATGCTCGGTCAGGCCTTCACCTACCACTACTTCACGGACACGGTCGGCGCGCTGCTGTTCGGATCCAGCCTGGTGTGCCTGGCGGCACGGCTGCTCGCGGTGCCGGCGCGCCGGGAAGCCGGTGGCTGATCCGCCGGAGCCGTGTCCGGGCGGGCCATTTTTGACACGCGTCAAGCCGGGTGCGACCCGCGTCACACCCGGTCGTTACGATGGCGGTATGACCGCTACGTCTGACGTCCAATCGCCCGGTTCCGGCACCATTTACGACCCCGCCACGGGTGCCATCGCAGGAACCGTGAGCTGGACCGACCCGGCCGACGTGCCGCGCATCGCAGCCGGCCTGCGCGCCGCGCAGCGCGAGTGGGAGGCCCGCGGGCCCCAGGGCCGGGCGAAGGTGCTGGCCCGGTTCGCGGTGTGGCTCAACGATCACCGCGACGAGGTCGAGGCCCTGCTGATCCGCGAGACCGGCAAGTCGACGGTCGACGCGAAGGTCGAAATCCCCCTGGTCATCCTGATCATCTCGTACGTGGTCAAGACCATGGAGAAGGCGCTGGCGCCCGACACCCGGCCGGCCCCCATGCCGATGCTGTCGATCAAGAAGATCACGGTGCATTACCGGCCGCGCCCGGTGGTCGGCATCATCGCGCCGTGGAACTACCCGGTGGCCAACGCGCTGATGGACGCCATCGGCGCGCTCGCGGCCGGCTGCTCGGTGCTGCTCAAGCCGTCCGAGCGCACCCCGCTGACCGCCGAACTGCTGCTGCGCGGCTGGACCGACTCCGGGGCGCCCGAGGTGCTGGCCCTGGCACAGGGCGCCCGTGAGGTGTCCGAGGCCGTCATCGACAACTCGGATTTCGTCCAGTTCACCGGGTCGACGGCCACTGGCCGCAAGGTCATGGAGCGCGCGGCCCGTCGTCTCACGCCGGTCAGCCTCGAGCTCGGCGGCAAGGACCCGATGATCGTCCTCGAGGACGCCGACGTGGAGCTCGCCGCCAACGCCGCGGTCTGGGGCGCGATGTTCAACGCCGGGCAGACGTGCGTGTCCGTCGAGCGCGTCTACGTGCTGGAACCGGCCTACGACGCGTTCGTCGATGCCGTCGTCAAGGCGGTGCAGAACCTCAAGGTGGGCGCCGGCGAGGGCTATCACCTGGGCGCGCAGATCGACGCCGGCCAGGTGGACATCACCGAGCGGCACGTCAACGAGGCCGTGGCGGCCGGCGCCCGCGCGCTGACCGGCGGCAAGCGCCCCGACGGTCCGGGCAGCTTCTACCCGCCGACGGTCCTGGTCGACGTCGACCACACGATGGCGTGCATGACGGAGGAGACGTTCGGCCCGACCTTGCCGATCATGAAGGTCGCCACCGTCGGCGAGGCGGTCCGGCTGGCCAACGACAGCCCGTACGGGTTGAGCGCGACCGTTTTCTCGGGTGACGTGCAGCGGGCCAAAGACGTTGCGCTGCAGCTCGACTGCGGCGCGGTGAACATCAACGACGTGCTGGCCAACCTGATGTGCACCACCGCCCCGATGGGTGGCTGGAAGACGTCGGGCATCGGCGCGCGGTTCGGCGGGGCCGACGGCATCCGCAAGTTCTGTCGCCAGGAGACGGTCGTTGAGCCGCGCACGAGCAAGGGCGCGGGCGGCAACTACTACCACAACTCGATGAAGGCGCTGGCCCGCATGAACAGCGTCCTGACCAAGGTGTCGTTGATCCGGTCCAAGCGCACCGCCAAGTAGCGCCACCAGTTGTTCACCGTGACGTCACCGCCAGGTTCGGCTCGGCGGTTACGTTCAGCCGGTGATCCTGGACGCCTCTGCCGCCGACACCTACACCGTCCGCGACGATGACGACGACGACCCCGAACTGGTGCTGCTGCCCAGTGGGGAAGTGGTCGACACCTGGCGCGAGGGTTACCCGTACGACGAGCGGATGAACCGGCACGATTACGAACAGCAGAAGCGCCTGCTGCAGATCGAGCTGCTGAAGCTGCAGAAGTGGAGCCAGGCCAACGGGCTGCGGCACGTCATCGTCTTCGAAGGCCGCGACGCCGCCGGCAAGGGCGGCACCATCAAGCGGTTCATGGAGCACCTCAACCCGCGCGGCGCCCGCGTCGTCGCACTGGAGAAGCCGACCGAGAAGGAACGCACCCAGTGGTACTTCCAGCGGTACGTCACGCATCTGCCGGCCGCCGGCGAGATCGTGCTGTTCGACCGCTCCTGGTACAACCGTGCCGGTGTCGAACGCGTGATGGGTTACTGCACACCCAAACAGCACGCGGAATTCGTCCGCCAGGCACCGCTTTTCGAGCAGATGCTGGCCAACGACGGCATCAGCCTCACCAAGCTGTGGTTCTCGGTGACCCAGGCCGAGCAGCGCACCCGCTTCACGATCCGTCAGGTCGACCCGGTGCGGCAGTGGAAACTCTCGCCGACGGATCTGGCCTCGCTGGACAAGTGGGACGCCTACACCGCGGCCAAGGAAGAGATGTTCGCCTGGACGGACACCGAGGTCGCGCCGTGGACCGTGGTGAAGAGCAACGACAAGAAGCGCGCCCGGATCAACGCCATGCGGCATGTTCTCGGTAAGTTCGATTACGACAACAAGGACCATGAGGTGGTCGGACACGCCGATCCGCTGATCGTGGGACGGGCGCTGTCCGACTGAGCAGCGCCCACCAACGTAGGAGGGCGCTTGCGATTCGTCGCGACATTGCTGTTGTGGCTGGTCACCACCGTCGCTGTGGCGGTGGCTGTGCCGGTCTGCTGGGCGCAGCACACACTTGTCGACCGGGGCGGCTACGTCGCCCTGGCCACCACGGCAGCCAAGAACCATGAGCTGCAGAAGGCCACGGCCAGCGAGCTGGGCATCCAGGTCAACAGGCTGGCCACCAGCGCGGGATACGACCTGAGCACCGGCACCGTGTCGAAAGCCGCCGGCATCTACACGTCCAGCTCGGCCTTCCCGGGCCAGTTCGGCGCCGCGAACGGCTACGCGCACGACTGGCTGTTCACCGACACCATGGCCCACTCGGACTCGTCCGGCCGGTGGACCATCGACCTGTCGCCGATGTTGTCGGACCGGTCGTTCAAGGCAACCTTGGCGGCGTTCGGGGTCCGCGTCCCGTCGAAGATCGAGGTACCGATCACCGATTCGGCCCAATCGTTGCGGCCGGGCCAGTTCCGCGCCGCGACGACGTGGGGACCGTGGGCTCGGGTCGGCATCTGCGTGCTGACGGGCGTGTTCGCCCTGCTGACACTGGCGGTGACCCGGTCGCGCGGCAAAACGGTTGCCGCCCTGGGTATCTCGACCATGATCGTCGGCGCCGCGGGCTGGGCCGGCATCGAGGCGGGGCGGCGCTACATCAACGACGGGCTGAACCGCACCACCGGCAACGTCCGCCAGGTGGCCGACGTCATGGTCGACACGGCCATCGCCAACGCCCACCAGTGGCTCAACATCACCCTCGCGATCGGCGGCGGGCTGGTGGTGCTGGGCGTGCTCCTCACGCTGCTGGGCAACCTCGGCCGGCGCGTCGTCCGCAAGCCCAAGCCCGCCGCAGCTCCCGCCGCCTGACAGTGATTTGTGCACGAAAATCCGCGGCCGGCGCGGAAAATCGTGCACAAATCACGAGCCGACGGTGCGCTCCAGGAACGAGTAGACCAGCGCGGCCTTGAACGCGGCCTGCGAATTGTCCGCGGCCCCGCCGTGTCCACCCTCGATGTTCTCGTAGTAGCTGACGCGGTGGCCGGCGGCTTCGAGCGCCGCCGTCATCTTCCGCGCGTGGCCGGGGTGCACCCGGTCGTCGCGCGTCGAGGTGGTCATCAGCAGCGCCGGGTACTTCCGGTCGGCCGAGATGTTCTGGTACGGCGAGTACTTCGAGATGAATTCCCAGTCGTCGGGGTTGTCCGGGTCGCCGTACTCCGCCACCCACGACGCGCCGGCGAGCAACAGGTGATACCGCTTCATGTCGAGCAACGGCACGCTGCACACCAAGGCGCCGAACAACTCCGGATAGCGCGTGAGCATGACGCCCATGAGCAGACCGCCGTTGCTGCCGCCCTCGGCGGCGAGTTGTTCGACGGTGGTGATGCCGCGGCGCACCAGATCGGCTGCGACGGCGGCGAAGTCCTCATACACCAGGTGGCGGCCCTCGCGCATGGCCTGGGTGTGCCAGCGCGGCCCGTACTCGCCGCCGCCGCGGATGTTGGCCTCGACGTAGGTACCGCCCTGCGTCAGCCACAACCGGCCGAGCACTCCGGCGTAGCCGGGCAGCATCGACGACTCGAAGCCGCCGTATCCGCTCAGCAGCGTCTTGCGTGGCTCGGTGACGCCGCGTTGTCCCACAACGAAGTACGGGATGCGCGTGCCGTCGGCCGACGTCGCGAAGTGCTGCGACACCTCGACCTCGGACGCGTCGAAGAATGCGGGCGCGCGCTTGATCTCGGTGACCGCGCCGCCGGCGTGGCCCCACAGCAGGCGCGACGGGCTGTCGAATCCGCTTGAGTCCAGGAAAATTTCGTCGCCATACTCGTCGACGTCGACGATGACCGTGGTGGCGTGCTCCGGCACGCCGGGGATGTCCGCGCGTTCCCACGTGCCGGGGGTGACCAGCTCGATGTGGCCGATGACGTCGACCAGCGTCTGCAGCAACAGCCGGTCGCGGGTCCATGCGAAGTTCTGCATGCTGCTGTGGTCGTCGGGCTCGAAAACCACACTCAGATCGCGGTTTCCGGCGAGGTAGTCGTCATAGCGGGCGGCCAGCAGCGTTCCCGCCGCGTACGTCGTCTCGCCGACGGTCCATTCGACGCGCGGCCGGATCAGCAGCCAGTCCCGGTGAATGGAGATGGCGGCATCGGTCGGGACGTCGATGCGGACCAGTTCGTCGCCGCGGACCTCGTAGCGTTCGCGGTTGAAGAAGTCGGTGGACTGCGACACCAGCAGCCGCTCGAAACCCGGTGTGCTGTCGTAACCGGCGCCGACGCTGACGTCGGATGCCGCGCCTTCGAAGATCGTCATGGCCTCGGCCAGTGGTTGCCCGCGGTGCCACCGCTTGACGATCCGGGGATACCCCGACTCGGTCATGGCGCCCGGCCCGAAATCGGTGCCCACCAACACCGTGTCGGGGGTCTCCCAGGACACGCTGGACTTGGCTTCCGGCAGGTTGAACCCGTCTTCGACGAACTGCCTTGTCTCCATGTCGAACTCGCGTACGACGGTGGCGTCGGCCCCGCCGCGCGACAGCGCGATCAGCGCGAGGTTCAGTCCGGGCTCGATGACGTCGGCGCCGGCCCACACCCAGTTCTCGTCCTCGTCGGCCGCGAGCTTGTCCAGGTCGATCAGCACGTCCCACTCGGGGGCGTCGGTGCGGTAGCTGTCGAGCGTGGTGCGCCGCCACAGCCCGCGGGGGTTCTCCGCGTCGCGCCAGTAGTTGTAGAGGAACTCGCCGCGCCGGCGGACGTACGGGATGCGGGCGTCGGTGTCCATCACCTCGAGGGCGTCGGCGCGCATCTGCTCGAAGCGCTCGCCACCGAACTCGGCGATCGTCGGCTCGTTATGGGCGCGCACCCAGGCGAGGGCGTCGTCACCGGTGACGTCCTCGAGCCAGAGGTAGGGATCTTCTCCTGGGGCGAGCGGAGCGACGGGATCTTCCGGGGCGACCGATTCAGAACTCACCTGGTCATTCTTACTCCCCGGCGTAGGGTGGCCGTATGCCATCTCGGGCACTGATCACCGCCGAAGCCGCCGAGCTGCTGCGCAAGCTGCAGAACCAGCACGGCCCCTTGATGTTTCACCAGTCGGGTGGATGCTGCGACGGCTCGTCGCCGATGTGTTATCCCGACGGCGACTTCATCGTCGGCGACCGCGACGTGCTGCTGGCGGTGCTCGACGTCGGGCCCGACGGCGTCCCGGTGTGGATCTCCGGGCCGCAGTTCGAGGCCTGGCAGCACACCCAGCTCATCATCGACGTGGTCGCGGGCCGGGGCAGCGGGTTCAGCCTGGAGGCGCCCGAAGGCAAGCGCTTCCTGTCGCGCGGTCGGGTGTTCACCGAGGCGGAGAACGCCGAGCTCAATGCGCAACCGCCCGTCACCGGCGCCCAGTATGCGCAGGGCGTCCGGCCGGAGCGGGACGGCACGTTGATCGTCGAGCACGCCGAGGAGGCCTGCCCGGTGCCCGGTGCGCGTCCGGGCTTGGCGTAGGTCACCAGATTGCGGTGCAGGCGGTTTCGTTCGTGGTGACTACTTCTGCAACGTGAACTGGACGACGTCGGCCTGCTTGTTGCGGAACAACTCCGCACATCCGGTCAGGTACTTCATGTAGCGGTCGTAGACCTCTTGCGACTGGATCTTGATGGCCTCGTCCCGGTGTGCCGCCAGGTTCTCGGCCCAGATGTCGAGGGTCGTGGCGTAGTGCGGCTGCAATGAGTGTTTCCTGGTGACGTGGTATCCGGCCGCGGTCGCGAGTTCCTCCACGACTGGGATGATCGGCAGCCGGCCGCCCGGGAAGATGTCCGTCATCAGGAACTTCACGAACCGGGCGAATTCGAAGGTCAGCGGTATGCCGAGCTCCTTGGCGTCCCGGAAATCGAAACCGCAGATGGTGTGCAGCAGCATCACGCCGTCGGGCGGCATGGCCGCATACGTCCGCCGGAAGAACTCCGGGTAGCGGTCGGGGCCGAAGTGCTCGAAGGCGCCGATCGACACGATCCGGTCGACGGGCTCGTCGAACTGCTCCCAGCCCTGCAGCCGGACCTCGCGGCTGCGGGCGGTGTCCATCCGGTCGAAGGTGCGCTGGACATGGGCCGCCTGATTCCTCGACAGCGTCAGCCCGATCACGTCGACGTCGTACCGTTCGACGGCCCGCAGCATCGTCGACCCCCAGCCGCAGCCGATGTCCAGCAACTTCATGCCCGGCAGGAGACCGAGCTTGCTCAGCGCCAGGTCGATCTTCGCCAGCTGCGCTTCCTGCAGCGTCATGTCGTCGCGCACGAAATACGCGCAGCTGTAGGTCTGCGTCGGATCGAGGAACAGCCGGAAGAACTCGTCGGAGAGGTCGTAATGCGCCTGCACATCGGTGAAGTGCGGCATGAGGGAATTGGACATGGGGCATCGACCCTTTCTGACGAAGGTCCCCGCCGAATACCCGGTTTCCCGCAGTTGAATCGGTCTCCCGACTCTCGACGTCGCCGCGCCTATAAGGTGTGCATGTGACTCACTATGACGTCGTCGTTCTCGGAGCCGGTCCCGGCGGATATGTCGCCGCAATTCGCGCAGCCCAGCTGGGGCTGACCACCGCCATCGTCGAACCGAAGTACTGGGGCGGCGTCTGTCTCAACGTGGGATGCATCCCATCCAAGGCCCTGCTGCGCAACGCGGAGCTGGCGCACATCTTCCACAAGGAAGCCAAGACCTTCGGCATCAGCGGCGAGGCCAGCTTCGACTTCGGCGCGGCGTTCGACCGCAGCCGCAAGGTCGCCGAAGGCCGCGTCGCCGGCGTGCACTTCCTGATGAAGAAGAACAAGATCACCGAGCTGGAGGGCTTTGGCACCTTCACCGGACCCAACTCGATGCGCGTCGCGCTGAACGCCGGCGGAACCGAGGACGTCACCTTCGACAACGCGATCATCGCCACCGGCTCGTCCGTGCGGCTGGTGCCCGGCACCTCGCTGAGCGAGAACGTCGTCACCTACGAGACCCAGATCATGACCCGGGACCTGCCGGGCTCGATCATCATCGCCGGCGCGGGTGCCATCGGCATGGAGTTCGCGTACGTGCTGAAGAACTACGGCGTCGACGTCACCATCGTCGAGTTCCTGCCGCGCGCGCTGCCCAACGAGGACGCCGAGGTCTCCAAGGAGATCGAGAAGCAGTACAAGAAGCTGGGCGTCAAGATCCTCACCGGTACCAAGGTCGAGTCGATCGAGGATTCCGGCAGCGAAGTGACCGTCGTCGTCAGCAAGGACGGCGCCACGCAGGAGCTCAAGGCCGAGAAGGTGTTGCAGGCCATCGGCTTCGGGCCCAACGTCGACGGCTACGGACTGGAGACCGCCGGTGTCGCGCTCACCGAGCGCGGTGCCATCGCGATCGACGACAACATGCGCACCAACGTGCCGCACATCTACGCCATCGGTGACGTCACCGCCAAGCTGCAGCTCGCGCACGTGGCCGAGGCCCAGGGCGTCGTCGCGGCCGAGACCATCGCCGGTGCCGAGACCCTGACGCTCGGCGACTACCGCATGATGCCGCGCGCCACCTTCTGCCAGCCGCAGGTCGCGAGCTTCGGCCTCACCGAGGAGCAGGCCAGAGAAGAAGCGCTACGGCGAGGGTCTGACATTGTCGTCGCCAAGTTCCCGTTCACCGCCAACGGCAAGGCGCACGGCCTCGCGGACCCGACGGGCTTCGTGAAGCTGATCGCCGACAAGAAGCACCTCGAGCTGCTCGGTGGTCACCTCATCGGTCCGGACGTCTCCGAGCTGCTGCCCGAGCTGACCCTGGCCCAGAAGTGGGACCTGACCGCCACCGAACTGGCCCGCAACGTGCACACCCACCCGACGCTGTCGGAGGCACTGCAGGAAGCAATCCACGGCCTGACCGGCCACATGATCAACTTCTGAGTCGGTTTTGCGCGCGAATGTCGTTGCCGCGATAGGCGGTTTGGTCGTCGGCCACATGTTGTGGCTGCTGGCGATCTCGCTCGCGATGGACACCACCAGCATCAGTTTCTGGGTGCTGGTGATGTCCGCCGTGGTCTTCGTGGTGGCCGGCGTTGCGGTGTTCTTCGCTCGAAAGTTTCAGGAGCGCAAGGCTTTTGCGAAGTCCGCGTTCCTCTGGTGCCTACCCGTCGCGCCGGTGTTGATGACGCTGGCGGTACTCGGGGTCACCTACCTCTAGGCGGTCGAGCCTGAGCTTGGGCGCCAAATTCTCTTGAAATTTCGAACACAAGCTCAGGTTCGAGCGCTCTAGTCCGGGAAGTCCAGCGGCACGCGCAGGGTGGCGATGGTCGCCGCCAGCCCGTCGTATTGCGCTGCCAGCAGGCAGAAGTCGATGAGCTGCTTGCGATCGAGGTACGACGCCAGCGACTTCCATGTCTGGTCGGACACCGACCGCGTGATGACGAACTCGTCCGTCGCGGTGATCAGCACGCGCTGCCGGTCGGTGAGACCCTCGGCGTCCGGCCCCTCGAAAATGCGGGCCTGCGTCTCGGCGTCGACGCCGCGGCTGCGGGCCAGGCGGCGGTGCTGCTGCAGCTCGTACTCGCTGCCGCGCAGATGGGCGACGCGCAGGATCACCAGCTCGGCGTCCTTGAGCCCCAGCTTGCTGCGGCCCAGCAGCATGCCGGAGTAGGGCAGGAACGTCAGGAACAGCAGGTGATGCTGGCCGAGGACGTTGAAGAGCGCAAACCTCGGGGCCCGGATGGTCTTGGCGCCGATCTTGGCGATGACCCAGTTGAGCGGGCCCAGCTCACGGATTCCGCCGGGTTCGATGCGGGCCGGCTCGATGCTGTTCACAATTCCCGAGTCTGGCACAGGCAGGGCGGTCGTAGGGTCGAGCGCCGGCGTGACGTCGCCAAGTTCCAAATTGGTCGCAAATTGCTGGTAGCGACGGCCGACGGCCTATCGTCTATGCGTGTTCACCGAACATTCACCCTTCCTTAAGGAGGGTGTACCGCCCCGGACGAAGGTCGCGATCGGCATTGCGCTGGTCGCGACGTTCATGTGTGCGCTGCAGGTTACGGCCATGCTGTGTGGATTCCGGGGTCCGCTCGAGCGCCTGATCAGCGATTACGTCGGAACTCCGGCGGGGTTCACGGTGCCGTGGGCGGCGTTGGTGGTGGCGCTGGTCGCGGTGCCACGCGAATACCGTTTGCCGATCGCGGGCGCCGCACTGGGGCTCGATGTGGTCTTTGTCGTCGGCCGGGAGTACGTCGGTCTTCCGGCGGCGATGGGTAGCGGCGCGCTGGTCGTGCTGACCGGGCTCGGTGTGTTTGCGCTGGCGCGGTGGACCGGTCCGCGGCGCGACACCGTGCTCAAGGGCGTCGCCACCGGCCTGCTGCTCGTTCTCGCCACCAAGGCCGGAGACGCCTGGCTGACCATCACGTCCCTGACGCGTCCTACCGTTCTCGACGAGTTCGCCGCGCGGGCCGACGTCGCGCTCGGCCAGCCGTCATGGGTGCTGGGCCAGCTGGTGCAGCACCACTCGGTGCTCTACTTCCTGCTGCATTGGGTCTATCTCGAACTGTCTGCCGCCGCGACCGTCGTCGCGATCTACCAGCTGCGCAACGTGACCACGGGTGGACTGTGGCCGCGGCACTTCGTCGTGCGGACCTTCCTGGTGCTGGGCCTGGTCGGCCCGTTGATCTATCTGATGTTCCCGTTGGTGGGGCCCACCTATGCCTTCGGCGCGGCCGGTGGCGGCTTTCAGGTCGGCGACTTCTGGCCGGCGCTGCTGCCGCCCGTCGACGGGCCGGCGGTGCCCCTCGCGTTCGACACGTCGACCCCGCGCAACTGCATGCCGTCGCTGCACACGGCGTGGGCGCTGGCCGTGTTCATCCATTCGAGGTCCGGCCCGCGGTGGCTGCGTGTCGGTGGCACTTGTTGGCTGGTGGGCACTTTGGCCGCGACGCTGGGCTTCGGCTTCCACTACGGTGTCGACCTGGTCGTCGGTGCGGCATTGTGCCTGACGGTGGAATCGGCTCTGCGGGAGCCGATTCGGCCCACTCCTCATGCCCGGCTACGGCTGATTGCCGGTGGTACCGCCGTCATCGTCGGCGTGATGCTGTGCGTTCGCTACCTGTCCGGGTGGATGGCGCAGTATCCGATCATGTTCGGGCTGCTGATCATCGGGGCCCTTGCGACGCTGGCCTACGGCTTCTACGGCACGTTCTTCGCGCGTCCGGGCGCACCTGCGCCGGCGATCGAGCGATTGACGGGCGAAGAGTCAGAAAGTCCGGCGGCGTGACGGCTGGACGACGAAGGCCGTATGGAAGTCGCTTCTCCAACGGATGGCAGATGCCCTCGACTCAGACCCGCGGCAGCCAGCCAGATCCGTAGGGGGACAAGACGAATCCGTGCCCTTGGGAGTCCTTGCACGCGGTGGTGCGCTTGTCGTCGACGCCGCAGGTCACGCCATTGACAGTGAGAGTGTGAAATGGCGGGAGGGTTTTGATGTTGCTCGGATACGGGATTCCGTCGAACGCCGAGTAGATGCCTTGGTCGGTTCCAATGTTGTTTACGCCGTTCACCGCTGGGGGCACCGCAGGAAAGTTGTTGCCTGTGCAGCCCGCCACAGGCGGGTTGAACGAGCACCTGATGCTGTCCGGTGTGAGGAAGACGACCTGGGTGGCATGGATGCCTGGCGTGGACGCGTCGATTTCATAGTCGGTGACGTTGGCCGGGGTGTAGTGGCTCATGTCGGGAAACGACGGTGGGTCTGCCCAGGCGCTGGATTCGAAGGCGATGCTGAGCAGGGTCATCACCGTGACGATGAAAGGAGCTCTGCGGAGTGCTCTCATGTCAGATCCTTCCAGAATCAGCTGATCGGTAATCGTGTCCCGTCCGGTTTGTGTTACTTGGATGCATTGACCTGCACCTGCTGAGTGTCGTAGGGCGCTCCCAGAGCCTGACCGTCCGGACCATTCTGGGTATTCCATTGACTGACAAGGATATTCAGGTCATTGAGCGATGATCCTGGCATGATGTAGCCGCCGTACGGCTGGAAGACGTAGCCCGGTGCTGCAGGCGAGCTCTGCTGGGCCGCAATGATCGGCGGGCCACCCTTGAAAATGTCGGTCGGTGAGTCGCCTACGAGGACTTGAACCTGATTGACGTTGGGGGTGCTGTTGAAAGCGGAAAGCACCGGGCGTCCGTCGATTTCTCGGAAACTCAGTTCGCCGTAGTGCGCGCCTTGTTGGCTGACGACCACGGGCACCTGTCCCGGATTTCCCCAGTCGTTGCCGGTCCACGGCTGCCATGCATTGCGATCCGCGGCGTGCGCCGGATCGACTCGGTACATCGTGACGCCCTGGCTGCGGTCGAACGAGTCTCCCGCTATGTACACCATTCCGTCCTTGCCCTGGTAGCCGCTGACCTGTGTAGGCGGGTTTCCGGGTAAGCCAGGAGCGGAGGGACGCCACGAGCCGGGCACGGGTTGCCAACCTTTGGACGGATCGTTGGAGACCTCGACGAGCCATGAGCCAGCTGTCGGCTTCAGGCCGGAGGTTCCGCTGACCATCATGTAGGTCTTGCCGTTGGCCTGAAATGAGCCGGCAGGCAGGGGATTGGTGTTCGGGTCGATCGCCAATGCTTCCGGTGGGGGCGGGAACAGGACACCTGGGGTGCCGGGGCCGCCCGGGCTGTTGAGCGGCTGGCCGAAGATGGGCCTGCCGTCCTTGTCCCAGCCGACGATCGGCACGGCGACTGAGCGGTAGTGCTCGTTGTCAGGGCCGCCGACCTTGTCGCCCTTGAACGAGTCTCCGAAGACAGCCACTAACCGGCCGTCCGGGAGCTCGACGATCTCCCCGAGGTCGGCGGCACCGATGCCCGGGATGCCGGGCTGCGCCCCCGTGCCGGCAATGGGGCCGAGGTTCTTCACCCCGCCCGGAGGCACCGAACCGTCAGGCCCCGGACCGCCGCCAGGGCCCAGCTTGAATCCGGTCAATTGGGTGCCGATCAGCTTCAATGCCGCGGCGACCTCTGCGTCGACGGTGGCCAATTTCATCGACCGACCGCGGATGGCTGCCTGATATGCGTGCCGTGCGAGCTCGCGCACAAGCAGCATCGGGGCGACGAGAATCTTCGGCAGACGATCGGTGACCGTTAGGTCCTCGCTGACCGAGAACATTTCATCCTCGGCGTCGTCGATCGCCTTGACTGCGTCTCGCTTCGCGGCGCCGATCGTCTGGGCACCCTTGGTAGCCGTCGTTTGAGCGTGCTCGATCCGTTCCAGAACCGAATGGACCTTAGCTACATCAGCCTGCATGCGTGCCTTGGCCTGTTCACCCGCGGTGCCGCTCCAGTCGGCGTTCTCGAGTCCGTGCTGGGCTTTGTCGTAGGCGTCCTTCAGTTTCGTGGCGCGCTGGCCCCAGTCCTTTGCCGCAGCGTCCAGCAACTCGGTGTTCCAAGACTGGACCTGTGACTTCGTCGGCATCGAGATCGGTGCGGTCAAGACTCCTACCGACCCGGCATCGCCCGCGATATGCCTGCGCCGCCCGCGGCGTCAGCGGCTTCGTAGGCTGTGGCGGCCTTGGTCAGGTTGGCACCGAATTCGGTCAGGGCCGTCGCGCATTCACCATCGAGATGATCAATCCCGGCAGACACAGCACTCACCGCCGCAGCGCTTGGTTGCCACGATGGGCCCGACCCGGCGGGCGAGGGCGCCGCCTTCAACCCGACGGCAATCTCGCTGAATTCTCCGGCGAGTGACCGCAGACGTGCGGGATCGACCTTCAGGTTCGAGAGAGCCACGCATCAAGCCTATGCCCGCGCTTGCATGCTGCCCGTCACTGATTCGCCCGCTTCACCACGTACGGCGTCACGGTGCTGCGGTGTTCGTCGAGGTCCAGTTCGCGGCCGAGTGCAGGGAATGCCCGCTGCGGACAGTTGTCCCGCTCGCACACCCGGCAGCCCGAGCCGATGGGCGTCGCGGCGCCGCCGGACAGGTCCAGTCCCTCGGAGTAGACCAGCCGATTGGCATGGCGCAGTTCGCAACCCAGCCCGATGGCGAACGTCTTGCCCGGCTGGCCGTAGCGCGCGGCGCGTCGTTCCACGGTGCGCGCCACCCACATGTAGTTGCGGCCGTCGGGCATCTGGGCGATCTGCACCAGCATCTTGCCGGGGTTGGCGAACGTCTCGTAGACGTTCCACAGGGGACAGGTGCCGCCCGACGACGAGAAATGAAAACCGGTGGCGGACTGGCGTTTCGACATGTTTCCGGCGCGGTCGACGCGGACGAACGACAGCGGTACGCCGCGCATCGACGGCCGCTGCAGCGTCGACAGCCGGTGCGCGATGGTCTCGTAACTCACCGAGTGATACGCCGACAGCCGCTCGACGTCGTAGCGGAATTCCTCGGCGACAGCATGGAATTGGCCATAGGGCAGCACCGCGGCCGCCGCGAAGTAGTTGGCCAGCCCCATGCGGGCCAGCTTCACCGACTCCTCGCTGGTGAAATTGCCTTCGGCCACCAGGCTTTCCAGCAGGTCGCCGAATTCCAGGTAGGCGAGCTCGGCGGCCAGTTTGAACACGTACTGTCCCGACGACAGGTGGCCGCCGATCTCCAGCGTCCGGGTTTCGGGGTCGTACCGGTGCAGCACGTTGTCGCCGAGTTCGAGCCGCTGCACGATGCGCACGTGATGGACGCGGCTCAGCCGCTCGGCCAGCTCGCGGGACAGTTCGGATCGGCGCATGTGCATGCGGAGGATGAATTCCTCGGCCGCGGTGTCGAGTTCGTGAAGGTAGTTCTGGCGCGTGTAGAAGTAGTCGCGCACCTCCTCGTGCGGCATGGTGATGGCCCCGCTGCCACTGCCGTCGGAGAACCGGTCTTCCGTGGCGGCGGCCAGCTGCGCGGTGGACAACCGGTAGCGGCGGTGCAGGTCGACCATCGCGCGGGCCATCGTCGGATGCGTGCTCACCAGGTCGGCGATCTCCGGGATGTCGACGTCGACGCCCAGGTCGCGATCCATCAGCGCCTCGCGCAACTCGGCGACCAGACGGGTGTCGTCCTGCGAGGCGAAGAACGTCGCGTCGACCCCGAACACCTCGGTGATGCGCAGCAGCACGGCGACGCTCAGCGGCCGGACGTCGTGCTCGATCTGGTTGAGATAACTGGGGGAGATGTCGAGCATCTGCGCCAGCGCGGCCTGGCTGAAGCCGCGTTCGCCGCGGAGCTGACGCACCCGTGAGCCAACGAAAGTCTTCGCCATGAAACCAGGCTAGCAATGGTGTGAATACCGTCTTCGCATAATTGGCAAAAATGCCCTGTGGCAGGATCGGGCCGCGGGTGAAATGGGTGATCCAGCCGAGGGGACCCGCGTCGAAGGGACGCCATGAGCACGATCGAAATCGCCGAAAAGACTGACGCGAAGGCCGTAACGGGCCTGGCCAAGGCGCTCGCGCCGGTCCCGGAGGGGCATCCCGACGTCTTCGACACCAGCTGGCCGCTGCGGATGGCCGACGTCGATCGCGACGGCCGGCTCCGGTTCGACGGCGCCTGCCGCCACATCCAGGACATCGGCCAGGACCAGCTGCGCCAGATGGGCTACGAGGACGTCCATCCCGCCTGGGTTGTCCGGCGCACCATGGTGGATCTGATCCGTCCCATCGAGCGCGGCGACATCCTGCGGCTGCGGCGCTGGTGTTCGGGCACGTCGAACCGGTGGTGCGAGATGCGCGTGCGGATCGACGGCCGCAAGGGCGGACTCATGGAGTCCGAGGCCTTCTGGATCAACATGAACCTCGAGACCCAGGGACCGGCCCGCATCTCGGACGACTTCCTGGCGGGTTTGAAGCGGACCGCGACCACGGACCGGCTGCGCTGGAAGGGCTACCTCAAGGCCGGCGCTCGCGACGACGCACTCCGAATCGTGGACTTCCCGGTCCGGGTCACCGACATCGACCTGTTCGACCACATGAACAACTCCGTCTACTGGTCGGTGGTCGAGGACTACCTGCAGACCTACCGTCCCGAGCTGCTCCAGGCGCCGCTGCGGGTGACCATCGAGCACGACGCCGCGGTGGCACTCGGGGACCGGCTGGAGATCATCACGCACGAGTACCCGGCCGGATCGACCGAAGAATTTGGTCCCGAGCTGTGTGACCGCAGTGTTACAACGCTCACATATGTGGTCGGTGACGAGGTCAAAGCGGTCGCCTGCCTGTTCGCGCTCTGAGTGCGCCGATTTAACAGTACGAGCGTACTGACCAGCGCATATCGGTTACCGTCCGGTAGCTTCTGAACCGGTCAAGCACCTCAGCAACTTCGCAATCTTCGCAACTTCGCTACAAGTGTTGGCGAAAATTGGCACTTGTAACCGCTGGACCTGCGGGTATGTGCTGTGTCATCGTCGTTAACAGCACACAAGCGAAGTCGCCGAAGCGTTAACAATCAGCTTGAATCCTGGCGCCCACGGCGACGCGGCTTACCTGCCCAATACGAAGGAGCACAATGTCCAACGTCGGAAAGCCACGTACCGCCGCTGAGATTCAGCAGGACTGGGACACCAACCCCCGCTGGAAGGGCATCACCCGCGACTACACCGCAGCCCAGGTTGAGGAGCTGCAGGGCAGCGTCGTCGAGGAGCACACCCTCGCCCGCCGTGGCGCCGAGATCCTGTGGGAAGGCGTCACCAAGGACGACGACTCCTACATCAACGCGCTGGGTGCACTGACCGGCAACATGGCCGTGCAGCAGGTGCGCGCCGGCCTGAAGGCCATCTACCTCTCGGGTTGGCAGGTCGCCGGTGACGCGAACCTCTCGGGCCACACCTACCCGGACCAGAGCCTCTACCCGGCCAACTCGGTGCCGGCCGTCGTCCGTCGCATCAACAACGCGCTGCTGCGTGCCGACGAGATCGCCCGCGTCGAGGGCGACAAGAGCGTCGACAACTGGCTCGTCCCGATCGTCGCCGACGGTGAGGCCGGCTTCGGTGGCGCCCTGAACGTCTACGAGCTGCAGAAGGCCATGATCGCCGCGGGTGCCGCCGGTACCCACTGGGAGGACCAGCTGGCCTCGGAGAAGAAGTGTGGCCACCTCGGTGGCAAGGTGCTGATCCCGACCCAGCAGCACATCCGCACCCTGACCTCGGCTCGCCTGGCCGCCGACGTCGCCAACACCCCCACCGTCGTCATCGCGCGTACCGACGCCGAGGCCGCCACCCTGATCACCTCGGACGTGGACGACCGCGACAAGCCGTTCGTCACCGGTGAGCGCACCGCCGAGGGCTTCTACAACGTCCAGAAGGGCATCGAGCCCTGCATCGCGCGTGCCAAGGCCTACGCCCCGTACGCCGACATGATCTGGATGGAGACCGGCGTGCCGGACCTCGAGGTCGCCCGCAAGTTCGCCGAGGCCGTCAAGGCCGACTTCCCGGACCAGCTGCTGTCCTACAACTGCAGCCCGTCCTTCAACTGGAAGCAGCACCTGGACGACGCCACCATCGCCAAGTTCCAGCGTGAGCTCGGCGCCATGGGCTTCAAGTTCCAGTTCATCACGCTGGCCGGCTTCCACGCCCTCAACTACTCGATGTTCGACCTGGCCTACGGCTACGCCCGCGAGGGCATGACCGCCTACGTCGACCTGCAGGAGCGCGAGTTCGCGTCTGAGGCCCGTGGCTACACCGCCACCAAGCACCAGCGTGAGGTCGGCGCCGGTTACTTCGACAAGATCGCCACCACCGTGGACCCGAACACCTCGACCGCGGCTCTGAAGGGCTCGACCGAAGAGGGACAGTTCCACTGAGTTTGCGAAGTGGAACCGAGGGCTTGAGTCACTGAGTCCTCTGGCTTTTACGGCAGGCCCCGCTCAGAAACTGGGCGGGGCCTGTCGCATATCTTCAGAAGTAATCACGAGGAGAGGACAGCGGTGAGCAACGCAATCGAACGAGTCGGGGTCATCGGAGCCGGGCAGATGGGCGGCGGCATCGCCGAGGTCTGTATCAAGGCAGGCGCACAGGTCCTGGCGTTCGAGCCGACCGAGGCGCTGACCACCGCCGGCCGGGAGCGGATCACCAAGTCGCTGGACAACGCCGTCAAGAAGGGCAAGCTGTCCGAGGCCGACCGCGACGCCGCGCTGGGTCGACTGAGCTTTACCAACGACCTGGCCGACATGGCCGACCGTCAGCTCGTCATCGAGGCCATCGTCGAAGACGTCAACGTCAAGACGAAGGTTTTTTCTCAGCTTGACGAGATCATCACCGACCCCGACGCGGTACTGGCGTCGAACACGTCGTCCATCCCGATCATGCGCATCGCCGCCGCGACCAAGAACCCGAGCCGGGTGCTCGGTCTGCACTTCTTCAACCCGGTGCCGGTGCTGCCCCTGGTCGAGCTCATCTCCTCGGTGACGACCGCCCCCGAAGCCGCCGCGCGCGTCGAGACTTTCGCCGGCGAGGTGCTGGGCAAGAAGGTCGTGCGGGCGTCGGATCGCTCGGGCTTCGTTGTCAACTTCCTGCTGGTTCCCTACCTGCTGGCCGCCATCCGGATGGCCGAGTCCGGCTTCGCCACCGTCGAGGACATCGACACCGCCGTCGTCGCCGGGCTGTCGCACCCGATGGGCCCGCTGAAGCTCGCTGACCTGGTGGGCCTGGACACCATGAAGCTGATCGCCGATTCCATGTACGACGAGTACAAGGAGCCGCTGTACGCGGCCCCGCCGTTGCTGCTGCGCATGGTCGAGGCCGGCCAGCTGGGCAAGAAGTCCGGCAAGGGCTTCTACACCTACTGACAGACGCCGGGTTGGAGCCTGACAGTAATTTTCGTTAACCTTGCGTGCGGGTTGTTTTTCGCTGGGCCCGTCAGGGCGCGCACGTACGGGTATGTCAGCTGGCCGCAGCATGCGGTCGCGCCGCCCGTCCCGGCGAACGTAAACGCAAAGGATAGATACCGACATGTCACAAGCCGACATCGATTTGACCCCCCATTACGAGGAGTCGCAGTCGATCTACGACATCTCGAATGAGTTCTTCGCCCTCTGGCTCGGCCCGACCATGGGTTACACGTGCGGTTACTACGAGCGCGAGGACATGACTCTCGAGGAGTCGCAGAACGCCAAGTTCGACCTGGCGCTCGGCAAGCTCGACCTGAAGCCGGGCATGACCCTGCTCGACATCGGCTGTGGCTGGGGCGGCGCGCTGGAGCGGGCCATCACCCAGTTCGACGTGAACGTCATCGGCATCACACTCAGCAAGGCGCAGTCCGAGTACGCCCGCGAGCGGCTCGCCAAGATCGACACCAACCGCAGCATCGAAATCCGCATGCAGGGTTGGGAAGAGTTCGACGAGCCCGTCGACCGCATCGTCTCGATCGGCGCGTTCGAGGCCTTCAAGCAGGAGCGCTACCCGATCTTCTTCGAGCGGGCGTACAACATCCTGCCGGAGAACGGCGGCCGGATGCTGCTGCACACGATCCTTGCGCACACCCAGCAGTTCTTCCGCGAGAACGGCATCAAGCTGACCATCAGCGACCTGAAGTTCATGAAGTTCATCGGCGACGAGATCTTCCCCGGCGGGCAGCTGCCGGCCGTCGAGGACATCGAGCAGCTCGCCGCGGGCTCGGGCTTCACGCTGGAGCGCACCCACCTGCTGCGCCCGCACTACGCGCGCACGCTGGACATGTGGGCGGCCAACCTGGAGGCGGCCAAGGACGAGGCCATCGCCCTGCAGGGCCAGGAGGTCTACGACCGCTACATGAAGTACCTGACCGGTTGCGCCGACTTCTTCCGTCGCGGCATCACCAACATCGGTCAGTTCACGCTGGTCAAGTAGCTTTTCCGAAAAGCCGCCCCCGACGCCGTCGGGGGCGGCTTTCGTTTCGGCTCTCTCTTGGCCGCGCCGGGCCCTAGGCCTCCGCCAGCCGCTTCTTCTCCGCCTCGACATCGAAATCCGCTGGTGGCCAAGACAACTCGAGTTGTTCGAGCGCCTCGATCAACAGCTCGGTGATGGCCAGCCGCGAGTACCACTTGCGGTTGCAGGGCACGACGTGCCACGGCGCGTAGTCGGTGGAGGTGCGGTCCAGCACCGCCTGGTACGCCTCCTGGTACTTGGGCCACAGCAGCCGCTCGTCGATGTCGCCCGGGTTGAACTTCCAGTACTTGTCGGGCCGGTCGAGGCGCTCGGCCAGCCGCTTCTTCTGCTCGTCGAGCGAGACGAACATCGCCACCTTGATGATCGTCGTCCCGGCGTCGACGAGCTCGCGCTCGAAGGCGTTGATCTCGTCGTACCGGGCTTCCCACACCGGCGGCGGTACCAGGTTGTGCACCCGCACGATCAGCACGTCCTCATAGTGCGACCGGTCGAAGACCCCGATGTGCCCGGCGGTGGGCAGCGCGTTGCGGATTCGCCACAGGTAGTGGTGCGACAGCTCTTCCGCGGTGGGCTTGCCGAAGCTGGAGTAGCGAATTCCCTGCGGATTACCGGCTCCCACAACATGTTTGACGATGCCGCCCTTGCCGGCGGTGTCCATGCCCTGCAACACCAGCAGGATCGAGCGGGTGTCTCCGGAGCGGCTGTTGGCGTACAGCATCTCCTGCAGTTCGGCGAACCGCGCGTTGCGTTCGGCCTGCAGGTCGGGGGCGTCGGCCTTCTTGCCGCGGAATCCGGGAGTCGCGTCCGGATCGATGTCGCTCACGCGCAGACCGGGTTTGAACTCCAGGTGCTTGTGCGGTTCGTGGGTCCACAACGACGGCAGATCGGAGGTCACGCGATCAGTGAAGCAGATGGCTCGGCAGTGTCGGGGATGGATGGGGCTGCGAGTTGAACACCTCGAGTGATCCGCCGACCTCGACGATGCCGCGCAGCGCGCTCCACGACAGCATGGTCAGGTAGTCGATGAGCTCCTTGGCCGTCATGCGGGGATTCGACATCCACGAGTGGGTGGCCAGCTGGACGCCGCCGACGGTATGGAACGCCCAGGCCTCGACGCCGCCGGTGTTCATGCCGGCATGCGCCATGCGCCGGCGCAGTACGACGGCGAGCATCCGCGCGATGATCTGCTCGGAGTCGGCGATGGCCTTGCTCTTGCTCGCCGAGCTGTTGGCGAACACGAACGGGTAGATCTCCGGCTCCGCGGCGACGGTGTCGACGTACACCCGGATGATCTCGCGGGTCAGTTCGAAGCCGTCGAGGTTGGACGACAGCGCCGACGCCATGTTGGGGATCAGCGTGGTTTGCGCGAACCGCATCATCACGGCGGTCGTCAGATCGTTCTTGTCGACGAAGTAGCGGTAGAGCACGGTCTTCGACACGCCGATCTCGGCCGCGATCTCGTCCATGCTGACGTTGCTGCCACGGCGCCGGACGGCTTCGAGGGTGCCGTCTACCAGTTCGTTGCGGCGATCGACCTTGTGTTGGTGCCAGCGTCGTTTACGCCCGTCGGCTTTTGCCGACGAGGGTGCGTTTTGCTGTGCCACGGTCGCAGTACGTCCATTCCGCTAGGTCCGCTTAATAATACGGGGCGACCATGCCTGGCATACAGGATGATGGAAGCGTGGCACACCGACCCAGGCCGGGAACTGGAGCTCATCCGAAGCACCAGGCATCCCTCGAACCGCACGTCAGCCTCGCGGAGTCGTTTGCCGGCGCGGACCGGACGGCCGACGAAGAGCGACGCCGCAACCTGCGCCGGATGAAAGCGGTCGCGCTGAGCTTCCTGCTCGGTGCGACGGTGCTGTTTGCGGTGTGCACGTGGTTGCAGGCCCGCGGCGGCGCGTACAGCTGGACCGGGCCGTGGGTGGGCTATGTGCGGGCCGCCGCCGAGGCCGGCATGGTCGGCGCGCTGGCCGACTGGTTCGCCGTCACGGCGCTGTTCCGGCATCCGCTGGGCATCCCGATCCCGCACACCGCGATCATTCCGCGCAAGAAGGACCAGCTCGGCGAGGGGCTCGGCACCTTCGTCCGCGAGAACTTCATGTCGCAGGAAGTGGTGGAGACCAAGCTGCGCGACGCCCAGGTCGCCAGCCGGCTGGGCAAGTGGCTGTCGGAACCGGTGCATGCGGCGCGGGTGGCCGCCGAGGCGTCGACGGTGCTGCGCGTACTGGTGGAACTGCTGCGCGACGAAGACGTCCAGCACGTGCTGGACCGGATGATCGTCAAGCGGATCGCCGAACCGCAGTGGGGTCCGCCGGTCGGCCGGGTGCTGGAGAGCCTGCTGGCGGAGCGGCGGCAGGAGGCCCTGCTGCAACTGCTGGCCGACCGGGCGTTCCAGTGGTCGCTCAACGCCGGCGAGATCATCGAGCGGGTCATCGAGCGGGATTCGCCGACGTGGTCGCCGCGCTGGGTCGACCACCTCGTGGGCGACCGGATTCACCGCGAGCTGATGGACTTCACCGACAAGGTGCGCCGCAACCCCGAGCACGAGCTGCGGATGTCGGCGACGAAGTTCCTCTTCGATTTCGCCGACGATCTGCAGAACGACGAGGACACCATCGCGCGGGCGGAGCGGATCAAGGAGCAGATCCTGGCGCGCGACGAGGTGGCCCGCGCGGCGGAGACGGCGTGGAGCACCGCCAAGCGCATCATCCTCGAATCGGTGGACGACCCGTCGTCAGTTTTGCGCACCCGGATTGCAGACTCGGTGGTGCGCATCGGGGAGTCCCTGCGGGACGACGCGGAGCTCCGCGACAAGGTCGACAACTGGCTCGTCAGGGGCGCAAAACACCTTGTGGCGCAATATGGGACGGAGATCACAGCCATCATCACGGAGACCATCGAGCGCTGGGACGCCGACGAGGCGAGCCGGCGAATCGAGCTCCATGTGGGTCGTGACCTGCAGTTCATCCGTATCAACGGCACCGTCGTCGGATCGCTGGCGGGCCTGGTCATCTACACCATCGCCGAGCTTTTCGTCTGACAGTGCTAGCTGGCGCTTGCTAGCGCTTGCAATAGTTAGCACCCCCTCGTACCGTTGTTTTGGTACGGACCGCCAACCAAAAGCGGTCGACGAAGACAGGGGTACGACATGGCGCAGGATGCAGATATCGCCGCCGTCATGTCGAATGCAGCCCAGGACATCGGCAGCTTCATCCGCACCCAGCGGGAGGCTGCGCAGGTCTCGGTCCGCCAACTCGCGGAGAAGGCGGGCGTCAGCAACCCCTACCTGAGCCAGATCGAGCGTGGCCTGCGCAAGCCGTCGGCCGATGTGCTGAACCAGATCGCCAAGGCGCTCAGGGTTTCGGCCGAGGTGCTCTACGTGCGGGCCGGAATTCTGGAGCCCAGCGCTGCCGGCGAGGTGCGTGACGCCATCATCGCGGACCTCTCGATCACCGAGCGGCAGAAGCAGGTGCTGCTCGACATCTACACGTCCTTCCGGCAGCAGAACGATGCCGAGTCCAAATCGCTTCCTGATCAGCCTGAATTGGAAGCCGCGAGTGAGGAGCAGACAACGACGACTGACACTCACCAAGTAGCGAACTGACCAACGCAGTACCCGAGAAAGGAAACAACGAACATGGCAGAGAACAAAGAGACCAGCCAGCCCACCATCGAAGACTTGAAGGCCCCCCTGTTCGCCGCCGTCGGCGCCGCGGACCTCGCCCTGGCCACCGTCAACGAGATCGTCGCGAGCCTGCGTGAGCGTGCCGAAGAGGCCCGCACCGATGCCAACGCGCGTGTCGAAGAGGGCCGCGCCCGCCTGACCAAACTGCAGGAAGAACTGCCGGGCCAGGTTGAGGAGCTGCGCGAGAAGTTCAGCACCGAAGAGCTGCGCAAGGCCGCCGAGACCTACGCCGAGAACGCGCAGGCCACCTACAACAAGCTGGTCGAGCGTGGCGAGGCCGCGCTGGAGCGCCTGCGCACCCAGTCGTCGATCGAGAGCGTGCGCGAGCGCGTCGAGGACGTCCGTGGCCGCGTCGAGAACTACACCGAGCAGGTCACCGAGCTGACCCAGGACGCCCTGGGCAACGTCGCCAGCCAGACCCGCGCCGTCGGTGAGCGCGCCGCCAAGCTGGTCGGCGTCGAGCTGCCCGAGAAGGAAGAGGCCCCGGCCAAGAAGGCTGCCCCGGCCAAGAAGGCGCCGGCCGCCAAGAAGGCCCCGGCCAAGGCTGCTGCGACCAAGGCCGCCCCGGCCAAGGCTGCCGCCAAGGCTCCGGCCAAGAAGGCTGCTCCGGCCAAGAAGGTCACTCAGAAGTAATCAGGTTCGACGTCAGGGACGTAACCCACATAGGCTGAGGGCGTGTACCTCGGAAGCCTGGTGGGTTACGTCCTTTTCGCATTGCAGATCGCGGTGCTGGCCACGACCGTCTATGCGTTCGTGCATGCCGCCATGCAGCGGCCGGACGCCTACACGGCGGTCGACAAGCTGACCAAGCCGGTGTGGCTGGCGATCCTGGGCGGTGGTGCCGTCCTGGGCTGGATCATCGGCCCGCCGGTGGGCGCGGCGATCGCCGCCTGCGCCACGGGTGTCTACCTCGTCGATGTGAAGCCCAAACTCCTTGAGGTCCAAGGGAAATCCCGGTAATCGGTGCGTTCGATCCTGTGCGGCGTGCTGGCCGCCGCGGCGTTGACGCTGGCTCCGCCGTCCGCCGCTGATCCCACCGAACCCGTTCCACAACCCGTTCCGTCGCCGCCCTACGTCGACCACACCCGGTGGACGCAGTGGGACGGTGCGACGAGCCTGCGGGTGTACCCGACGTCGGCCGGCCGGCGCGCCTCCGGCCTGGGCGCCACGCAGTCGGGGGACGAGGCCTGGGCCGAGGTCCTGACCCTGGCACCTGACGCCGACACCCCGGGAATGCGCGCCCAGTTCATGTGCCACTGGTATTTCGCCGAGGCGGGCGCGCCCGGCAAAACCAGCTGGAATCTCGAGCCGTGGCGCCCGGTGGTCGACGACAACCAGATGGTGAGAGCACGTTGCAATCCCGGTGGCACAGAGGAGCCGTTCTGATGAGTTGGACCCGCCAGCAGGTGGCCGCACTGGTCGACCACACGCTGCTCAAGCCCGAGGCGACCGCCGCCGACGTGGCGAGCCTGTGCTGGGAGGCCGCCGATCTGGGGGTGTGCGCGGTCTGTGTGTCGCCGTCGATGCTCGGCGCGGTCGAGGTACCCGAGCGCGTCAAGATCGCGACCGTCGTCGGATTCCCGTCGGGCAAGCATGACTCGCAGATCAAGGCCCGCGAGGCGGCGTTGTCGGTCGTCGGATCCGACGGCCGGCGCGGTGCCGACGAGGTCGACATGGTGATCGACGTGGGCGCCGCCATCGCCGGCGACATCTCGGCGGTGTTCGCCGACATCGCCGCGGTCCGCGGGGCCGCCCCGACGGCGGTGCTGAAGGTGATCGTCGAGTCCGCGGCACTGCTGACCATGGCCGGTGCGCCGACGCTGGCCGACGTCTGCCGCGCGGCCGCCGATGCCGGCGCCGATTTCGTGAAGACCTCCACCGGATTCCACCCGGCGGGCGGTGCGTCGGTGCAGGCCGTGGAGATCATGGCGCAGACGGTCCCGGCGCTGGGTATCAAGGCCAGCGGCGGCATCCGGCAAGCCGCCGACGCCGTGGCCCTGCTGGACGCCGGCGCCACCCGGCTCGGCCTGTCCGGTACCCGCGCCGTCCTCGACGGCCTCAACTAGGGATTTGTGCACGATTTTCCGCGGTCACCGCGGAAAATCGTGCACAAATCCCTGGGGTCAGCGGGGGGATCAGAGGCCGGAGAAGCAGCTGTCCTGCTGGCCCAGCGGGATCGTCGCGTTCTTGGTGCCGAACTTCGCGGTCACACCGGTACCGGTCACCTGCAGGGCTTCCGGCTTGATGCCCATCGGGTAATCCTTCGTCAGCTGCGAGGCGAACAAGTCCAGCGCCGGCTGAATCGACTCGCGGGGCAGCAGGAAGCCCAAGCCGGTGAGCTGCTCCACCTTGAGCGAGATGGTGCCGTCCGACAGCGTCGGCTTGGCCACGATCTGGGTCATCGGCGCATCCAGCACGATGGTGCCCGACGACGGGTCGGTGGTGACGTCGGAGACCAGGCCACCGAGCACCGGGACGGTGTCGGCGATGGTCTGCTTGATGCCGTCGGCCGACCAGGTGACGGTCGCGTCGAGCGCACCGATGGTGCCGGCCGACTTCGCGGTCTTCTCGAGCTTGACGTCGTCGATCTGGATCTGGGCCTTCATGCCCTTGGCGAACCGCAGCTGATTGCCGGCCGTGGTCACCGTGATGTGGTCGTAGTGCTGGTTGGCGACCTGCCACAGGAACGGGGTCGCGCCGAACTGGACGTCGACCTTGTCCTGGACGACGCACTGGACGGACTGCGAGACGACGCTGTTGCCGCGGCTGCGCGCGTAGAACTCGCCGCCGACCACACCGGCCGCCGACAGCGCGAGCGCGATGACGATGATCAGGATCAGCGACATCGGGTCGCGCAGCAGGTCCATGACACCGCGGCGCTTCTTGGGCGGGTCGGTGGCGGGCACCTGCTGGGGCGCCGGGTAGGAGGTCGGCGGGACGTCGCCGCCGTAGGCGGGCGGTGCCGGAGTATCGGCGCCGTAGGCGGGCGGGACGTCGGCTGCCGGTGCCGGTTGTGCGTCGTTCGTCAGCACCTCGGTGGGCTGGGCACCCGGGGCCTCCGGGGCCTGCTGCGCAGGCTCGGCGGATGGTGCAGCGTCCTCATTGGTGGGGCGGGCCCAGGGGTCAGTCACCCTTGCGATTGTGCCTTACGCGGAATCGTGGTGCGGTTGCGCAGCACGGCGATGGTCTCGCGGGCGCGCTCGACCGCGGCCAGGTCGACGTCGGTGACCAGCAGTTCCGGCTCGAGCCCCGCCTGCACCACGATGTCCGCTGTGGGGGAGGCCACCAGACTGCCGCCGCTGCCGGTCGGGCCCTTCTTCGCGAGTTCATCACCGGGGTACGGCTGGTCGACGGCGGCGACGAAACAGCCGGTGTCGAGCGCCCGGGCGCGGGCCAGCAGCGTCCACTGCTCGAGCTTGCCCGGGCCCGACCCCCACGAAGCGTGGACGGTCAGCAGCTTCGCTCCGCGTTCGGCGAGTTCCAGGTGCAGCTCCGGGAAGCGGACATCGTAGCACGTCGTGAGGCCGACGGGCACGGCGCCGTCGGCGGTCGGCACGTCGATCACGATGGGCTCGAAACCTCTTGCGACCGTGCGTGATTCGTCGAAGCCGAAGGCGTCGTAGAGGTGGATTTTGTGGTAGTGCGCGTCAACGCCCGGGCCGGTGGCGAGCAGCGTGTTGGTGACGCGGCCGTCGGCGGTCGGGCAGAACATGCCCGCCACCACGGTGACGCCGGCACGTTCGGCGAGGTCCCGGACCGCGTCGGCCCACGGGCCGTCGAGTGGTTGCGCCACGGGCGCGAGCGGGACACCGAACCGGCACATCGTCGCCTCGGGGAACAGCACCAGTTCGGCTCCGGCGTCGGCGGCGCGCGCCGTGTGATCGGCGACCAGTGCCAGGTTGGCCTCGGGGTCGGTGCCCGTGCCGAGCTGGGCCAGTGCGATGCGCATGCGCCCCAGCGTAATCAGCGGGTGCAGGCCAGCGACGGATCTTTGGTCACCGCCATGTGCCGCACGGCGTCGTCGACGCGCTCGCGCGACAGTTCACCGGCGTCGACGGCCTGCTGCAGCCGGTCGAGGACGGCCGGCACCTCTTTGGTGGTGATCCACAGCGCGGTGTCGGCGCCGGCCTGCAGGGCCTTGAGCACCGCCTCCGGCACGCTGTAGCGCTGCGTGATGGCGCCCATGCTGGACAGGTCGTCGGTGAAGACGGCGCCCTGGAACGGGCGTCCGCCGTAATCGCCGGTCCGCAGCAGGTCGTACGCGGCCTTGGACAGGCTGGCCGGGTCGGTGTCGGTGAGGCCCGGCACCTGCATGTGGCCGACCATCACGGCGACGGGCAGCTGCGTCGTCAAGGTCTGGTAGGGGACGAGGTCCAGCGTCTGGAGCTGCTCCAGCGGCGGCGTGACGACGCCGCCCTGATGTGAATCGCCGGAGGCATGGCCGTGGCCGGGGAAGTGCTTGAGTACCGGCAGTACGTCGGCGTCACGCAGGCCGTCGGCGTATGCGCCGGCGTAGGCGGTGACGCCGTCGGCGGTGTTGCCCCACGACCGGTCGCCGATGACGGTGCCGTCGGCCGCGTTCGTGATGTCGACGACGGGTGCGAAGTCGATGGTGATGCCGAGTTCCTTCATCGCCTGGCCGCGCAGTCGGGCGATCTCCCGAACCTGCTCCGGGGTCTTGCCGGCGGCAACCAGCTCACGCGCTGACGGCTGGCTGCCGATGAGCCCTTTCAGCCGCTGCACCCGGCCGCCCTCCTCGTCGACGCTGACCGCCAGCGGCAGCGGCCGCGGTTCCTGCGCTAGCGCGGCGAGGGGCGCGCCGAGCATCGAGTAGTCGGTCCAGCTGGTGATGAAGATGCCCCCGACCTCCTGCTCCCGGACGACGGCCTGGGCGTCGGCCAGGTTCTTGACCCCGACCATCAGCAGCTGGGCCAGCTTCTGGCGCGGCGTCAGCGCGGTCACGACGGTGTCCAGCCGGCACGGGGGTGGCGCCGCGGCGGCCGGGGACGACGTCGCAGGAGATTCGGTCGGTGTGGGGGCGGGCCGCGGCTTGCTCATGACGGCCGCGATGATCAGCGCGACGACGATCACCGCCGCGGCCGAGGCCAGGACGACCGGCGACTGCAGTCGGCTGCGGGGTGACGACATACGGCGAACCCTATGCGCTCGTCGTCACGATGTGGGCGCGACGGCCGACCACGGCACCGTCAGCACGCCGTCGCGCAGCCGGCGCCGCGGCGGCTCGAGCGGCAGGCCCTCGGCCACCAGCAGGTCGAGCATCGCGCGCCACCGGACGCGCGGCCCGAACACCCCGTGCCCGGCCGAGGTGGCCCAGGCGCGGTCGGCGGCCTGCAGCAGCCGGTGGATCGGCTGGCCCGGAACATTGTGGTGGATAAGCACTTTCGGTAGGCGCTCGGCCAGATCGGAGGGCCGTTCGATGGCGAACGGGTCGCACGACAGCGTCAGGCTCACCGGCCCGTCGGCGTCGAGCAGGACCCAGCAGCAGCGTCGTCCCAATTCGTCGCAGGTGCCGTCGACCAGCAGCCCGCCCGGTGCCAGCCGCCCCGTCATCTCCGCCCATGCGGCGGGTACGTCGGCGACGTCGTACTGCCGCAGCACGTTGAACGCGCGCACCAAAACCGGTGTGTGCCCGGCCAATTCGAAGCCGCCGAGGCCGAATTCGACGATGTCGCCGGCCAGTTCACGGGCCAGCCGTACCCGCTCCGGGTGGATCTCCAGACCGACGACCCGCACATCGGCCCGGACCGTGCGCAGCCGTGAGGCCAGTTCCACGGTGGTCACCGGAAGCGCGCCGTACCCGAGGTCGACGACCACGGGGTCCGGCGCGGCGCGCAGCAGCGCCCGCACCCGTGGCGAGTGGACCAGCCAGCGGTCGCTGCGGCGCAGCCGGTTGTAACCCGTGGTGCCGCGCGTCGGCTGGCCGACAGGTGTACTCCGTGGCTGGCCCACGGGCGAATTCATGGCCCGAGTTTATGGGCGGCTCACCAGCGGGCGGCGATCCAGTCGTCGGTGAATTTCTGCTCCAGCTCGATCAGATACCGCAGCTGCTGGCCCAGCATGGACTCGAGCTTGCCGCCGACGAGCGGGATGCGGACCTCGACGTTCGCCGAGAAGTCCAGTCGCGCACCGTCACCGGCGGCCGTCAGGACACCCGTGCCGGTGATGGTCGCCGGCGCGCCGGGGACGCGGCTGCGCACCGTCCCGATGGCCCGGCCGTCGGTCAGCGGGCCCCAGTGCTCTTCGCGCACCAGGCTGAGGTCACCGAAGTGGAACTGCGTGACGATGCTGGGCAGGCCGGCCGCGCGCATGGTCTGCGTCGTGGTGATGTCCGTGCCGCCCCGGCCGTCCTCGGCGAATGAGTCGAGCGCCGAGACGTCGGCGCTGCCCTCCGCCAGCCGGTCCAGCCAGTAGTCCTTGTTGCAGAAGGCGGTGTGCACCTGCGCCACGGTGCCGAGGTATTCGGCAACCATGTCGAAAGAGCGGGCCATAATCGGCCACGCTACCGTTAGCGGCCGTGGTCAGTTCGGATATCGGGGGCGCGGCGGTCGACTACGACGTGCCGCTGGCACCCCTGACCTCGTTCCGCGTCGGACCGGTGGCAGCCCGCCTGATCACCTGCGATACCACCGCCAAGGTGGTCGGCGCGCTCACCGCGCTGCGGGATCACCCGGGCCCGGTGCTGGTGCTGGCGGGCGGGTCGAATGTGCTGGTGGCCGACGATCTGCGTGATTTGACGGTGGTGCTGCTGGCGAACACCGAGATCACCGTCGACGGCAACGTGGTGCGCGCCGAGGCCGGCGCGCTGTGGGACGACGTCGTCGTGGCCTCGCTGGCACACGGGCTCGGCGGGCTGGAATGCCTGTCCGGCATCCCGGGCTCGGCCGGGGCGACACCGGTGCAGAACGTCGGCGCCTACGGGGCCGAGGTCGCCGACGTCATCACCCGGGTCCGGCTGTTCGACCGCGAGACCGGGACTGACAGCTGGGTGAGCCCCGAGACGCTGGATTTCGGCTACCGGCACAGCGTGCTGAAGAACTCCGACCACGCCGTCGTGCTGGAGGTGGAGTTCACCCTGAACCCGGACGGGCTCAGCGCCCCGCTGCGGTACGGCGAACTGGCGACCCGCCTGGGCGCCGAGCCGGGTACCCGGGTCGATGCGGTCAAGGTCCGCGAGGCGGTGCTGGCGTTGCGGCGCGGCAAGGGGATGGTGTCCGACGCCGCCGACCACGACACCTGGAGCGCCGGCTCGTTCTTCACCAACCCGGTCGTCGCGCAGGACGTTTTCGAACGCATCCAGGCCGCCACCGACGGTCCCGTGCCGAATTACCCGGCGCCGAACGGGGTCAAGCTGGCGGCCGGCTGGCTCGTGGAACAGGCCGGTTTCGGCAAGGGATACCCGGGTGACGGCGCCCCGGCCCGGCTCTCGACCAAGCACGCGCTGGCCCTGACCAACCGGGGCTTTGCTGGCAGCGCCGATGTATTAGCGCTGGCCAGGACGGTTCGGGACGGCGTCAAGGCCGCTTTCGGGATAGATCTCACACCGGAACCGTGCTTAATCGGCTGTTCGCTGTAGGTAAATTCGAACCTGTGAGTGTGAACCGGCGACAGATGCTGACCGCGATTGCCGTCGGCACTTCCGGCGTGCTCGCCGCGTGCTCCGACAAATCGAACGGATCTGGCTCTTCGGCCCCTGCCAAAGAGACCGCGGCGCCCGTCATCACCTACCGGCCCGCCAACGGCGCCACCGATGTGGTGCCGACCAGCAGCGTCGGCGTCGATGTCACCGACGGCTGGTTCCAGAAGCTGACGCTGACCAACGGCGACGGCAAGGTCGTCGCCGCGGTGTTCAACAAGGACCGCACGTCGTTCAACGCCGCCGAGCCGCTCGGCTTCGGCGCGACGTACACGTTCACCGGTTCCGTCGTCGGCCGGGACGGCAAGTCCGTGCCGGTGTCCGCGACGTTCACGACCGTCAACCCGACCAAGCAGGTCAACGGCCAGTTCCAGCTCGCCGACGGGCAGACCGTCGGCGTGGCGGCGCCGATCATCCTGCAGTTCGACTCCTCGATCAGCGACAAGGCCTCGGTCGAGCGCAACGTCAAGGTCGTCACCGACCCGCCGGTCGAGGGCAGTTGGGCCTGGCTGCCCGACGAGCGTGAGGGCGCGCGCATGCACTGGCGGCCGCGCGAGTACTACCCGCCCGGCACCAAGGTCAGCGTCTCGGCGAAGTTGTACGGCGTCCCGTTCGGCGACGACGCCTACGGCGCGCAGGACAGCACGCTGGAGATCAACATCGGCCGGCGCCAGGTGGTCAAGGCCGACGCCACCAGCCACCGCATCCAGGTGATCACCGACGGCGGCGTGCTGTTCGACTTCCCGTGTAGCTACGGCGAGGCCGACAAGCCGCGCAACGTGACGCGCAGCGGCATCCACGTCGTCACCGAGAAGTACGCGGACTTCTGGATGTCCAACCCGGCCGCCGGCTACTCGAACGTCCACGAACGCTGGGCCGTGCGGATCTCCAACAACGGTGAGTTCATCCACGCCAACCCGGCCAGTTCGGGCGCACAGGGCAACACCAACGTCACCAACGGCTGTATCAACCTGTCGACCGACAACGCGCAGCAGTACTTCCAGACCGCCATCTACGGCGACCCGGTCGAGGTGACGGGCACGTCGATCCAGCTGTCCTACGCCGACGGCGACATCTGGGACTGGGCCGTCGACTGGGCCACCTGGGTGTCGATGTCCGCGTTGCCGCCGGCCAACGCCGCACCGCCGGAGACGTCCATCCCGCAGAGTGCGCCGGCCACCCCGACCGACGCACCGACGTATTCGGGTACGCCGACGACCACGACGACACCGCCGCCGACGGGCCCGGCCACCACTTCGTCGACCGCCCCGTCGACGTCGTCGTCCACCTCGACGACGACCTCGACAGCGACGTCGACTTCGACTTCGAGTCTGCCGGCCCCGACGACGACTACTGCGGCCGGCGGCTGAAGCGGCTGTAGGGCGCCTGGTCGCGCGGCCGCATGACGATCTGGTCCAGATCGACGTGCGGCGGCCGTGACGCCACGAAACCGATGACCTCCGCGACGTCCTCGGCGACCAGTGGCGTGATGCCCTGATACACCGCGCCCGCGCGCTCGGCGTCACCGTCGAACCGCACCAGCGAGAACTCCGTCTCGACGGCGCCGGGCGCAATCTCGGTGAGCCGCACCGGTTTTCCCAACAATTCGCCGCGCAGCGTGCGGTGCAGGGCGCCCTGGCCGTGCTTGGCGGCGATGTACCCGGCGCCGTTGTCGTACGTCTCCAATGCCGCGATGGACGTGACGGTGACGACCAGTCCGTCACCCGAATCGATCAGCGCGGGCAGCAACGCGCGCGTCACCCGAAGGGTGCCCAGCACGTTGGTCCGCCACATCCAGTCCCAGTGCTCCAGATCGGCCTCCGCGACCGGCGCCAGACCCTTGGCGCCGCCGGCGTTGTTGACCAGGACGTGTACCGGTCCCAGGCCTTTGACCTGGGCCGCAAGCGCGTCCACCGAATCCTGGTCGGTGACGTCCGTCACAACCGCGGTGCCGCCGATCTCGGCTGCGAGGGCGGTGATCCGGTCCGCGCGTCGGGCCGCACAGACGACATGAAAGCCAAGGGTGGCAAGGGTTTTCGCGGTGGCGGCGCCGATTCCGGAACTGGCGCCGGTGACCACCGCGATGCGTACGGAGCGTTCGTCAGCTGGCATATGACCGACCTTAGTGGGCGTGCTAAGTTCCTTCCGTGATCATCAGTCAGGCATCCGGCGTCGCTGTGCGGCGTTCGTGTTGTTGTTGTCGCGCTTCGCGCTGCGCCTGACTCACGACACGGATATCTTCGTCCTAGCTGTCGGCAGGTGTGGCCCCAGGACCCACCAGCCCGACTTCTTCCCTAGGACACCCAAATGCCTGCTTCCGTCTCCACCGTTTCTGCCCCCTCCGGCGTCCGCTCTGCCGCACACGCCAAGCGCACCCTCCTGGCCCGGCACCACATCGTCGCCCCGTCGCTCCGCGTCGCCGACGCCGCCGCCGGCTCGGTTTTCAGCGCGGCCCGGCTGCGCGGCCCCATCGCCCGGGACGTGATCGCGCAGGCCACCGGCCTGAGCATCGCCACGGTGAACCGCCAGGTCACGGCCCTGCTGGACGCCGGGATGCTGCGTGAGCGGGCCGACCTGGCCGTCGCCGGCGCCATCGGCCGCCCGCGCATTCCGGTCGAGGTCAACCACGAACCGTTCCTCACCCTGGGCCTGCACGTCGGCGCCCGCACCACCGCGATCGTCGCGACCGACCTGTTCGGCCGCACCCTCGACGTGGTCGAGACGCCCACGCCGCGCGGCGACCAGAACGCCGCGCTGGCATCGCTCGCCGGCAGCGCGCAGCGCTATCTGAGCCGCTGGCACCGGCGCCGCCCGCTGTGGGTCGGCGTCGCAGCCGGTGGTGTGGTGGACAGTGCCACCGGTCACGTCGACCACCCGCGCCTCGGCTGGGTCGACGCGCCCGTCGGCCCGGTGCTGGCCCAGACCCTGGGTCTGCCGGTGTCGCTGGCGTCGCACGTCGATGCGATGGCCGGCGCCGAACTGCTGCTGGGCGCGCGCCGCGGCAAGATCGACGCCGATGCCTCGTCTGAATCCATGACCAGCCTGTACGTGTACGCCCGCGAGACCGTCGGCTACGCGCTGTCGATCGGCGGCAAGGTGCACTCGCCGGCCAGCGGCCCCGGCACCATCTCGGGCCTGCCGGCGCAGTCGGAACTGCTCGGCGGCAGCGGGCGGCTCGAGTCCACCGTCAGCGACGAGGCCGTGCTGGCCGCCGCCCGCAAGCAGCGGATCGTGCCGGCGGACGGGCCGTCGTCGACCATCGCCGCGGTGCTGCGCGCCGCGCGGTCCGGCAACGCCGCGGCCGTCGAACTGCTGGCCGAACGGGCCCGCGTGCTCGGTGGTGCGGTGGCGCTGCTGCGCGACCTGCTGAACCCCGATGATCTGGTCGTCGGTGGCCAGGCCTTCTCCGAGTACCCCGAGGGTCTGCCGCTCGTCGAGCAGGCGTTCGCGGAGCGAACGGTGTTGGGCGTCAGGGACATTCGCGTCACCACGTTCGGCAACCGGGTGCAGGAAGCCGGCGCCGGTGTGGTGTCCCTCGGCGGGCTGTACGCCGACCCGATCGGTGCGATGCGCCGCGCCCTGCGCGCCGCCTGATCCGATTTGCCGCACTCCTCATCGCGGCTCGTTCTTCGCCGCTTGATCGTCGCGCGGCCTAAACAGCGCCGAAGGCGCTGACGATGTGCAGCGCCAGTTCGAGGTAGACGCGGCGGTGGTCGACGGAGTGCCCGAGCAACCCTTCGGCCTGCCGTACGCGGTAGCGGACGGTGTTCGGGTGCAGGTTCAGGATTTCGCCGACGGCCCGGGCGTCACCGGCGTGCTCCAGATACAGCCGGAGCGTGTCTCGCAGGCGTGCCGCCCCGTCGTCGGCCGCCGCGAGCGCGCCCAGTTCCCGTCGCACCAATGTGGCCATGCCGTCTTCGCCCGCGATACCCGCTGCCAGACAAGCCAATTCGACGTCGTCATAGCGAATCGCACTGGCGCCGCGGCGGTGCGCCACCGCCTGGGCGGCGAGCGCTTCGGCATGGCTGCGCCGGAATCCGTCGACACCCGGATGGCACGTGCCGAGCGCGACGTGGACGAACTCGGGCAGTGCGGCAATATCGTTGTCGGACAGGGGTTTCGATGGTCCTTTCGTGGCCGACCAGCACCACACGGTACGGGCTCCGCTGGTGATCGTCAGCGGCCGGTCGGCACCGAGGGCCGCGCTGACGGTGACCGGGGTGGCGTCGAGTAGCCGTTGCACGTCGGCGTCGGCCACCGGCTCGTCGACCCACACGGCAAATGCGGTGTGCCGCTGGCGAAGTGGGTACGACAGCGCGGTGGTGGCGTCGTCGATGTCGACGGCCTGGCCCGCGAGGATGGTCCGGACGGTTTCGGCGCGCCGGGCCCGCGCGCCCCGCTGCCACTGGTCGCGTTCGTCGGAAAAGGTGACGATGAGCGCCTCGACCATGGTGTCCAGCCAGCCCGCCAGCCGCGGCCAGAGCTGCATCAGCACCGCGGCGCGCAGCTCCGGGTCGCCGATGGCGGCGACCCGCGTCTCGGTGATGAACTGCCACGCGGACCGCTGCCCGATGCGGTAGACCGCCAGCAGCACCGGCAGTTCGTAACCGCGGCGGGCGAGGGTTCGCGCCAGGTCGTAAATCTCGGGTGCCGGTCGCACGTCGACGATGTCGCGCGTCACGACGGCGAGGAAACCCTTCCAGTTCGAGCGGGTGCTCGCATCGAGATCGCGGCGCAGTGTCGGGTCCGTGAACATCGGCAACGCCTCGGTGATCTCGTCATCGACGACGGTGACCAGGTGGTCGAGCGTCTCCCGGTGCTCCGACGCCTCGGCGAACTGCGCCAGCCAGTCCGTCACGGCCGGATCGGTCCGCATCCATTCGCTCCTCATTTGTCCGCGCGAACAACGTCGCGCGATTCGTTGTCCCGCCAGACCAAGAATATGGCGGGCATCACATCGCACCCTGGGAATGGCATAGGTCGCAGTGACAAATCTTTGACGATCCCTGACAGGAGCAACCCGATGATCGAACACGACTCGCACTACATCGACGGCCGGTGGCAGCCGTCGATCGGCACCGAGCGATTCGAGGTCGTCAACGCTGCCACCGAGGACGTCATCGCGACCATCCCGCTGGGCGACGCCGACGATGCCGAGGCGGCAGTGGCCGCCGCGCGCGCCGCGTTTCCCGGGTGGGCGGCGACGCCGGTCGCCGAGCGCGCCGGCTACCTCAAGCTGGCCGCCGAGGAACTGCAGCGCCGCCAGACCGAGATCGCCACGCTGATCAGCCAAGAAGTCGGCATGCCGTTCGCGTACAGCAACGTGGTCCAGGCGGGGCTGCCGGTGCAGTCGTTCGTGTCGATCGCCGATGTGGCACTGAGCTTTCCGTTCGAGGAGCAGGTCTACAACTCGCTGGTGGTCCGTGAGCCGATCGGCGTCGTCGTCGCGATCACGCCGTGGAACTACCCGCTGCACCAGATCGCCGCCAAGGTGGCGCCGGCGCTCGCCGCGGGCTGCACCGTCGTGCTCAAACCCAGCGAGGTCGCACCGCTCAACGCCTACGTACTGGCCGAGGTGTTCGATGCGATCGGCCTGCCGCCGGGCGTCTTCAACCTGGTCACCGGCACCGGCCCGGGCGTCGGCGAGACGCTCGTCGCGCACGAGCAGGTGGACATGGTGTCGCTGACGGGGTCGACGGCCGCGGGCCGCCGCATCGGCGCGGTGGCCGCACAGACCGTCAAGCGCGTCGGCCTGGAACTCGGCGGCAAGTCCGCGCTGGTGGTGCTCGACGACGCCGACCTCCTCGAGGCCGTGCGGGAAGGGTTGACCCGGTGCTTCCTCAACTCCGGTCAGACGTGCATCGCGCTGACCCGCATGATCGTCCCGCGCGCGAAAGTCGCTGAGGTGGAAGCGATTGCGCGCGCCGGCACCGAGGCGCTGCGCGTCGGCGATCCCTTCGACCCGGCCACCGAACTGGGCCCGCTGGTGTCCGCGGTACAGCGCGACCGCGTCATCGGCTACATCGAGCAGGGCATCGCCGAAGGTGCGCGGCTGGTGGCCGGCGGCCCGACCCCGCCCGACGGCCTCGACCGCGGTTTCTACGTCCGGCCGACGGTGTTCTCGGACTGCACACCCGACATGGCCATCGTGCGCGAGGAGATCTTCGGGCCCGTGCTCGTCATCCAGGCCTACGACGACGAGGAGGAAGCCGTCCGCCTCGCCAACGACAGCATCTACGGGCTCAACGCCGGCGTGTACTCGGCGGACCGGGAGCGCGCGATCGCCGTGGCCCGCCGGCTGCGGTCCGGCCAGGTGCAGATCAACGACGGTGCCTTCAACATCCACGCCCCGTTCGGCGGCTACGGCCAGTCCGGCAACGGGCGCGAATTCGGCAAGTGGGGCCTGGAGGAATTCCTCGAGACCAAGTCCCTGCAGCTGCCCTGAAACTTCCCTCTCCCCAACAACTTTCGAAAGCAACTCCCATGGCCAACGCATTCACCACCAAACAGCGCGCGACCCTGAAGTCCATCGTCGACACCTACGTCGCCGCGGTGCGGCGCGACGACGACCCCACCGGATTCTTCGCCACCAAAGGCAGTGACCTGGGCACCGACGCCGTGCTCGAGCAGTACCTGATCGCCAAGCTGCCCGCCGAGAAGTTCGCCGGCCTGCAGCAGCTGCTGGACACCGCCGAGCTGGTCGGCCTCAACAACCAGCCGCTGAATGTGCGCGAGGTCATCGTCGGCAACCTGTCGCGCATCTCGCCCGAGACCACCGCGGCCATGACGGCCCTGTACACGCTGTCGGTGCTGTTCTCCTACAGCCTGCCCGGCGGCGAGAACGGAAACCCGTTGTGGGCGGGCATGGGGTACCCCGGCCCCGCGCAACAGCCGCCGCAGACGCCGAAGACGCTGTCGGTCATCACCCCGTCCGCGGATACGACGCTCGACGCGGACGTCGTCATCGTCGGATCCGGGTCGGGTGGCGGCGTTGCCGCTGCGGTGTTGGCCGCAGCGGGCAAGCGCGTCATCGTCCTGGAAGCCGGCGGCTACCGCAACGAATCGGACTTCGTGCAGCTCGAGCCCGTCGCCTATCACAACCTGTTCCTGCGCGGCGGCTTCTTCCCGAGCGCCGACGGCATGGTCTCGATCGCCGCCGGGTCGACGGTCGGTGGCGGCAGCACCGTCAACTGGTCCAACTCGCTGCTGACGCCGGCCACCGTCCGCAAGACGTGGGCCGAGGAGTACGGGCTGACGGATGTCACCGGCCCGTCGTTCGACGAGCACCTGGCCGCGGTGTTCGAGCGTATCGGCTGCTGCGACAAGGTCGCCGTCCAGAACGAACCGCACCAACGCCTGTCGGAAGGCGCTGCGGCACTGGACTATTCGTACGGCGTCGCGCAGCTCAACATCGACCCGGAACGCTTCGACCCGGCGCTGGTCGGCTACAGCGGCATGGGTGACCAGACAGGCGCCAAGCAGGGCACCATGAAGACGTTCCTGCAGGACGCCTCCGACGCCGGCGCCCAGTTGCTGCCCGACACCCGGGCCCACCGGATCGTCACGCGCGACGGAGTGGCCGCGGGTGTCGAGGCGACGTACACCGACCCGGTCACCGGCACCGCGCACCGCGTGCTGATCAACGCCCCGCAGGTCGTCGCGGCCGCGGGCAGCCTGGAGACCCCGGCGCTGCTGTTGCGTTCGGGCATCGGCGGCCCCGCGGTCGGCACCGGCCTGCGGTTGCACCCGGCAACCCTGGTCAGCGGCATCTACGACGACCGCCAGGAGCCGTGGTCGGGCCCCGCCATGGCCGGCGTGATGAACGAATTCGCCGAAGTCCACGACGGGCACGGCTACCTCATCGAGTGCGTGCAGCACCTGCCCGGGCTGTTCACCGCCACCGTCCCGTGGCTGTCCGGCGCACAGCACAAGGAACTCGCCCGGCAGTACCAGAACCGCGCCGACTGGGTCGTCCTGGTCAAGGACCGCGGCAACGGCAGCGTCACCATCGACGCCGACGGGGAGGCGGTGCACTGGTACCCGTTCACCGACGAGCTCGACCGCCGCCATTTCCGGGAGGGCATCGAGACGTCCATCCGGATGCACGCGGCCGCGGGCGCGCAGCAGATTTACGCGGCGGGCCAGCCGTTCGCGCCGTGGCAGCGCGGCGAGGACCTGGAGGCGTTCATCGCGAAGGTCAACGAGCTGCCGATCGGCCCCGGCGGCACCCCGGTGTTCAGCGCCCACCAGATGAGCAGCGCGCGGATGGGTGCCGACCCGCAGACCTCGGTCGCCAAGCCGTCCGGCGAGCTGCACGACACCCCCGGCGTGTGGATCGCCGACGCCAGCGCCATGCCGACCTGTTCCGGCGTGAACCCCATGATCACCGTCATGGCCGTCGCCCGCCGCACCGCCACCAACATGCTCTAGGTGCCCACCGTCCCGGCCTGGGGTACTTCCCGCGAGCGGCCGTGTCTGCACGCCGACACTCCGTGTCAGGCGTGCATTCCACGGCCGCTCGCGGGCGTCGAGCGTCCCCAAAATGCCCAGCTCGGACCACCGGACGGCGGGCGCCCGAAGCGACGGTGTAAGGATGGAGGGCGTGCGTGTCGCCGTCCTGTCGGTCCATACCTCGCCGCTGGCCCAACCGGGCACCGGCGATGCCGGCGGCATGAACGTCTACGTCCTGCAAAGCGCCCTCGAGTTGGCGCGCCGCGGCGTCGAGGTGGAAATCTTCACCCGCGCCACGTCGTCGACCGACGCCCCGGTCGTCCGGGTGGCCCCCGGCGTCCTGGTGCGCAACATCGTCGCCGGCCCGTTCGAAGGCCTGGACAAGTACGACCTGCCGACGCAGCTGTGCGCTTTCACGGCGGGTGTGCTGCGCGTCGAGGCCAACCATGAGCCGGGCTACTACGACATCGTGCATTCGCACTACTGGCTGTCGGGGCAGGTGGGCTGGCTGGCCTCGGACCGCTGGGCCGTGCCCTTGGTGCACACCGCGCACACGTGGGCCGCGGTGAAGAACCTGTCGCTGGCGGAAGGCGATACCCCGGAGCCGGCGCTGCGCGCGGTCGGTGAGCAGCAGGTGGTCGACGCCGCCGACCGGCTCATCGTCAACACCGAAGACGAAGCGCAGCAACTGGTTTCGCTGCACCACGCGGACCCGGCCCGCATCGACGTGGCCTATCCGGGTGTCGACCTGACGACCTTCACGCCCGGCGACAAGGCCGAAGCCCGTGCGGCACTGGGGCTTTCGCCCCACGAACAGGTGGTCGCCTTCGTCGGCCGCATCCAGCCGCTGAAGGCGCCCGACGTGCTGTTGCGCGCGGCGGCCAAGCTGCCCGACGTGCGCGTCGTGGTCGCCGGCGGTCCGTCGGGCAGTGGCCTGGCCGTACCCGACGGCCTGGTTTCCCTCGCCGACGAGCTGGGTATCACCGACCGTGTGACATTCCTGCCGCCGCAGTCCCGTGACCAGCTGGTCAATGTCTACCGTGCCGCGGATCTCGTTGCGGTGCCGAGCTATTCGGAGTCGTTCGGCCTCGTCGCGGTCGAGGCGCAGGCCTGCGGGACGCCAGTGGTGGCCGCCGCTGTCGGCGGGCTACCTGTCGCGGTGCGCGACGGCGTGAGCGGCGTGCTGGTGCAAGGCCACGATCCGGTCGACTGGGCCAACGCCATCGGGCGGACGCTGGAAATGGGTCCGGAATCCCTGCGCGACGGCGCTTTACAGCACGCTGCGACGTTCTCGTGGGCCCACACCGTGGACGCGCTGCTGGCCGGTTACACGCGGGCCATCGCCGACTACCGCGGCCGTCGCCCCCGGCGTGATTCGGCGGCCCGCCGCAGCCGCCGGTTCCTGATTCGTCGGGGCGTGCGCGCATGACGACTGCCGCCACCGTCACCCAGTTGATCGAAGAGACCCTGCGCGCACACGAACTCGACTTCTCCCACCACGACGGGGGAGTGCACGGCCGGCCCGGCATCGTCGTGGCGCTGCCCGGTGAGCGCCGGCTGACCACCAACACGCTGCTCAGCGTGGGCGAGCACGGCGTGCGCCTGGAGGCATTCGTCTGCCGCAAGCCCGACGAGAACTTCGAGGGCGTCTACAAGTACCTGCTGCGCCGCAATCGGCGGCTGTACGGCATGGCCTACACGCTGGACAACATCGGCGACATCTATTTGGTGGGCCGGATGGCGCTGCATGCGGTGACCCCAGACGAGATCGACCGGCTGATGGGCCAGGTCATCGAGGCCGTCGACTTCGACTTCAACACCCTGCTCGAGCTGGGGTTCCGCTCGTCGATCGAGAAAGAGTGGAAGTGGCGGCTGTCCCGCGGGGAGTCGCTGAAGAACCTCAAGGCGTTCGAGCACCTGCGGCCGGAGTAGGGGTTCAGCGCCGAAAGCGGGCGAAATGACCGCACGATCGGCGATTTAGCAGTCATTTTGCCCACTTTCGGTGCGATTTGGGTAGCACTGGCCTGTGGATAACCCTCGGTTTCGTGGCCTGGCTTGTCGGTGGTCGCGCCAACGCTCGAATCATGACCGAACCATTTTTAGGCCGTGCGGCGGTCCGGGCGGGTGAGCTCACCAAGCATCAACTGCTCACTCGGAACCGTGCGATCTTCCGTAACGTCTACGTGCCCAATGACGTCGCGGTGACCGCGGAGCTCAAGGCTCGCGCGGCCTGGCTGTTCGCTGGGCCCGACGCGGTGTTGGCAGGGGTGTCGGCAGCGGCGGTCCACGGCACCAAATGGCTGGATGTCGATGCGCCGGCCGTCATTGTGCGTCAGGAGAAACACGGCCCGCCCGGGCTGACGATTCACTCGTACCAGTTGGCCTCGGACGACATCTGCATCAGGCGCGGCATGCGCGTCACCACGCCGGCTCGGACGGCGTTCGACATCGGCAGGCTGTTGCCCGAGGCCCGCTCTGTGCCGATTCTGGATGCGCTGCTGAACGCGACCAAGCTGGACATCATCGAGGTAGAGAGGCTCGCGCTCAACCGAACGGGTATGCGCGGCATCCGTCAGCTGACGAAGGCGCTGAATCTGACTGACGGCGGAGCTGAGTCGCCTCAGGAAACCCGGCTGCGGTTAGCGCTGATCGCGGGTGGCTTACCGGCGCCCGAAACGCAGATCGAGTTCTTCGATGAGTACGGCGCCGCGCACATCCGCGTGGACATGGGCTGGCGGCAGTGGAAGGTGATTGTCGAGTACGACGGTGTTCAGCACTGGGCCGATGCGCGCCAGCGGGCCTGGGATATCGAGCGCATCGCGATTCTGGAGTCACTGGGCTGGACGGTGATCAGGGTCAGTGCCGTGATGTTGCGGCGGCCGGACGCCGTAGTCGCCCGTGTCAGAACTCGGCTCCGGGCGGCGGGTTGCGCGATCTGAGCTGTCCGTGCCACCGAAGGTGGGCGAAATGGCCGCAGTACCGCCGATTTGTCGGTCACATCGCCCACTCTCGGCGGTGGGCTAGCCAGAGCGCCCCCCAAAAAACCGCACGTGAGAAGATGCAGGCCATGCCGACCTTGATCCTGCTGCGTCACGGCGAGAGCCAGTGGAACGAGAAGAACCTGTTCACCGGTTGGGTCGACGTCGACCTCACCGACAAGGGCCGGGCCGAGGCCGTCCGAGGCGGAAAGCTGCTGGTCGAGCAGGGTGTGCTGCCGGACGTGCTGTACACGTCGCTGCTGCGCCGCGCGATCACCACCGCCAACCTGGCTTTGGACGCCGCCGACCGGCACTGGATTCCCGTGCACCGCGACTGGCGCCTCAACGAGCGGCACTACGGCGCGCTGCAGGGCCTCGACAAGGCCGAGACGCTGGCCAAGTACGGCCAGGACCAGTTCATGTCGTGGCGCCGCAGCTACGACACCCCGCCGCCCCCGATCGAGAAGGGCAGCACCTACAGCCAGGACGGCGACCCGCGGTACGCCGGCATCGACGCGCCGCTGACCGAATGCCTCGCCGACGTCGTCAAGCGGTTCGTGCCCTACTTCGAGCAGACCATCGCGGCCGACCTCAAGGCCGGCAAGACCGTGCTGATCGCGGCACACGGCAACTCGCTGCGCGCGCTGGTGAAGTACCTGGACGGCATGTCCGACGACGAGATCACCGGCCTGAACATCCCGACGGGCATCCCGCTGCGGTACGAACTGGACGAAAATCTGAAGCCGACGGTGCCCGGTGGCGAATACCTGGACCCCGAGGCAGCCGCCGCGGGAGCCGCCGCGGTCGCCGCGCAGGGCGCCAAACAGCACTGACGCCGCGAACAGCTGGTGAACAGCGGTTAACACCAGTGAAACACCTGGATTTGTACGTGTGACTTGTACCGATCCGGCCGCTCGCTGCTGGGATGGCGTTCATCTGATGCGTACGATTTGCCCGTGAGCTTGTCGTACGCGCTGCCTCTGGTGGCCGCCACGGCGCTGCTCGCGTTGGCCCTGGGCATCGCGATCGGCATGCGGTGGGTGCCGCGGCTGAACGAGCGCCGCGAGCGCCGCGCCGCCGAGCAGTCCGGCCTCACGGTGTCCGAGATGTTCGCGCACATCGTGTCCATGTCCCCACTGGGCATGGCGGTCGTCGACACCTACCGCGACGTCGTCTACACCAACGGCCTGGCCAAGGACCTCGGTCTGGTGCGGGACCGGCTGCTGGACGACCGGGCGTGGGAGGCCGCGCAGCGGACCCTCGCCACCGGCGAGGACGTCGAGTTCGACCTGTCGCCGGCCAAACGGGCCAACCCCGGCCGGTCCCGGCTGGCAGTGCGGGGTCTGGCGCGGCAGCTGACGGAAGAGGACGGCCGCTTCGCGGTGGTCTACGTCAACGATCAGTCCGAACAGGCCCGCATGGAGGCCAGTCGCCGCGACTTCGTCGCCAATGTCAGTCATGAGCTCAAGACGCCGGTCGGTGCCATGGGCCTGCTGGCCGAGGCGCTGCTGGCGTCGTCGGAGGACCAGGACATGGTCAACCGGTTCGCCGAGAAGATCGTCACCGAGTCCAACCGGCTGGCCAACATGGTCGGTGAACTGATCGAGCTGTCCCGCTTGCAGGGCGCCGAGCCGCTGCCGCACCTCGACGCGGTCGACGTGGATTCCGTTGTCGCCGAGGTGGTTTCCCGGCACAAGGTGGCCGCCGACAACGCCGATATCGCGATCACCACCGACGCGCCCCGCGGTTACCAGGTGCTGGGTAGTGAGACGCTGCTGGCGACGGCGCTCGCGAATCTGGTGTCCAACGCAATCTCGTACTCGCCCAAGGGTTCCCAGGTATCGATCAGCCGGCGCCGCTACGGCGACAATGTCGAGATCGCGGTGACCGACCGTGGCATCGGTATCGAAAAGGCTGACCAGGAACGGGTTTTCGAACGATTCTTCCGCGTCGACAAGGCGCGGTCCCGGGCCACCGGCGGCACCGGGCTGGGGTTGGCCATCGTCAAACACGTTGCGGCCAACCACAACGGAACCATCCGGCTGTGGAGTCAGCCGGGAACCGGGTCGACGTTCACGTTGTCGATTCCGGCCTATCTCGACTCGGACGACGTGGATGTCGACGAGGGAGACGACCACTCATTGCCATCACAAGGAGGGCGACCGAACCAATGACCAGTGTGCTGATCGTGGAGGACGAGGAGTCCCTGGCCGATCCCTTGGCGTTCCTGTTGCGCAAGGAAGGTTTCGAGGCCACCGTCGTGACCGATGGTCCGTCGGCGTTGGCCGAGTTCGACCGGGCCGGGGCCGACATCGTGCTCCTGGACCTGATGCTGCCCGGTATGAGCGGCACCGACGTCTGTAAGCAGCTGCGCTCGCGGTCCGGCGTGCCGGTCATCATGGTGACCGCGCGGGACAGTGAGATCGACAAGGTCGTCGGCCTGGAACTCGGCGCCGACGACTACGTCACCAAGCCGTACTCGGCCCGCGAGCTCATCGCCCGCATCCGCGCCGTGCTGCGCCGCGGTGGTGAGTCCGACGACACCGTCGGCGCCGACGGCGTGCTGGAGGCCGGGCCGGTCCGCATGGACGTCGAGCGGCACATCGTGTCCGTCAACGGCGACGCCATCACGCTGCCGCTCAAGGAGTTCGACCTGCTCGAGTACCTGATGCGCAACAGCGGGCGGGTGCTGACGCGCGGCCAGTTGATCGACCGGGTCTGGGGCGCCGACTACGTCGGCGACACCAAGACCCTCGACGTCCACGTGAAGCGGCTGCGGTCCAAGATCGAGGCCGACCCGGCCAACCCGGTGCACCTCGTCACCGTCCGCGGGTTGGGTTACAAGCTGGAGGGCTAGCTCCCCGCGCCAGTCCTCGCGGTTACTTCTCTGCCGCCGCAGTGGCCGGGTGCACGGCGATGAGCCCCAGCCCGGCCCGGCGCTTGCACAGCGCGGCCAGCTCGGCGTACACCTTCGCGCCGAGCAGTTCGGTCAGTTCGGGCCCGTAGGACTCCCACACGGGCCGGGCGCCGACGTGCGCGGCCGGGTCGCCGGTGCAGTACCAGACCAGGTCGTGGCCGCCCTCGCCCCAGCCGCGCCGGTCGTATTCGGTGACGACGGTCCGCAGGATCTCGGTGCCGTCCGGCCGCGTCACCCAGTCCTGCGTGCGGCGGATCGGCAGCTGCCAGCAGACCTCGGGCTTCATGGTCAGCGGCTCGACGCCGAGCTTGAGGGCCTTGCTGTGCAGGGCGCAGCCGATGCCGCCGGCGAAACCCGGCCGGTTCAGGAAGATGCACGCGCCCTTGTACTTGCGGGTCCGCAGGTTGGGCTTGTCGTCGTATTCGTCCATCTCGAGGTAGCCCTTGCGGCCCAGGCCCTTCTCCCGGAACTGCCAGTCCTCGTCGGTCAGCAGCTTGACCGACTCCTCGAGCTGCGCGACGTCGTCGTCATCGGCCATGAAGGCGCCGTGGCTGCAGCAGCCGTCGTCGGGCCGGCCCTCGACGGTGCCCTGGCACGCCGGCGTCCCGAAGACGCAGGTCCAATTCGACAGCAGCCACGTCATGTCCGCGGCGATCAGATGCTCCGGATTGTCGGGGTCGAAGAACTCCACCCACTCGCGGGCAAAGTCCAGTCCCACCTCGTGGGAACCAGGCTTCGAAGGCTCGCCGGGACTGATCTGCGATGCGGTCACAGCACGCAACCGTAGACCCGTTACCGTGGTTTCCGTGCGATTGGGCGTCCTCGACGTGGGCAGTAACACCGTTCATCTATTGGTGGTCGACGCGCGCCGTGGCGGGCACCCGACCCCGATGAGTTCGACCAAGGCCTCACTGCGCCTTGCCGAGGCGATCGATGACACCGGCAAATTGACCCGCAAGGGCGCCGACAGCCTCGTCGCGACCGTCGACGAGTTCGCCAAGATCGCCACCAGCTCGGGGTGTGCGGAGTTTATGGCGTTCGCCACATCTGCGGTCCGGGATGCGACCAACTCCGAGGCGGTGCTGGCGCGGGTGCGGGCCGAGACCGGCGTCCAGCTGCAGGTCCTGTCCGGGGTCGACGAATCGCGGCTCACCTTCCTGGCGGTGCGCCGCTGGTACGGCTGGAGCGCGGGCCGCATCATCAACCTCGACATCGGTGGCGGCTCGCTGGAGCTGTCGGGCGGCATCGACGAAGAACCCGATGTCGCACTGTCGATGCCGCTGGGTGCGGGCCGTTTGACACGCGAATGGCTGCAGGAGGATCCGCCCGGCCGCCGGCGCGTGGCGGTGCTGCGCGACTGGCTGGACAACGAGATCTCCGCCTCGGCCGCCAAGGTGCTCGCGGCCGGTACCCCGGAGCTCGCGGTCGCTACGTCGAAGACCTTCCGGTCGCTGGCCCGGCTCACCGGTGCGGCGCCGTCGGGCGCCGGACCGCGCGTGAAGCGCACATTGACCGCCGCCGGCCTCAGACAGCTCATATCTTTCATCTCTAGGATGACCACGGCCGACAGAGCCGAGTTGGAAGGGGTGAGTGCCGACCGCGCGCCACAGATCGTGGCCGGTGCGTTGGTGGCCGAGGCGACCATGCGAGCGCTGTCGCTCGACGCGGTGGACATCTGCCCGTGGGCGTTGCGGGAGGGTGTCATTCTGCGGAAACTCGACAGCGAAGCCGATGGAACCGACTTGGTGGAAACGTTCGCGGGATTGGCTCCCGCCAAAGGCGAGACACGATGACAGATTCAGACGACTTCTCGGCGACGCGACCGATCTCGGTCGCCGAGCTGCTGGCCAAGAACGGCACCATCGGTGCGCCGCCCGTCGGTGGCCGCCGGCGCCGCCGGCGCGGGAACAGCGACGCGGTGACCGTCGCCGAACTGACCGGCGAAATCCCGATCATCCGGCCGGAGACGGTGCACGCAGAGCCGGCTGAGGCCCCGGCGGAGCCGGCGCCCGAGCCCGAGTCCGTGGCGGAGCCGGTCGCCGAGCCGGAGCCGGAAGCCCCTGTCGAGGAGGCGGCTGTCGCCGTCGAGGACGAGACCCCGTCCGCGGCCGACGAGATGGAGCCCGACGACACCGGCGCCCACTACGTCGTCGACGACGAGATGCTGCACACCGACATCGTCGAGCCCGCGCCCGCCGATGCCGCGGTCGACGACTACGAGGACCACCTGCGCCGTCGCGACGCCGAGGCCGACCCGCTGGAGTTCGTGGCGCCGTCGCGCAAGCCCGCCTTCCGCTGGTCGTTCAAGCCGGTCCGCGGCGCCGAGGAGATGAGCCCCGACCCGGTCGACGAGGACGTGCCGGCCGACGCGGACATCGACGACGATCTGCTCTCGCTCACCGACGCCGAACCCGTCGCCAAGCTCGACACCGGCGCCGTGCCCGTCGTCGACGACACCGTGGCGACCGAGGCCGCTCCCGAGCCGCCGCGTCAGCCGTCACGCAATGGCCGCAGCGAGCGCTACGACGCGCTGTTCGGTGGCTTCGCCGCCGACGCGGACACCCGTCGGGAAGAGCTGGTCGCCGACCACGACGTCCACGACGTCCACGACGAGGATGTCGACCACGAAGCCATCGACCGCGAAGCCGACCACGACGAAGCCGACCACGAGGACGACGAGAAGTCCGGGTCCGGCCTCAAGCGCGGCGCCTGGGTCGTCGGGCAGAGCCTGCTGGCCGTCGCGTTCGGCGCCGGCATGTTCTTCGCCTTCGACCAGCTGTGGCGCTGGAACCAGATCGTGGCGCTGATGCTGTCGATGCTGGTGATCCTCGGCCTGGTCGCCGGCATCCGGGTGATCCGGAAGGATCACGACCTGGCCAGTACGCTGATCGCGATTCTGGTCGGCGGTCTGGTCACGTTCGGACCCTTGGCACTGCTCTACTCAGCCTGAACCGGAGGCCTGTGCGTCCCGCCATGAAGGTAGGTCTGTCCACCGCGTCGGTCTATCCCTTGCGGACCGAGGCTGCCTTCGAGTACGCCGCCCGCCTCGGCTACGACGGTGTCGAGCTGATGGTGTGGGCCGAGCCGGTGAGCCAGGACATCGACGCGATCGAGCGGATGTCGCAACGGTGGGGCGTCCCCGTGCTCAGTGTCCACGCGCCATGCCTGCTGATCTCGCAGCGCGTGTGGGGCTCCAATCCGATCCCGAAGCTGGAACGCAGCGTGCGGGCCGCCGAGCAGCTGGGTGCGCAGACGGTCGTCGTGCATCCGCCGTTCCGGTGGCAGCGCCGCTATGCCGAAGGCTTCTCCGATCAGGTCGCCGAGCTCGAGGCATCGAGCGACGTGCTGGTTGCCGTCGAGAACATGTTCCCGTTCCGCACCGACCGGTTCTTCGGCACCGGCCAGCCGTCGATCGAGCGGATGCGTAAGCGTGGCGGGAACCCGGGACCGGGGATCTCGGCGTTCGCGCCGTCCTACGACCCGCTGGACGGCAATCACGCCCACTACACGCTGGACCTGTCGCATTCGGCGACGGCCGGCACCGATGCCGTCGACATGGCGCGGCGCATGGGCAAGGGGCTGGTGCACCTGCATCTGTGTGACGGCAACGGCGCGTCCACCGACGAACATCTCGTGCCCGGGCGCGGCAGCCAGCCGACGGTGCAGATCTGCCAGATGCTGGCCGCCGGGGAGTTCGCCGGACACGTGATCCTGGAGGTCACCACATCGGCGGCACGCAACAACGCCGAGCGTGAGGCGCTGCTCGTCGAGTCGCTCGAATTCGCGCGGCGGCACCTGCTGCGCTGACCCCGCACCGTCCTGGCATGCTGTCTCCCGTGGCGAGAATTGCGATCATCGGTGGCGGAAATATCGGCGAAGCCCTGCTGGCGGGGCTGTTGCAGTCCGGGCGACAGGTCAAGGATCTGGTGGTCGCCGAGGCCAATCCGGCGCGCGCCGCGCAGCTCGCCGAGACGTACTCCGTCCGGGTCACCGATGTCGCGGACGCTGTCGAGAACGCGGCCTACGTGATCGTGGCGGTCAAGCCCGACGCCGTCGAGGGCGTCGTCGAGACGCTGGCCGACGCTGCCGCGGACGCCGACAGCAGCAGCGTCGAGCAGGTCGTGGTGTCGGTGGCCGCGGGCGTCCCCACGGCCTTCTACGAGGCCAAGCTGCCGGCCGGCTCGCCGGTGGTGCGGGTCATGCCGAATACGCCCATGCTGGTCGGTGCGGGCATCACCGCGCTGTCACGGGGCCGGTACGCGACCGACGCGCAACTGGCCGAGGTGTCGGAGATCTTCTCGGCCGTCGGCGCGGTGCTGACGGTGCCCGAGAAGCAGATGGACGCGGTCACCGCGGTGTCCGGTTCGGGCCCTGCGTACTTCTTCCTGATGGTCGAGGCGGTCGTCGACGCGGGTGTCGCGGCAGGCCTCCCACGGCCCGTGGCAACCGAGCTGGCGGCCCAGACGATGGCCGGTGCGGCGGCCATGTTGCTCGATCGCATGACCCAATCCGGGTCTGGTTCCACGGTCGGTCCGCTGGACACCAGCGCCGCGGCATTGCGGGCTTCGGTGACCTCTCCGGGGGGCACTACCGCCGCTGGTCTGCGGGAACTCGAACGTGGTGGGCTGCGGTCTGCTGTCGCAAATGCCGTCGAAGCCGCAAAAACACGGTCTGAGCAGCTAAGAATTACATCTGAGTAGTTCTAAGATTTCAGATTGATTACCCCACACCCGTCGCAATAACCACATTGGCCACGCTATTCTCCTTCTCGTAAGCACGCGTTGGTGCCAGCGGAGGGGAAGCCGCTGGAGCTGGCCGTGCCTGATTGATTGGGTTGCGATGACGTCTATGAACGGGCCATCGGCGCGTGACGGTGGCGATCAGCCACGAACGCAGTTCCTGACTGTTGCCGAGGTTGCGAGCCTTATGCGGGTCAGCAAGATGACGGTATACCGGCTGGTGCACAACGGGGAGTTGCCCGCGGTGCGTGTCGGCCGCTCATTTCGGGTGCACGCCAAGGCCGTGCACGACCTGCTCGAGTCGTCGTACCACGACGCGGGTTAGTCTCCGCGGGCTCGGCTGAGTGCTGCGCACCTCAGGTGCGCAGCACCGACTCCGCGACTTCGGCGTGAGCCGTCTGGGCCAGCACGGCCGGGGCGCGCTCAAATCACTGATGAGTGGGCGTATCCAGCAGGCGTTTTCGTGGCGGGAAACCCGGCCGGGTAAAGTGGCGGGGTTGGTTTCACACCGATCTTCACGGATCGACGTCTAGTAGCGGAGACTTCAAAGTCTATGGGTTCAGTCATCAAGAAGCGGCGTAAGCGCATGTCGAAGAAGAAGCACCGCAAGCTGCTTCGTCGCACCCGGGTTCAGCGCAGAAAACTCGGTAAGTAGTTCTCAGCGCTCGTTTGCGTCGCCCACTAGGCTGACCAAATGGATGCCGACGGACGCCCCGGAAGCCGGCCCACAGCGCCGGGCGGAAGCGATTCCGGCCCGGACATCCCCGAGACCCTGCACCACCCCAAGGTGGTGCTGGTCACCGGGGCGTGCCGGTTCCTGGGCGGATATCTGACAGCCAGACTCGCTCAGAACCAGCTCATCGAGCATGTGATCGCGGTCGACGCGATCACGCCGAGCAAGGACATGTTGCGGCGTATGGGCCGCGCGGAGTTCGTCCGCGCGGACATCCGCAACCCGTTCATCGCCAAGGTGATCCGGAACGGCAACGTCGACACCGTCGTCCACGCGGCGGCGGCGTCCTACGTGCCGCAATCCGGTCGTGCCGCGCTCAAAGAGCTCAACGTCATGGGCGCGATGCAGTTGTTCGCGGCCTGTCAGAAGGCACCTTCGGTCCGTCGGGTGATCCTCAAGTCGACATCGGAGATCTACGGGTCCAGCTCGCGTGATCCGGTGATGTTCACCGAGGACAGCAGCGCCCGCCGCCCACCGGGGGAGGGCTTCGCCCGGGACAGCATCGACATCGAGGGCTACGCCCGCGGTCTCGCGCGGCGGCGGCCCGACATCGCGGTGACGATCCTGCGCCTGGCCAACATGATCGGTCCGGCCATGGACACCGCGCTGTCGCGGTACCTGGCAGGTCCCTTGGTGCCGACCGCGTTCGGGCACGACGCCCGGCTGCAACTGCTGCACGAGCAGGACGCCCTCGGGGCGCTGGAACGCGCCACCCTGGTCGGACGGGCCGGCACCTTCAACATCGGGGCGCCGGGCATCATCCTGATGAGCCAGGCCATACGCCGGTCCGGCCGCATCGGTTTGCCGCTCGCCGGCCCCACCATGTGGGTGCTCGACGCGTGGCGACGGGCGACCGCGGGCGTCGAACTGGACCGCGAGCAGTCCGACTACATGCGCTACGGCCGGGTCATGGACACCACACGGATGACGAGGGAACTCGGCTATACCCCAAAGTGGACGACCATGGAGGCTTTTGACGATTACGTTTCAGGCCGCGCGCTGACGCCCATTATCGACCCGGGGTGGGTAGGCTCAGTGGAGCGTCGTGCAGTGGCCGCAGCGCAGCGGTGGGGACGCTGATTTCGCAAGTTTTTGATGGTGGGAGATATTGACGTGGCGGGCGAATCTAAAGCCAAAGTCATTCCGCTCCATTCGAATTCGACACGCGCTGCCGCGCAACGTCGGGCGTCGAAACGGGATGCAACGCTGCGACATCCTTCGCTGTTGACCGACCCCGGGACCCGCGCATCGGCCGAGCAGATTGCTGCCGTGGTCCGTGAGATCGACCAGCACCGGTTTGCCGCGGCCGGCCCTGCCGCCGACGAGGGGCCCAACGAACTGGCCCAACGTATAAGTGCCGCTTCGGATTTCATCCGCAAGCGACTGACCGGCGACTACCGCGTCGACGAATTCGGTTTCGACCAGCATCTCAACAATGCGGTCTTTCTTCCGTTGCTGCGAACACTTTTCAATTCGTGGTTCCGCGTCGAGGTATCCGGCATCGAGAATTTGCCCGATGACGGCGCCGCTTTGGTGGTGGCAAACCATGCGGGCGTATTGCCGTTCGACGGACTGATGACGTCGGTCGCCGTGCACGACAAACACCCGAAGCATCGGGACCTGCGGCTGCTGGCCGCCGACCTCGTCTTCGACCTGCCCGTGGTGGGACAGGCGGCGCGCAAGGCCGGCCACACCATGGCCTGCACCGCCGACGCGCACCGGCTGCTCGAGGCCGGCGAGCTGACCGCCGTGTTCCCCGAGGGGTACAAGGGGCTCGGCAAGCCGTTCAAGGACCGGTACAAGCTGCAGCGGTTCGGCCGCGGCGGCTTCGTCTCGGCGGCGCTGCGCTCGGGTGCGCCCATCGTGCCGTGCTCGATCGTCGGCTCCGAGGAGATCTACCCCAAGATCGGCGACGTGAAGCTGCTCGCCCGCCTGCTCGGGCTGCCGTACTTCCCGCTGACGCCGCTGTTCCCGCTCGCCGGGCCCATCGGCCTGCTGCCGCTGCCGTCGAAGTGGTACATCCAGTTCGGTGAGCCCATCTCGACGGCCGACTACGACGAGTCCGCCGCCGACGACCCGATGATCACCTTCGAGCTGACCGACCAGGTGCGCGCCACCATCCAGCAGACGCTGTACCAGCTGCTGGCCAACCGCCGCGGCACGTTCCTGTAGTTCACCGCGAGCGGCCGTGTTTGTACGCAGACACGCCGCATTGCGCGTGCATTTTGCGGCCGCTCGTCGCGCGCGAGGGACACGCTACTGCCCGGCGTTCACCGCGTGTCGCCGTACAAACACGGCCGCTCGCGGTAAGGGGCTCAACCCTTTTGCGCGGCAACCATTTTCGCGATGGCGGCGTCGCGGGCCGCGGCGATCTGCGCGCTGACCTCGCCGGCTTCGTCGTCGTTCTGGGCCTCACCCAGCATCGTGACGATGCTCGTCATGATCGGCTCACCGGAGTCGTCGGTGACCTCGGCGCGAATCTCGGCGATCACCGTGCCGTGCGACTCGATCACCGAGTCCAGGTACGAGTCGAACCACAGCCGGTCGCCGACCTTGATCGGGCGGTGGAAGATCAGCTTCTGGTCGCGGTGCAGCACGCGCTCCAGGTTGATCGGCACGTCGAACTGGTTGAACAGCTCGAGCTGGACCCGCCGGCCCGCGACGGCGATGAACGTCAGCGACGCGATCAGGGTGTCCGAGCCGCACTCGGCGGCCGCTTCCTCGGAGAAATGGGCCGGGTGATCGTCCTGGACCGCCTGCGCGAATTCCTTGACCTTCTCGCGGCCGACCTCGAAGTAATCCGGGTACCGGAAGTGGGTTCCGATGATGTCGTCCGCAATGCCCATGGCGCGTGAGCCTATCAGCGTTCGAGTGGCTGACCTGCGCGCTGCGCCCGTGGTGCGGCGGCCGCGCGTCCCTAGTTGCCCTTGCGCGACGCCATGGCCGCCAGCGCCCCGCCGACGGCGCCCAGGGCCAGCGCCGAGGGCACGCCGATGCGGGCGGCCTTGCGGGCGGTCCGGAAATCCCGGATTTCCCAGCCCCGTTCGCGCGCGACGTCGCGCAGCGCGGCATCGGGGTTGATCGCGACGGCCGTGCCGACCAGCGAGAGCATCGGCACGTCGTTGAAGCTGTCCGAGTAGGCGGTGCAGCGGCGCAGGTTCAGGCCCTCCCTGATGGCCAGCTGACGGACCGCGTGCGCCTTGCCGACCCCATGCAGGATCTCGCCGACCAGCCGGCCGGTGAAGACGCCGTCGACCGACTCGGCGACGGTGCCCAGCGCCCCGGTCAGCCCCAGCTTGCGGGCGATGGTCTGCGCCAGCTCCATGGGCGTCGCGGTGACCAGCCAGACCTGCTGGCCGGCGTCGAGGTGCATCTGCGCCAGCGCCCGGGTGCCCTGCCAGATCTTGTCGGCGATGATCTCGTCGTAGATCTCGTCGCCGAGCGCTTCCAGTTCCGCCGTCTGCCGGCCCTCGATGAAGGACAGCGCTTTGCGCCGGCCGGCGGCGACGTCGTCGCTGTTCTCCTTGCCGGTGACCTGAAACTTGGCCTGCGCGTAGGCGAAACGGGCCAGGTCCGAGTATTTGAAGTAGTCGCGGGCGGCCAGGCCGCGGGCGAAGTGCACCAGCGACGAGCCGTGCACCAGGGTGTTGTCGACGTCGAAGAACGCCGCCGCGGTGAGATCGGGCGGCGGTGGGAGCACCGGGGCGGCCGGTTCGTCGGCTCCGGAATCACGCTCGGCGGCATCGAGTTCAGCGGCGTCATCAGCTCCGGAGGGCACGGGCGTGCCCGTGGGCTCGTCGGCAGTCACGGGGCTGGATTCGGACACGGTTCAACAGTAGGTCACGCCATACTGTTGCGCGTGGATCGATCAGGGAACAGCCACCGCGTGACGTTGCTCACCCGCGCCGGCTGCAGCATGTGCGAGCGCGCGGCGGCTCAGCTTGTCGAGCTGTCCGACGAGCTCGGATTCGTCCTGACGAGCACGGATGTCGATGTCCTGGCCGCGGCCGGGGACACCGCCCTGCGCGCGGAATTCGGCGATCGGCTGCCCGTGGTGCTCCTCGATGACGTTGAGCACAGCTATTGGGAGGTCGACGAGGAGCAGCTGCGCGCCGACTTGGCAGGTTGACGCGGTGGGCCGACCTCTGGGCCGGCCCGATCGGACCACGCACCCCGGGGTCCGGCGTGCGTATAGCAAATTTGGTCGGCGGGCTGGTGAGCGGCTAGCTTTGAAGGCGTTCCTGCGGCCAGAAGAGGCCCGGGAAACCTTCTTGCCCAACGGAGGTGCTACGAGGTGATGAGGCCGTGAGCGTCCTGCTCTTCGGGGTTTCGCACCGCAGTGCGCCGGTTTCTGTGCTCGAGCAGCTCAGCACCGACGAGGCCGAACAGGCCAAGATCATCGAGCTGCTGCTGCAGTCCTCTCTGGTCACCGAGGCGATGGTGCTCTCCACCTGTAACCGGGTCGAGGTGTACGCCGTCGTCGACGCCTTCCACGGCGGGCTCTCGGTGATCGGTTCGGTGCTCTCCGAGCGGTCCGGTATGTCGCTTCACGACCTCACGAAGTACGCCTACGTGCGCTACGCCGAGGCGGCCGTCGAGCATCTGTTCGCGGTGGCCAGCGGCCTGGACTCGGCCGTCATCGGCGAGGCGCAGGTGCTGGGCCAGGTGCGCCGCGCCTACACCTCCGCAGAGGCGCACCAGACGGTCGGCCGCACCCTGCACGAGCTGTCGCAGCGGGCGCTGTCGGTCGGTAAGCGCGTCCACTCCGAGACGGGGATCGACGCCGCGGGCGCTTCGGTGGTGTCGGTGGCGCTCGACATGGCCAAGAACAAGTTGACGTCGCTGACGGGGCTGACGGCCGCCGTGATCGGCGCCGGCTCCATGGGTGCCCTGGCCGCCGCGCATCTGACGCGCGCCGGGATCGCCCGCGTCGAGGTGGTCAACCGCTCGCTGCCGAGGGCCGAGCGCATGGTCGAGAATCTGAAGGCCCAGGGGGTCGACGCCGCGGCGCACACCCTCGACGATGTCGCCGTCGCGCTGGGCAATGCCGACGTCGTCGTCGCCTTTACCGGCGCGGTACGCCCGGTGGTGTCGTTGGCCGATGCGCACCGCGGACTGATGAACCGTCCCGAACATCGCCAGCTGGTCATCTGCGACCTGGGTATGCCGCGCGACGTCGACGGCGCGATTGCCGGCCTGCCCGGCGTGCACGTGATCGACATGGACCGGATCCAGCGCGAACCGTCGGCCCGGGCCGCGGCCTCGGATGCCGAAGCGGCCCGCTCGATGGTCGCTGCGGAGGTCGCCAGTTACCTGGCCGGGCAGCGGATGGCCGAGGTCACGCCGACTGTCACGGCCTTGCGTCAGCGCGCTGCCGACGTCGTCGAAGCGGAGTTGTTGCGGCTCGACAACCGGGTTCCGACACTCGACGCCGCCCACCGCGATGAGGTCGCCAAGACCGTCCGCCGGGTGGTCGACAAGTTGCTGCACGCGCCGACGGTGCGGGTCAAGCAGTTGGCCAGCGCGCCCGGCGGTGACAGCTACGCCGAGGCGCTGCGCGAGCTGTTCGAGCTGGACCCGCAGGCCATCGACGCGGTGTCCGCCGGCGAATTGCCCTTGGTGGCACCAGATTTGGCGGCAGGCGAGCCGCATTCCCACCACGACAAGGCTGAGTAACCACACTTGGTAACTACCCTCGAAAACGTTGTCCGGATCGGCACCAGGGGCAGCCTTCTGGCGACCACGCAGGCCGGCACCGTCCGTGACGCTCTGGTAGCTCTGGGGCAGCCCGCGGAGCTGGTCATCATCAGCACCGAAGGCGACCGGTCGCAGGCGCCCGTCGCGGACATCGGCATCGGCGTGTTCACCGCGGAGCTGCGGCACGCCATGGCCGACGGCCGCATCGACGTCGCGGTGCACTCGTACAAGGATTTGCCGACCGCACCCGACGAGCGCTTCGTCATCGCCGCTGTGCCGCCGCGGGAAGACCCGCGGGATGCCTTGGTGGCGCGTGACGGATTGGTCCTCGGCGAGTTGCCGGCCGGCTCCGTGATCGGCACGTCGAGCCCGCGACGGGCGGCACAGCTTAGAGCACTGGGTCTCGGTTTGGAAATCCGCCCCCTACGAGGCAACCTAGATACCAGGTTGAACAGGGTAAGTAGTGGTGATCTCGACGCTGTTGTCGTCGCCCGAGCGGGTCTGGCCCGGATCGGACGACTCGACGCCGTCACCGAGAGCCTCGAGCCGGTGCAGATGTTGCCAGCGCCGGCGCAGGGCGCCCTCGCGGTCGAGTGCCGAGTGGGGGACACCGAGCTGGCGACGCTGCTGGGAAAGCTCGACGATCCCGACACGCGCGCCGCGATCACTGCCGAACGAGTCCTGTTGGCCGAACTGGAGGCGGGTTGTTCCGCGCCGGTGGGTGCGATCGCTGAAGTGGTCGAGTCCATCGACGAGGACGGCCGAGTCTTCGAAGAGCTGTCGTTGCGCGGTTGCGTGGCGGCTCTGGACGGATCCGACGTGATCCGGGCGTCCGGGATCGGGACCCCCGAACGGGCACGGGAGCTGGGGCTCTCGTTGGCCGCGGAGTTGTTCGACCTGGGTGCGCGTGACGTGTTGGATCAGCGGACTGTAGAGCGGGAGTGAGAGATGACGACCCGAGTGCGTAAGCAGCACAAGCCCGGCCGCATCACCTTTGTCGGTTCCGGCCCCGGTGACCCGGGCCTGTTGACGACGCGTGCGCGGAACGTTTTGGCGCATGCGGCATTGGTCTTCACCGATCCTGATGTGCCCGAGGCGGTGCTGGCGCTGATCGGCACCGACCTGCCGCCGACGTCCGGGCCGCACCCGGCCGACGCCGAGCCGGCTGCCGACGCCAAGGCCGACGACGCTGCCGCAGGCTCGATCGTCGCGCCCGCTGGGCCTTCGATGACGTTCCCGCACGGCGTCGACGTCCGCCCCGCGCTGGGCGACCCCACCGAGGTGGCGAAGCTGCTCCTCGCCGAGGCGAAGACCGGTGTCGACGTGGTGCGTCTGGTCGCCGGCGACCCGCTGTCGGTCGATTCGGTCATCACCGAGGTGAACGCCCTGGCCAAGACCGCGGCGCACTTCGAGCTGGTGCCGGGCCTGCCGTCGTCGACGGCGGTGCCCACCTACGCGGGCCTGCCCGTCGGCTCGTCGCACACCGTGGCCGACGTCCGCGGTGACGTCGACTGGGCCGCGCTGGCCGCCGCCCCCGGGCCGCTGATCCTGCACGCGACGGTGTCGCACCTGCCGGACGCCGCCCGCACCCTGATCGAATACGGCCTCACCGACAACACCCCGTGTGTCGTGACGGCCAACGGCACCACCTGCCAGCAGCGGTCGATCGAGACCACGCTGGCCGGGCTGCTGGACAAGGCCGTGCTGGAGAAGCCGGTCGGCCCCGAGCCGGTCGGTCCGCTGGCGGGCCCGCTGGTCGTGACCATCGGCAAGACCGTGGCGCACCGGGCCAAGCTGAACTGGTGGGAGAGCCGCTCGCTGTACGGCTGGACCGTGCTGGTGCCGCGGACCAAGGACCAGGCCGGCGAGATGAGCGATCGTCTCGTGGGCCACGGCGCCCTGCCGATCGAGGTGCCGACCATCGCGGTCGAGCCGCCGCGCAGCCCCGCCCAGATGGAGCGCGCGGTCAAGGGTCTGGTCGACGGCCGCTTCCAGTGGGTCGTGTTCACCTCCACCAACGCGGTGCGTGCGGTGTGGGAGAAGTTCAACGAGTTCGGTCTGGACGCCCGCGCGTTCTCCGGTGTGAAGATCGCGTGCGTCGGTCAGGCCACCGCGGACAAGGTGCGCGCGTTCGGCATCAACCCCGAGCTGGTGCCTGCCGGTGAGCAGTCGTCGCTGGGCCTGCTGGACGAATTCCCGGACTACGACGAGATTTTCGACCCGGTGAACCGGGTGCTGCTGCCGCGCGCCGACATCGCCACCGAGACGCTGGCCGAGGGCCTGCGCGAGCGTGGCTGGGAGATCGAGGACGTCACGGCCTACCGGACCGTCCGGGCGGCACCGCCGCCGGCGCACACCCGCGAGATGATCAAGACCGGTGGTTTCGACGCCGTCTGCTTCACCTCGAGCTCCACGGTGCGCAACCTGGTCGGCATCGCCGGCAAACCGCACGCCCGGACCATCGTCGCCTGCATCGGCCCGAAAACCGCTGAAACCGCAGCCGAATTCGGCCTGCGCGTGGACGTGCAGCCGGAGACCGCCGCAGTCGGCCCGCTGGTCGAGGCGCTGGCCGAGCACGCCGCTCGGCTCCGGGCCGAGGGTGCGTTGCCGCCGCCGCGTAAGAAGAGCCGGCGCCGCTAAACTCGGCGTATGGCTTTCCCACGACAGCGGCCGCGGCGTCTGCGTACCACCCCGGCGCTGCGGCGTCTGGTGTCCGAAACCTCGCTGGAGCCACGGCATCTGGTGCTGCCCATGTTCGTCGCGGATGGGCTCGCCGAGCCGCGTCCCATCAGCTCGATGCCCGGCGTCGTGCAGCACACCCGGGATTCGGCGCGCCGCGCGGCGGCGGAAGCCGTCGAGGCCGGTGTCGGCGGGCTGATGCTGTTCGGCGTCCCGTGCGACAGTGACAAGGACGGCACCGGGTCCGAGGGCGTCAACCCCGAGGGCATCCTGAATGTGGCACTGCGCGACCTGAATTCGGACCTCGGCGATTCGACCGTGCTGATGGCCGACACCTGCCTGGACGAATTCACCGATCACGGGCACTGTGGCGTCCTGGACGCGCACGGCCGGGTCGACAACGATGCGACCAACGAGCAATACATCAAACTCGCTGTCGCGCAAGCGCATTCGGGTGCGCATGTGGTCAGCCCGAGCGGCATGATGGACGGGCAGGTGGCGGCCATCCGCGACGGGCTGGACCACGCCGGGCACATCGACGTCGCGATCCTGGCCTACGCCGCCAAGTTCGCGTCGGCGTTCTACGGCCCGTTCCGCGAGGCCGTGGGCTCGAGCCTGCAGGGCGATCGCCGTACCTACCAGCAGGATCCGGGTAACGCCCGCGAAGCGGTGCGCGAGATCGAACTCGACCTCGCCGAAGGTGCCGACATGGTGATGGTCAAGCCGGCGATGAGCTACCTGGACGTGGTCCGCGCCGCTGCCGAGATGTCACCGGTACCCGTTGCGGCGTACCAGATTTCGGGCGAGTACGCGATGATCAGCGCCGCCGCGGCCAACGGCTGGATCGACCTGCGGGCCTCGGTTCTGGAGTCGCTCCTCAGCATTCGGCGCGCCGGTGCCGACATCGTCCTCACGTACTGGGCGACGGACGTCGCGGGCTGGCTGCGGTGAACCCACACAACCCGCACGACCCGCAACACCCCTACAACCCGCAGTACCCGCCCTATCCGGGCCCGGGGCACGGTCAGGGGCCGGACGGACCCGCACCTGAGCCGCGCGAGATGCCGCAGGACGTCGTCACCGGGTTCTGGCTGTGGACGGCCGCGCTGCCGCTGTCGCTGATCGGCTACGTCATCAACCTGCTGACGACGCCCGAGCGGGAGGTGTCGGGCTACGCGTACGCGGTGTCCGGTCTGATGTTGTTCATCATCGCGGTCCTGGTGGCCACGTTCCTGGTGCTGCTGCGGCAGGGCTACCGCTGGGCCCGCAGCATCCTCACCGGCGGGTCCGCGGCCACGATCCTGTATCTGACCACCAATCTGTTCGCCAACTACCACGGCGCGGCCGCGGCGCTGGGTTACGCGGTATGCGGCATCGGCGGCGCCGTCCTGATCGGCGGCGGCGTCTACCTCCTGCACCGCCCCGACTCGAACGCCTTCTTCGTCCGCTGACTTTTCCCGCCCCCAACCTCCGCGAGCGGCCGTGTCTGCACGGCGACACGCCGCGCAATGCGTGCATTTCCGGGCCGCTCGCGGGCGCCCAGGTCGACGTGAACGCACATGTGGCCCGCTAGGCTGGCCCGGATATGACTGAGCCCACGCCCTCTTCGCCGGTCCGACCACAGGCCGTGACCGTCGCTTTCTGGTGCTGGCTGGTGGCCGCCGTGCTCCTGATGGTCGGCGGCATGTTGACCGCCGCCGCGGAGGTGCCCTCCGCATACCGGACTCTGGTGGTGGGCTTCGGCGCCATCACCGCCCTCGCCGGCGCCGCCATGGCCTTTTCCGCCGGCCGTGCCCGCGCGGGGGACAACCGGTTTCGTCGGGCCGCGGTCGCGTTGTCCATGGCGATCGTCATCGTCGTCGGCCTCCTCGCGCTGCTGGGGGTGGCGCAGCTGCTGTCGTTGGTGGCGCTGCTGCCGTTGATCGCCGGGGCGGTCACGATCACCCGGCCGCAGGCGCAGACCTGGTTCGACGGAAAGGCCAACGCATGACGGACGCGCCGACTGACGCCGACGCCGAGCAGGTTCTCTTCCACGAGGTCGGTGCCAGCTGGTGGTGGTTGGCGCTGGGCCCGTTCTCCGGCGCCTCCATCGCGGCGATGCAGTTGTGGTCGGCGCACCGGGTGGATCCGCTCGTGCCGGTGGTGTTCCTCGTCCTCGTCACCGGTTTCCTCGGGTTGCAGGTGAAAGCGGCGCGGCTGCACACGTCGGTGGAGCTGACGCCCGAGTACCTGCGGCAGGGCACCGAGTCCGTCCGCGTCGCGGACATGGTCGGGATGTTCCCGGAGGCGCGAGGTGCCGACGTGCCCCGCTGGCAGTCGTACCGGGCGTTCGGGGAGCTGACGGGCGTTCCGCGCGGCCGCACGGGGATCGGCGTCAAGCTGACCGGTGAGCGCAGCGGGCAGGCGTGGGCACGGCGTCATCGCGGGCTGCGGGCCCAGCTGGAGGCGTTGGGTGTGCGCGAACTCGGTGAGGACGACGACGAATGAGCCGCGACAAGATCGTGGCGGCCGGCGCACTGGTGGCGGCGGTGCTCGCGGCCGTCGGCTCGGTGGTGAGTTGGCTGGCCGCGTCGTCGATCGCCGACGTCGCGCCGGTGATCCCCGGGGAGCCGGTGAAGACATCGGTGCTCTACGACCCGTCGTTCATCTCGTTGTCGTTGTTGCTGGCGACCCTGGCCGGGGTGCTCGCCGTGGTGGGTACGGCGAGGTGGCGGCGCGCCAAGTAGTGTGTCGCGCATGTCTTTTTCGCTAGAACTGTCTGCCGACGTCTGCCAGGTCCGGGACTGGGTTCACGAGTTCGCTGCTGACGTGATCCGTCCGGCCGCACAGGAGTGGGACGAGCGCGAAGAGACGCCGTGGCCGATCCTGCAGGAGGCGGCCAAGGTTGGCCTGTACTCCATGGAGTTCTTTGCTGCCCAGACGGCCGAGGAGACCGGGCTCGGTATGCCCGTCGCGGTCGAAGAATTGTTCTGGGGTGACGCCGGAATTTCGATGTCGATCATGGGAACCGGCCTGGCCGCCGCGTCGCTGGCGGCCAACGGCACCATGGAACAGCTGGGCGAGTGGCTGCCCCAGATGTACGGCGACATCAACGAGCCCAAGCTGGCCGCGTTCTGTTCGTCGGAACCCGGTGCGGGATCGGATGTTTCGTCGATCATCACCCGGGCGCGGTACGACGAGGCGACCGATGAATGGGTGCTCAACGGCACCAAGACGTGGGCCTCCAACGGCGGCATCGCCAACGTGCACATCGTCGTTGCCTCGGTGTACCCGGAATTGGGCTCGCGCGGCCAGGCCAGCTTCATCATCCCGCCGGGCACCAAGGGTTTCAGTCAGGGTCAGAAGTTCAAGAAGCACGGCATCCGGGCGTCGCACACCGCCGAGGTCGTGCTCGACGACGTCCGGCTGCCGGGCCGCCTGATCGTCGGTGGCCGGGAGAAGTTCGAGGAGCGGGTGGCCCGCACTCGCGAGGGCAAGAGCTCGGCCGGTCAGGTGGCGATGAAGACGTTCGAGCGGACCCGGCCGACCGTCGGGGCCATGGCGCTCGGGGTGTCCCGCGCGGCGTACGAGTACGCGCTGGGATACGCGCAGGAGCGCGAGCAGTTCGGCCGCAAGATCGGGGACTTCCAGGCCGTCGCGTTCAAGCTGGCCGACATGAAGTCCCGGATCGACGCGGCGCGGCTGCTGGTGTGGCGCGCCGGCTGGATGGCGCGCAACAACATGCCGTTCGAGAACGCCGAGGGCTCGATGGCCAAGCTCGTCGCCAGCGAGACCGCGGTCTACGTGACCGACGAGGCCATCCAGATTCTGGGCGGCAACGGCTACACGCGCGACTACCCGGTGGAGCGGTGGCACCGCGACGCCAAGATCTTCACGATCTTCGAGGGCACCAGCGAGATTCAGCGGCTCGTGATGTCGCGCGCGATCACGGGGTTGCCGCTCAAATAACGTCCGCGACGGTGCCGGCTGTGGCACGGCGCATCTGATGTACACGAATGTCCCGCTCGGCACGTCTGAGCGGGACGTTTTTGTACGCAGGTGACGGCGTGTCGTCCGCAGACACGGACGCTCGCGGGAAATGGCGGGAGCAGGGGTTGTTACAGAGTGCAAAATTTGTAACACTGTTCCGCATGACCGAACTTGCGGAGCAGTCTGAGCTCGTCGCCGGGGCGAGCGGAGCGACGGGGAAAGTCGACGCCCTGCCCCTGGGGCCGGACTCGCTGGTGTGGAAGTACTTCGGCGACAACCGGATGTACCTGATCGGCCCGCGGCCGGCGGTCCTGCAGAACATGCTCGCCCAGCTGGGCCAGGGCGTGCTGGACCATTCGGTGTTCTTCGCGGACACCTCGGCGCGCATCAAGCGGTCGCTGCCGCCGATCTTCCGCACCGTCTACGGCACCGACGACGACAACACCGGCACGCAGGTCCGCGACTTCCACCGCGAGATCAAGGGCGACATGCCCGACGGCAGCCGCTACCACGCCCTCGACCCGGAGACGTACTACTGGGCGCACGCGACATTCGTCGAGCAGGTGCTGTATTTCGCGGACACCTTCGTCAAGCGGCTGACCGACGCCGAGAAGGAACAGATCTACCTCGAGTCGAAGACCTGGTACCGCCGCTACGGCGTCAGCGACCGGCCCATGCCGGCCACCTACGCCGAGTTCGAGGAGTACTGGGACCGGATGATCAACGAGGTCGCGGTGCCGCACAAGACGGCCCGGTACGGCGTCGGCTATGTGACCAAGGGCTTTCCGGCGCCCAAGGCCGTCAACCCGGCGGTGTGGCGCGTCATCGCGGTGGTGTTCAACCCTGTCGCGGCGTTCCTCACCACCGGCGGCCTCCCCCCGCGGGCGCGGGACCTGCTGGAGCTGCCCTGGTCCGACCGGCAGGAACGCGCCTACCAGTTGTTCGCCGCGGCCTGGCGCAGCAAGCCGGTGAACTGGGTGTGGGACCGGTTGCCGATGTCGGTGCGGTACAACAGCTTTGCGCAGAAGGGCTATGCGCGTGCCCGCTGACGCGACGGCCGCGATCCTCGACGCCGCGCTCGTCGAGTTCGAGCAGCACGGCTTCCGCCGCGTCGCCCTCGATGACGTGGCGCGCCGCGCCGGTGTCAGCCGCACCACCATCTACCGGCGGTTCGCCAACCGTGACGAGCTGGTGGCCGCCGTCGTCGAACGGGAGAACGTCGTGCTGTTCGACGACATCGCCCGCGAGCTGAAAAACGCCGGGCCCCAATCGGATCTGTACGTCGAGGCATTCACGCTGTCGATCCTGCGCTTCCGGCGGCACCGCGTGCTCAACCGGATGATGATCGACGAGCCCGCGCTCGTCATCGAGCTCATGCAGCGGCACTACGGGGCCGCCGTCGGCCGGATGGCGGCGGCGCTGCGCGTCATCTTCCCCGAGGGTTTCGCCGACCGCATCGGCGAACAGGCCGTCAACGACCTCGCCGACACCATCCTGCGCTACGCGGCGATGGTGCTGCTGCTGCCCAGTGTCGAGGCGCTCGACAGTGCCGAGGAGATCCGGGCTTTCGCCGCACGGCATTTCGTGCCGAGCCTGCCCGCGGCGTTGCGGACGAACTCGCCCGTGCGGGGCTAGTGCGCGACGGGCTTCTCGGCGCCCACCCCGGTCAGTGACCGCACCTCCATCTCGGCGGCCAGTTCGGGATCCCCGGTGTCCGACGACGTCAGCGTGCCGATGATGCCGAGCACGAACGCCAGTGGGATGGACACGATGCCCGGGTTGGCCAGCGGGAAGTACGCGAAGTCCGCACCCGGGATCATCGCCGTCTTGCTGCCCGATACCGCGGGGGAGAAGACGATCGGCACGATGGTCGAGATCAGGCCGCCGTACATGCTCCACAGCGCGCCGCGGGTGTTGAACCGCTTCCAGTACAGCGAGTACAGGATCGTCGGCAGGTTGGCCGCGGCCGCCACAGCGAATGCCAGGGCCACCAGGAATGCCACGTTCTGACCGTTGGCGAGGATGCCGAGCCCGATCGCGAACACGCCCAGCACGACCGCCGTGATCCGGGACACCCGCACCTGCTCGTCCTCGGTCACCTTGTGGGACTTGAGAACCGAGGCGTAGATGTCATGTGCGAAGGACGCCGACGCGGTGATGGTCAGGCCTGCCACGACCGCGAGGATCGTCGCGAATGCCACCGCCGAGATGACGCCGAGCAGGATCACGCCGCCGAGTTCGAACGCCAGCAGCGGGGCCGCGGAGTTCACGCCGCCGGCGGCCTTGAGGATGCGGTCCGGTCCCACCAGGGCGGCGGCGCCATAGCCGAGCACCAGCGTGAACAGGTAGAAGGCACCGATCAGCGCGATGGCCCAAACCACCGACCGCCGTGCCTCTTTCGCGGTCGGCACGGTGTAGAAGCGCATCAGCACGTGTGGCAGGCCCGCGGTGCCCAGCACCAGCGCCAGTGCCAGCGAGACGAAGTTGATCTTCGAGGTGAGGGAACCGCCGTACTGCGCGCCGGGCGCCAGGACGTCGCGGCTGGAGACGCCCTTGGTGGTGGCGTGCGAGATGGCCGACTGGGCCGAACCGAGGATGTCGGAGAAGTTGAACCCGAACTTGCCGAGCACCATGACCGTCATCAGGGCGGCACCGGTGATCAGCAGCACGGCCTTGATGATCTGCACCCACGTCGTGCCCTTCATGCCGCCGACCAGCACGTAGACGATCATCAGGACGCCGACGACCGCGATCACGATCGATTGGCCGCCCCGGCTCTTCACGTCGAGCAGCAGCGCGACCAGGCCGCCCGCCCCGGCCATCTGGGCCAGCAGGTAGAACAGCGACACCGTCAGCGTCGACGTGGCCGCGGCCAGCCGGACCGGGCGCTGCCTGAGCCGGAAGCTCAGCACGTCGGCCATGGTGAATCTGCCTGTGTTGCGCAGTAATTCGGCGACGAGCAGTAGCGCCACGAGCCAGGCGACGAGGAAGCCGATGGAGTACAGGAAGCCGTCATAGCCGTAGACGGCGATGGCGCCGGCGATGCCGAGGAAGCTCGCGGCCGACAGGTAGTCGCCCGCGATGGCGATGCCGTTCTGCGGGCCGGAGAAACCGCGGCCGCCGGTGAAGAACTCGTCGGCGGTGGCATTGCGCTTGCTGGCCTTGATGACCACGACCATCGTGACGACGACGAACACGCTGAAGATGCCGATGTTGGCGACGGGGTTGCCGACGGTGGCGGCGGCCAGCACGGTGGTGGTCATCAGGCGCCCTCGAGTTCTTCACGGATGGCGGCAGCCCGCGGGTCGAGCTCGCGGTTGGCGAAGCGCACGTACAGCCCGGTGATCACTTACGTCGTCAGGAACTGACCCAGCCCGATCAGCAGCCCGACATTGATGTTGCCGAACACCCGGATGGCCATGAAGTCATGGGCGAAGGCGCCGAGCGCGACGTAGAGGCCGTACCACAGCAGGAAGAACGCGGTCATCGGAAACACGAAGCGGCGCAGCCTGGTTCGCAACTCCTGGAACTCGGGGCTGGCCTGCATGGCGAGGAACTGCTCCCCGGTGGGGGCAACCCTCTCGGGACGGTCGGTTTCGGGCACCGAGGGCTCCTGACAGTTGGCTGTGAGGGTGGATCGGGCATGAACCTAATTGAGAGCTGGGTCACTCGCGACCGGTATCGCGTTCTGTTCACCGAATTCGGTTCCGGTCGCGCTGCGCTACGGTCTGCCGCAGCCACCCGAGAGAAAGGCCCAGAGATGACCAGCGAGCCAGCTTCGGCGTTCGACGCCGGAATCGCCACCCGCCGTCAGGTGATGGGCGACGAGTTCGTCGACCGCGCACTGGCCCGCACCAGCGGCACCGAATCGGAACCGATCCAGCGCTTCGTCACCGAGCACGTGTGGGACGCGGTGTGGAACCGGCCGGGACTGAGCCGCCGCGACCGCAGCTTGCTCAACCTCGGCATGCTGACGGCGCTGCGGGCCCATGAAGAACTCGCCGGCCACGTCCGGGGCGGGCTCAACAACGGCCTCACCCGTGACGAGATCGTCGAGGCGATCATCCACGCCACCGGCTATTGCGGCGCGCCCGCGGCGCTGAGCGCGATGCGCGTGGTGCAGCAGGTGCTCGACGAGACGCGCGGCGACTAGGCCCGGCGCAACAGCACGGCCTGCTCAAAAGGCAAGCGCGGGAACACCTTACGCAGCGATCCGGTGATGAGCGGGGCGGCGTCCTCCTTGCTCACCACGCGCGGGTCGACGACGTCGTACGTCTGGCCGCGCCGGGTCAGTTTGCCGCCGCCGGCCTTGGTGATGTTCTTGAGCCAGTCACGGTCGGGGCCGTAGGTCAGCAGGATGGCGAAACCGTCGGCGGTGGTGAACACCGTCAGCGGGGTGCGGAACGTCTTGCCGGACTTACGCCCGACGTGCTCGAGGATGCCGAACGTCGGCGCGCGGCCCGCCCACAGCCGCTGGATGGGGTTGGTGACCCGACGGTTGAAGCGTGCGACCGACTGCGGAATCTGCATGTCCCCATCGTGCGCCATCGTGGTTGGGGCGGCCAGGGGAGCGAGTAAAGTTACCGACCGGTAGCGGCGACGACGCGGTGTCGCACACCAGTCCGTAACCCGCTGATTCATCTTCGAGGAGGAATGCATGCCTGCGCCCGCCAACGCTGACGCCCGCCGGATCTATGACCTGGAGCGCAGCCGCGTATTCCACTCGTGGTCGGCCCAGGGGAAGCTCGATCCGATGGTCTTCACCGGCGCCGAGGGCAGCTACCTCATCGACGGTGACGGCAACCGTCTCCTCGATTTCTCGAGCCAGCTCGTCTACACCAACATCGGCCACCAGCACCCCAAGGTCGTCGCCGCCATCGCCGAGCAGGCCGCCAAGCTGTGCACCATCGCGCCGCAGCATGCCAACGAGGCCCGCGCCACGGCCGCCGACCTGATCTGCCAGGTCGCCCCCGAGGGCTTCAACCGGGTGTTCTTCACCAACGGCGGCGCCGACGCCGTCGAGCACGCCATCCGCATGGCGCGCGTGTTCACCGGCCGCTACAAGACGCTGTCGACCTACCGCAGTTACCACGGCGGCACCGCGCTGACGGTCAACCTCACCGGCGACGTCCGCCGCTGGGGCAACGACTACGGCACCGAGGGCACCACGCACTTCTTCGGGCCCTTCCTGTACCGCAGCCAGTTCAATTCGCTGACGCAGGAGGAAGAGTCCGAGCGCGCCCTGGCGCACCTGCGGTCGGTCATCGAGTTCGAGGGCCCGTCCGCGTTCGCCGCGATCATCCTCGAGTCGGTGCCCGGCACCGTCGGCATCATGCCGCCGCCGCCCGGCTACCTGCAGGGCGTGCGCGAGCTGTGCGACCAGTACGGCATCGTGATGATCCTCGACGAGGTCATGGCCGGCTTCGGCCGCACCGGTAAGTGGTTCGCGCTGGACAACTACGGCGTCACCCCCGACCTCATCACCTTCGCCAAGGGCGTCAACTCCGGTTACGTCCCGCTCGGCGGCGTCATCGTGAGCGACAAGATCCTCGAGCGCTTCCTGGACCAGCCGTACGGCGGCGGGCTCACCTACTCGGGCCACCCGCTGGCGTGCGCGGCATCGGTCGCGACCATCACCGCGATGCACGACGAGAAGATCGTCGAGAACGCCGAACTGATCGGCACCGACGTCTTCGGACCGGGCCTGGCGGCGCTCGCCGAGAAGCACGACATCATCGGCGACGTCCGTGGTCTCGGTGTGTTCTGGGCCGTCGAGCTGGTGAAGGACCGCGCCACCAAGGAGCCGCTGGCGCCGTACGGCGGGTCGTCGCCCGAGATGGGCGCCATCAACGCACGGGCCAAGCAGAACGGCCTGCTGCTGTTCATGAACTACAACCGCTTCCACCTGGTGCCGCCGTGCAACATCAGCATCGACGACGCCAAGCGCGGGCTGGACATTCTGGACGATGCGCTGAGCGCGGTGTAGCCATAGGCTCTGGCCATGGCCTACCTCAAGCCGCCGTGGTTCGTCGTCCATGTCTTCAACCCCATCGCGCGGCTGACCGGTATCGGTGGCAGCCAGACCCTGACGGTCACCCGTAGCTCCAATCACGTGCCGCAGCGCATCCCGGTCGTGGTGCCGGAGGTGGACGGGGTGAAGTACCTGGTGTCCACGCGCGGCGAGTCGGCGTGGGTGAAGAACGTCCGGGAGAACCCGGTGGTGGCGCTCGGCAAGGCGAACTACCTGGCCAGCGAGATTCCGGTCGCGGACCGGGCGCCGATCATCGCGGCGTACCGGCCGCTGGCCGGCAAGGTCGTCGACCAGTACTGGCGCGAGCTGCCCGATGACGCCGACCACCCGGTGTTCAAGCTGACGCCGCAGAACTAGGGGCTGGCCCGCGGGTCACACCCGTCGCGTCAGACCCACGCACCACTCCGGTGTCAGCCGTTGTCGCCGAATGTGCAACCAGCGCGCAAGAATCGTGAAAACGAAGCGCTGACTGCACATTCGGCGGCATCGAGGTCGTCGGTCGCAGACTTGACCGGGCCTGCTGGGTACCTGGGCCTCGCCTCGCGACCGCCGGGATCGGCGCGATCTCCCGCCGCAGCGTGAGCCAGCTCCTACACCCTGTAGTTGGTCCATTCGCGCCGGGCTGGGACACTGGTGGCCATGCGCTCTACCGACGTCTCCGCGAAACTGTTCGCCGACGCGTCGACCGTGATCCCCGGCGGGGTCAACTCGCCAGTGCGTGCCTTCAGCTCGGTCGGCGGTACCCCTCGTTTCATCACCTCGGCCAACGGCTACTGGCTGACCGACGCCGACGGCAACCGCTACGTCGACCTGGTGTGCTCATGGGGCCCGATGATCCTTGGCCACGCCCACCCCGCCGTGGTCGAGGCCGTGCAGACCACCGCCGTCAACGGATTGTCGTTCGGCGCCCCGACGCCCGCCGAGACGGAGCTGGCGCGCGAGATCATCGATCGCGTCGCCCCGGTCGAACGCATCCGCTTCGTCAACTCGGGCACCGAAGCGACCATGAGCGCCATCCGGCTGGCCCGCGGCTTCACCGGCCGGCCCAAGATCATCAAGTTCTCCGGCTGCTACCACGGCCACAGCGACGCGCTGCTGGCCGACGCCGGCTCCGGCGTCGCGACGCTGGGGCTGCCGTCGTCGCCGGGGGTCACCGGGGCGGCCGCCGCCGACACCATCGTGCTGCCGTACAACGACCTCGACGCGGTGCGGGAGGCGTTCGCCGCGGCGGGCGACCAGATCGCCTGCGTCATCACCGAGGCCAGCCCCGGCAACATGGGCACCGTCCCGCCGGCCGCGGGCTACAACGCCGCGCTGCGGCAGATCACCGCCGAGCACGGCGCGCTGCTCATCATCGACGAGGTGATGACGGGCTTCCGCGTCAGCCGTGGCGGCTGGTACGGCCTCGACCCGGTCGCGGCCGACCTGTTCACCTTCGGCAAGGTGATGAGCGGCGGCCTGCCCGCCGCGGCGTTCGGTGGCCGCGCCGAGGTGATGGAACGGCTGGCGCCGCTCGGCCCGGTGTACCAGGCCGGGACGCTGTCCGGGAACCCGGTCGCGATGGCCGCGGGCCTGGCCACGCTGCGCGCCGCCGACGAAGCCGTCTACCGCGCCCTCGACGTCAACGCCGACCGGTTGTCCGGACTGCTGACCGACGCGCTCACCGAAGCCTCTGTCGCGCACCGGATTTCGCGCGCCGGGAACTTCCTGACGGTGTTCTTCGGCGACGGGGACGTCGTCGACTTCAAAACCGCGAAGGCCACCGAGACCTGGCGCTACCCGGCGTTCTTCCACGCCCTGCTGGACGCCGGGGTCTACCCGCCGTGCAGCGCCTTCGAAACCTGGTTCGTCTCGGCCGCGCTCGACGACGCTGCGTTCGACCGGATCGCCGACGCGCTGCCCGCCGCCGCGCAGGCCGCCGCCCAAGCTCAGGAGCCCGCATGACCGACAAGACGATCGTGCACGTGATGCGGCACGGCGAGGTGCACAACCCGGACAAGATCCTGTACGGCCGCAAGCCCAATTTTCATCTCTCCGAGCGTGGGCAGGCGCAGGCCGAGGCGGTCGCCGGGTGGCTGGCCGAGCGCGACATCGTCTACGTCGTGGCCTCGCCGCTGGAGCGCGCGCAGGAGACCGCGACGCCCATCGCCGCCCGGCACGGCCTGCCGATCGACACCGATCCCGAGCTCATCGAGTCGACGAATGTGTTTGAGGGACAGCGCGTCTCGCCGGGTGACGGTGCCCTGCGCGACCCGCGCAACTGGTGGCACCTGCGCGACCCGAAGACCCCGTCATGGGGTGAGCCGTACAAGCACATCGCGGCGCGCATGACGGCCGCCGTGGACCGGGCGCGGGTCAAGGGCATGGGGCACGAGGCGGTGTGCGTCAGCCATCAGCTGCCGGTGGAGACGCTGCGCCGCGCGATGCTCGGCAAGAACCTGCACCACTTCCCGACCAAGCGGATGTGCAATCTGGCGTCGGTGACGTCGTTCTACTTCCACGGCGACCAGATGGTCGGCTGGGGATATGCGGAGCTGGCCGGACAGTGACTTCGCTGGTGGCCCGTGCCGGGGCAGTGATGGCGGCCGTCCTGACGACGGCCGTGTTGCTCGTCGGCTGCTCCACCGGTGACGACGCCGTCGCACAGGGCGGCACCTTCGAGTTCGTGGCGCCGGGCGGCAAGACCGACATCTTCTACGACCCGCCGTCGAGCCGCGGCAAGCCGGGCGCGGTGCGGGGACCGTCGCTCACGGATCCGTCGAAAACCCTGTCCCTGGACGACTTTTCCGACCAGGTCGTGGTGATCAACGTGTGGGGGCAGTGGTGTGGCCCGTGCCGCTCGGAGATCGCCGAGCTGGAGAAGGTGTACGAGCAGACCAAGGCGCAGGGCGTCGCGTTCCTGGGCATCGACGTCCGGGACAACAACCGGCAGGCCGCCGTCGACTTCGTCGTCGACCACAAGGTGACGTTCCCGTCCATCTATGACCCGGCGATGCGCACCATGATCGCGTTCGGCGGCAAGTACCCGACGACGGTCATCCCGTCGACGCTGGTGCTGGACCGTCAGCACCGGGTGGCCGCGGTGTTCCTGCGGGAGCTGCTGGCCGACGACCTCAAGCCCGTCGTCGAGCGGCTCGCCAAAGAGGGCAAGGCATGACCTCCTTCGCCGAAACCGCGGCCGCCGGACCGCTTTTGGTGGCCCTCGGGGTCAGCGTGCTGGCCGGGCTGGTGTCGTTCGCGTCGCCGTGCGTGGTGCCGCTGGTGCCGGGGTACCTGTCGTATCTGGCCGCGGTGGTCGGGGTGGACGACACCGAGGGCACCACGAAAGTGCGTACCGCCCGCTGGCGCGTGGCCGGCGCGGCGGCATTGTTCGTCGCGGGCTTCACCGCGGTGTTCCTCATGGGCGCGGTCGCCGTGCTCGGGCTGACCACGACCCTCATCGCCAATCAGCTTCTGCTGCAACGCATCGGCGGCGTCGTCACGGTGCTGATGGGCCTCGTGTTCATCGGGCTGGTCCCGGCGCTGCAGCGTCAGGTGCGGTTCACGCCGCGCCAGGTGTCGACGGTCGTCGGCGCGCCCTTGCTGGGCGCGGTGTTCGGGTTGGGCTGGACGCCGTGCCTGGGCCCGACGCTCACCGGCGTCATCGCGGTGGCCTCGGCCAGTGACGGCGCCAGCGTCGCCCGCGGCGTCGCGCTGGTGATCGCGTACTGCCTGGGTCTCGGCATTCCGTTCGTGCTCTTGGCCTTCGGATCGGCCCGCGCCGTGCAGGGCCTGGGCTGGCTGCGCCGGCACACCCGCGCCATCCAGATCTTCGGCGGTCTGCTGCTGATCGTCGTCGGCACCGCGCTGGTCACCGGGGTGTGGAACGACTTCACCTCATGGGTGCGCGACGCCTTCGTCAGCAACGCAAGGCTCCCGATATGACCGACGTTTCCGCACCCGACGCCGTGTCGGGCGGCCAGACCCGCCGCTCCGGCCCGATCTCCCGGGTGGTCGCACTGTTCCGCAACACCTGGCGGACGCTGACGTCGATGGGCACCGCCCTGGTGCTGCTGTTCCTGCTGGCGCTCGGCGCCATCCCGGGTGCGCTGCTGCCGCAGCGTTCGCTCAACGCCGGCAAGGTCGACGAATACCTGGCGCAGCATCCGACGATCGGGCCGTGGCTCGACAAGGTGCAGGCCTTCTCGGTGTTCTCGAGCTTCTGGTTCACCTCGATCTACGTGCTGCTGTTCATCTCGCTCGTGGGCTGCCTGACGCCCCGCATGATCGAGCACATCCGCAGCCTGCGCGCCGTCCCGGTGCCGGCGCCGCGGAACCTGGCGCGGCTGCCCAAGCACGCGCAGGCCTCCGTGCCGGGTGAGCCGGACGCCGTCGCCGACCGGATGGCGAAGCGGCTCAAGGGCTGGCGCCAGACCACTCGCACGCTCGACGACGGCACTCGCGAGATTTCGGCCGAGAAGGGCTACCTGCGCGAGTTCGGCAATATCGTCTTCCACTTCTCGCTGCTGGGCCTGCTGGTGGCCATCGCGTTCGGCAAGATGTTCGGCTACGAGGGCAACGTCATCGTCATCGCCGACGGCGGGCCCGGATTCTGCTCGGCCTCCCCGGCCGCGTTCGACTCGTTCCGCGCCGGCAACGTCGTCGACGGCACCTCACTGCACCCCAGCTGCCTGCGGGTCCACGACTTCGACGCCCGGTACCTGCCGAGCGGGCAGGCCACGGCATTCGCGGCGAACATCGACTACCAGGACGGCGCCGACCTGGTCAGCGGCACCTGGCGGCCGTACCGGCTGGAGGTCAACCACCCGCTGCGGATCGGCGGCGAGCGCATCTACCTGCAGGGCCACGGCTACGCGCCGACGTTCACCGTCACGTTCCCGAACGGCCAGACCCGCACGTCGACGGTGCAGTGGAAGCCCGAGAACGCGCTGACGCTGCTGTCCTCGGGTGTCGCGCGCATCGACCCGTCGGGCGGCAGTTATCCCGACGACCGCGAGCGGCGCAAGCACCAGATCGCCATCCAGGGCCTGTTCGCCCCGACCGCCGAACTCGACGGCAAGCTGCTGTCCTCGAGCTTCCCGGCGATGAACGCGCCCGCGGTGGCCATCGACATCTACCGCGGCGACACCGGGCTCGACAGCGGCCGCCCGCAGTCGCTGTTCTCGCTCGACCCCCGGCTGATCGACCAGAAGCGGCTCACCAAGCAGGCGCGCGTCAACCTCAAGGCCGGCGAGCAGACCAAGCTGGACGACGGCACCGTCATCAAGTTCGACGGCGCGGTGCCGTTCATCAACGTGCAGGTGTCGCACGACCCGGCGCAGGTGTGGGTGCTCGTGTTCGCGCTGACCATGATGGCCGGGCTGCTGGTGTCGTTGGTGGTGCGCCGCCGCCGGGTTTGGATTCGGATCGTGTCGGCCGGGCCGGGTACCGTCAACGTCGAGCTCGGCGGCCTGGCCCGCACGGACAACTCGGGGTGGGGCGACGAGTTCGAAAAGCTCACAGAGCGGTTGATTGAGGACAAGCGATGAACACAGAGCACATCGACATCGACCTGGCCCGGTACTCGGACTGGGCATTCTTCAGTTCCTGGACGGTGCTGTGCCTGGCTTTCGTCTTGCTGGCCGTCGAGCTGGCGTCGAGCCGTGGCCGGAAGGTAGAGACCCGAGAGCTGGTCGGTGCGGGCGTAGGCGCGAACAGCACCATCCCAGGCGTCATCGTCGACGCACCCACCCGCTCTGTTGACGAGCGCATCGGCCGTGTCGGGCTCGCGCTGGTGTACGTCGGCATCGCCATGTTGTTCGTCTGCATCGTGTTGCGCGGTCTGGCCACCATGCGCGTGCCGTGGGGCAACATGTACGAGTTCATCAACCTGACCAGCTTCTGTGGGCTGGTCGCAGCGTCGATCGTGATGCGCAAGCCGCAGTACCGGGCGCTGTGGGTCTTCGTCCTGGTGCCCGAGCTGATCCTGCTGGCGGTGTCGGTCAAGTACCTGTACACCAACGCCGCGCCGGTGATGCCCGCGCTGCAGTCGTACTGGTTGCCCATCCACGTCTCGGTCGTCAGCCTCGGCTCCGGCGTCTTCCTGGTCGCCGGCGTCGCCAGCATCCTGTTCCTGCTCAAGATGTCGCCGCTGGCACATCAGGACAACGGGTTCGGCCGGATGATCCAGCGCCTGCCGGATGCCCAGACCCTGGACCGCATCGCCTACCGCACCACCATCTTCGCGTTCCCGATCTTCGGGTTCGGCGTCATCTTCGGGGCCATCTGGGCCGAGGAGGCCTGGGGCCGCTACTGGGGCTGGGACCCCAAGGAGACGGTGTCGTTCGTCGCGTGGGTCGTCTACGCCGCCTACCTGCACGCCCGATCCACCGCGGGCTGGCGCGACAAGAAGGCCGCGTGGATCAACGTCGTCGGCTTCGTCGCGATGGTGTTCAACCTGTTCTTCATCAACCTGGTGACCGTCGGCCTGCATTCGTACGCCGGCGTCGGCTGAGCCATCAGATGTCGGGGCTGATCGTGCCTTCATTCCGCGCCCAGGGCCGGTTCAAGGACCCGGCCGATCCCGTCGCTGCCGCCACGCCCACCGCGGCGCCGGAGGCCCGCATCGTCATCGCACATGCGGTGACACCTGTCCTGGCGCCGACACCCGCGAAGCCGCGGAGCCTGGACCCCGCCACGGTCGCGCTGCTGAGCCGCCCGAGCCGCGCACCGTCGACCGGCTGGCGCAAGGCGCTGTACTACGCGACCGGAACCCTGCTCAATCCCGGCGACAGCCCCAAGACCCTGCACCGCAACCGGTTGACCGCACAGATCAACCGACCGCTGCGGGACTGCTACCGGATCGCGGTGCTGTCCCTCAAGGGCGGCGTCGGGAAGACGACCATCACCGCGACGCTGGGGGCGACGTTCGCGTCGATCCGCGGCGACCGCGTCATCGCGGTGGATGCCAACCCGGACCGCGGCACCCTCAGTCAGAAGGTGCCGCTGGAGACGCCGGCGACGGTCCGTCATCTTCTGCGCGATGCCGAGGGCATCTCCAGCTACAGCGATGTCCGCAACTACACCTCGCGCGGTGAGAGCCAGCTCGAGGTGCTGGCCTCGGAGAGCGACCCGGCGGTGTCGGAGGCGTTCAGCTCCGAGGATTACGCCCGCACGCTGGCGGTACTGGAGCCGTACTACCGGCTGGTGCTGACGGACTGTGGCACCGGCATGCTGCATTCGGCCATGGGTGCGGTGCTCGCGCACGCCGACGTGCTCGTCGTGATCAGCTCAGGCTCGGTCGACGGCGCCCGCAGTGCCGCGGCGACGCTCGACTGGCTCGACGCCCACGGTCATCAGGAACTGGTGCGCAACGCCGTCGCGGTGGTAAACGCCGTGCGTCCGCGGTCCGGCAAGGTCGATCTGCGCAAGGTGGTCGACCACTTCGGCCGCCGGTGCCGGGCGGTGCAGGTGGTGCCGTTCGACCCGCACCTGGAGGAGGGTGCCGAGGTCAGTCTGGACCGGCTTCGGCCGGACACCAGGGATGCGTTGCTGGAATTGGCCGTGGCCGTCGCCGACGGATTTCCGCTGTCGCTGTAGAGAGTCGCTACGAACCGAGCCGGCGCAGGAATTCCGGATCGTCATCCGGGCCGATGACGCGCGTGGTCGGCCGCGCGGCCGTGGCGCGAGTGGCGCGCCAGCCCACGTAGGCCAACAGCGCCAGCAGCGTGATCAGGAGCAGGAACTGCACGTAAAACCTCCTTTATTCGAATATACGCGTCCGTCGGTAAACTCGTGCGGTGTCTGATGCGCCCGCCACCCCGTCCATGCCACGTTTGCTGCTCGACGTTTTTCTCTACGCGCTCGCCCGCCTGCTGCTGGTAGCGGTGATTGCCGGCGCGATCTTCGGTGTCGTCGCGTTGCTGGGTATCCGTGATTTCCCGGCCATGGTGGCGCTGCTGTTCGCGCTGGTTCTCGGCATGCCGCTGGGCATCTGGCTGTTCGCTCCGCTGCGCCGCCGGGCCACCGCCGGGATCGCCGCCGTCGACGAGCGTCGCCGCGCCGAGCGCGAGCAGCTGCAGGCCCGGTTGCACGGCGAGGATTCCGCCGGCGACTGACGCCGCTCGGGCTAGGGCTTGACCGCCACCAGCACCGCGGTGATCAGGGCGGCCCACACCAGCATCGTCAGCCCGGTGTCCTTGAGCACGGGGATCAGCTCGCGACCGCCGAGATCTGAGCGCACGGGCTTGGCCGCGCGGACCGCCAGCGGTGCCGCCGCGAAGCCGACCAGGCACCACGGGGTCGCGAGCGTCAGGACCGCGGTCAGCACGAACGGCAGCAGCGTCAGCACCTGGAACAGCTGGCGGGTGCGGGCGTCGCCGAGCCGCACCGCGAGCGTGATCTTGCCCGAGACCTGATCAGTGGGGATGTCGCGAAGGTTGTTGGCCACCAACACCGCCGACGACAACGACCCGACCGCGATGGCGAGCACGAGTCCCACCCAGTCGACCCGCAGGGCCTGCGTGTACTGCGTGCCGAGCACGGCGACCAGCCCGAAGAACACGAACACCGCGACCTCGCCGAGCCCGCGATAGCCGTACGGGTTGGTGCCGCCGGTGTACAGCCAGGCGCCGGCGATGCACGCCGCGCCGACGGCGATCAGCCACGGCTGACTGACCAGGGCCAGCGCCAGGCCGGCACCGGCGCCGATGGACAGGCTGATCACGGCCGCCGCCAGCACCGCCTGTGGGGAGGCCAACTTGGCGCCGACCAGGCGGACCGGCCCGGACCGGTCGTCATCGGTGCCGCGGATGCCGTCGGAGTAGTCGTTGGCGTAGTTGACCCCGATGATCAGCGATATCGAAACCACAAGGGCCAGAGCCGCTTTCCACCACACCTCACCGCCGACCCAGGCGGCGGCACCGGTACCTGCCAGCACGGGAGCGACTGCATTCGGGAGGGTCCGCGGTCGGGCGCCCTCTATCCACTGCGAAAGACTGGCCACGCGCGCAATCGTCCCACGCCCCTACACTTATCGGCATGAAGGATCGGCTCAGCAAGAACGAGATTCGCAAAGATGTCGTGCAGGAATCCGTCGAAGCCGTCGCAGGCACCGTCGGCGAGGTCATGAACATCGTCGTCACCGCCGTCAAGGACGTGGCGAGCTCCATCGGCGCCCTGGCCACCGACGCATTCGAGATCCGCGACGGCGCCCGGCGGGCCCGCGCGCAGCTGGAACAAGACGAGGCCGAGGAAATCGAGGACGACGACGCGGCGCCCGCGCCGACGCCCGTCACGGCCGTGACGCCGGAGACCGTGGATACCCCCAAGACCGACGCCGAATAACGGATGCTGGGAGTCATCGGCGGTAGCGGTTTCTACACGTTCTTCGGGGACGACGCGCGCACCGTCACCGTCGACACGCCCTACGGCACGCCGAGCGCGCCGGTCACCATCGGGGCCGTCGGCGGGCACGAGGTGGCATTCCTGCCACGGCACGGGCTCAAACATGAGTACTCGCCGCACACGGTGCCGTACCGCGCCAACATGTGGGCGCTGCGCAAGCTCGGGGTGCGGCGGATTTTCGCCCCGTGCGCCGTCGGCAGCCTGACCGCGGACCTCGGCCCCGGCGCCGTGGTCGTGCCCGACCAGCTGGTGGACCGCACCCGCAGCCGCGAGGACACGTACTTCGACGCCGGCGGCATCCACGTCGGCTTCGCCGATCCGTACTGTCCGACGCTGCGCGCCGTCGCGGCCGAGCAGCCGGGCGTCATCGACGGCGGCACCATGGTGGTCATCCAAGGGCCCCGGTTCTCCACCCGCGCCGAGAGTCAGTGGTTCGCGGCCCAGGGGTTCACGTTGGTGAACATGACCGGCTACCCGGAGGCCGTGCTGGCCCGTGAACTCGAGATGTGTTATGCAGCAATCGCTTTGGTGACCGATCTGGACGCGGGCATCGAGGCCGGCGCCGGTGTCACCACCGTCGACGTCTTCGCGGAGTTCGAGCGCAACACCCCGATGTTCAAGGCGCTGGTGCAGCAGGCCCTGGCGACCGTCCCGGCCGAACGAACGTGTACCCACTGCCTGGCCCACACCGGGGTGAAGCTGCCGTTTGAACTGCCCTGACCGGGGCGGCTCTTGACACCCGTCAAGTCGGGGTGGCAAAACTGACGGAGTGACTTCCCGCATCTGCGAACAGCTCGGCATCGACTTCCCGCTCTTCGCCTTCAGCCATTGCCGTGACGTGGTCGCCGCCGTCACCAACGCTGGCGGCTTCGGCGTGCTGGGCGCGACGGCGTACACCCCCGAGCAGCTCGACCGGGAACTCGCCTGGATCGATGATCACGTCGGCGGCCGGCCCTACGGCGCGGACATCATCGTGCCGGCGAAATTCGAGGGCAAGGGCGAGAACCTCTCCGACGGCCAGTTGGCAGACCGAATCCCTTCGGAATACCGGGAATTCGTCAGCCAGCTGCTCATCGACCATGGCATCGAGCCGGAGGAACGAGTCCGTACCGGCGGGTCGGTGTTGTCCGGCAACACCGGGCACGACTTGCTCGACGTGGCGTTGAGCCACCCCATCAAGCTGATCGCCAATGCGCTTGGGGTGCCGCCGGATTACATGATCGAGGCGGGCCGCGAGCGGGGGATTCCGGTGGCCGCGCTGGTCGGCGCCAAGGAGCACGCCGTCAAGCAGGTCGCGGCTGGCGTCGACATCATCGTCGCGCAGGGCACCGAGGCCGGCGGACACTGTGGCGAGGTGTCCACACTCGTCGTGGTGCCGGAAGTGATTGAGGCGATTGATGATTCGGTCCCCGTGCTGGCGGCGGGCGGCATCGTCACCGGCCGGCAGATGGCCGCGGCGGTCGCGCTGGGCGCCGCCGGGGCCTGGACCGGTTCGGTGTGGCTGACCACCGAGGAGGCCGAGACCGCGCCGGCCACCAAGCAGAAGATGCTGGCCGCCACGTCACGCGACACCGTGCGGTCGGCGGGGCGCACCGGAAAGCCCGCACGCCAACTGGTTTCGGACTGGACGGATGCCTGGGCGCCGAACGACGGTGGCCGCAAGCCACTTCCGCTGCCGCTGCAGAACATGCTGAGCGAGCCGGTGATCCGGCGCATCGACCGCCTGGCCGCCCAGGGACATCAGGGCGCCCAGCAGTTGGCGACCTACTTCGTCGGCCAGGGCGTCGGCCTGATGAACAAGGTCAAGCCCGCCCGCGAGGTCGTCCGCGAGTTCATCGAGGACTACCTGGCCGCCACCGAGCGCCTGAACCGCTCGCTGCCCTAGGGATTTGTGCACGATTTTCCGCGCCTCGCGCCGAAAATCGTGCACAAATCCCCGGGTTACGGCTCGATGGCGCGGCGGCCTTCCTTGAGCTGACGGCGCTCGTCGGCGGCGTCGATGATCGTGGTGTCGGTGCCGTCGAGCGCGGTGTACGGGTCGGCGCCCCGCAGCGGCGTCGTCGGCGCGAACGTCGCGTTCATCTGCGGTGCCGCCCACTGGGGTTCGACGCGCGGGTGGACGCCCTGGCCCGCCCCGAGCGCCTGGCCGTGGTCGGCGGCGCGCGGGCCCGACGACTGCTCGTGCTCATTCTCGGTCACCGTCGTCCGCGACGTCCGGCGCAGCGTGAACGTGATCTCCTCGAACTCCTCGATGACCTTCTGCGCCGAGCGCAGCTGCTGCACCGACGTGTCGATGACGCGGTCCACCACGGGCGCGACGGGCGCCACCAGCGGACGCAGCAGGCGAGCCGCGACCTTGGTGAGGTCGGGCAGTTGCGGCAGTGTCAGGCCGCCTGCGGGCTGGCTGGTCGCCTGCACCGGCAGGTTCTCGGCCCGCTCGTCGCCGATCGGGACGAGTTCGGCGGTGGCGGCCGGTTCGGCCGGTGCGTCGGCCGGTTCGGGCTCCGGCGCTGGTGCGGCGTTCAACGAACGCCGCTGCGGGTCCGGGAACGCCATGAGTTCGTCCCAGTCGGAGTACATGGGCTGCGGCGGCGAATCGGGCCGCAGCACCTCGGCGGTGGGGGCCGCGAGCGCGGGCTGCGCCGGCTCACCGGTGAGGGCTTCAGCGACGCGCTGGCGGTGATATTCGCGGTTGATCTCGGCGTCGGTCTCGAGCGCGAGCTTCATGGCGGCCAGCTGGTGTTCGGCCTTCAGAATCTCGGCTTCGGCCCGCACCTCGGCCTGCTTGACCGCGATGGCGGTCTCGGCACGCAGTTCGGCCCGCAGGCGGGACTCGTCGTGGCGCTCGCGCAGGGTGCGGTCCTGCCGGGCGTGCAGCAGCATCGGCAGCAGGTACAGCAGGACGCAGACGCCGACCACGGCGATGCGCGCCACCAGCGCGGCGGGCGTGTCGATGGTGTAGCCGTTCATCGCGACCCAGCGCGCGCCGAAACCGCGGTCCGCGCCGGCGCCGGCCGCGTCGCGCGCGGCCGTGACCGCGTGCTCGGCACCGGCGATCCGCGCGTCGAGGGTCGGGGCCTGCTCGCCCCGGGCCGCCAGTGCGGCATCGAGCTCGCGCTGGTCGTGCTCGAGGATGTCCTGCGTGTTCTGGGTGATCTGGCCGTCACCGGGCACACCGGTGACGGGCTGCTGGGCGCACGACGGCGTCGGGTGGTATTCGCAGCGGGCCACGACCTGAGCGTCGTCACGACGCTGCCGGGCGGAGTCGACGGCGGCGTCGAGCGCACCGCGGCTCGCACGCAGCGCATCCAACTGGCCCTGCGCGGTGGTCACGGCCGGCGTGGTCGCGGCGCGGGCCGCGGCTTCGGTGTCCAGACGCTGGGTGATGGCATTGCTGAACAGCGTCATCGCGGCCAGTTCACCGACCAGCAGGCCGATCGCGACGGCCAGGGCCGCCCGGCCGGCGGTGCCGCGGGCGCTGGCGACGGTGCTGCGGATGGCCACGACGACCAGCGCACCGAAAATCAGGGTCACGGGCAGCACGACGGCCAGTGGCAGACCGGTGGACGGGGTGGCGACGGCGGCGGCCACGGCCCAGGCCAGCACGCCTCCCGACCAGGTCAGGGCGGTCACCGCAGGATGGTTGTCAGGCTGTCTGTGGGCAGGCATGGAAACTCCAACTCTTCCGGTCCGCGTTCCAGGGTCCCAGAGAGCCGGGCCCGTCACCGAATCAAGCGCCGGTGCTGTGACCGGCATCACGGGCCGATCAGGCGTTTTTCTGGTACTGCAGCGTCAGGGCCCGCCGGTCCAGCTTGCCGATCCCGCGGCGGGGGAGTTCGGCGACCACGTGCACCTCACGTGGGGCGGCGGTGGTGGCCAGCGTGGCGCTGACGTATTCCCGCAGGTCAGCCACGGTGGGTGTGGCCGCGCCCGGGTGGAGCACGACGGCCGCGGCCACCCGCTGGCCCAGCCGTTCGTCGGGGACGCCGAACACGGCGCATTCGGCGATGGCCGGATGGCCCGCCAGGGCCGACTCGACGAGCGCGGGTAGCACCTTGAGACCGCCGGTGGCGATGGCGTCGTCGATGCGGCCCAGTACCCGCAGCACGCCCGAATCATCCACGGCGCCAATGTCATCGGTGACGAACCAGCCCGCCACGAACGGCGACGGGTCGACGGGATTCCGGTAACCCGACGCCAGCGTGGGACCGCCCAACGAAATCCGGCCGGTGTCGTCGATGCGCAGCCGGACGCCGTTCAGCGGTCGTCCGTCGTAGACGCAGCCGCCGCAGGTCTCGCTCATCCCGTAGGTGCGGACCACGGAAATGCCTGCGGCCGCGGCCTTTTCGCCGAGTCCCGGCGGCATGGGGCCGCCGCCGATCAGGACGGCGTCCAGTTCGGCGAGCGCCGCGGTCGCGGCGGGATCGGCCAGGATCTTGGCCAGCTGCACCGAGACCAGTGACGTGTAGCGCCGTCCCGAACCCAAAGCCCTTACCGCAGAAGGCAGTTCACTGACGTCGAAACCCGGGTCCAGCGCGACGGGCGTGGTGCCGGCCCGCAGGCTCCGTACCAGAACCTGCACTCCGGCGACGTGGTAGGCGGGCAGTGCCAGCAGCCACCGGCCGGGCCCGCCGAGCCGGTCATGCGTGGCGTCGGCGCTGGCGTGCAATGCCGCGGCGGAAAGCAAGGCGCCCTTGGGGATTCCGGTGGAACCCGACGTCGAGACCACCAGGGCCACGTCGTCGTCGACGGCTTCGCCGGCGCGCAGCGTCTCCGTCAGCAGCGCGGCCTGGCGGTCATCGTCGGCCGGCACCGGCAGGAGTGCGCCGCGGCCGTCCAGGGCCTGCGCCAACGTCGGGATCAGGGCGAGGGCCGCGCCGCCGGATCCGACGGCGACCGGATGCAGAACAGCTATGCCACGCCTCCGTCGCCGGGCTCGCCGTCGATCGGGTCGCGGGGATCGTCGAGCGGCCAGCCCTTGGCGGCCAGCCGCGCCCGCACCCGCTCCACATCCTCGGCGCGGGGGAGTTCGTCGGTGATCCGCGTGATGAGTACGCCGATGTCGATGTCATCGAATTCACCACGATTCATCAGCCCGCGGGCGACGGACTTGACCTCGTCGTTGGTCAGGCGCCGGGACAGCAGCGCCAACAGCGGCACCCGGTCGGTGGCGGGGATGCCGTCGGGATACCCGGCTTGCAGCCACGCCACGATCTTGGTGAGAAACGAGTTCATGGCGTCACCTCCTGATCTCGGGGAGGGGCGGCCCAGCTGTGCGCTGTGTGCCCCGAAATTGCGCACCGAATCCTATGCCCAGCCTGTGACGTGGGCATATCGCCACCGTAACCCTCGGCATCGCCGACAGCACTTTGCCAGACTAATTAGACGAAGCTAACAGGTGAACACTCCATGAACACCTCTTCGGGTCGGGCAAACACCCAGGTCGCGGTCCGGATTGAGGACTTCTGTAACTGGTCAAAAACGGCGCCGTTACACCAGAATGAGCGCCATGAGCGCAGAGTTGGTCATCCTGGTGCTGTTGATCGCAACAGCACTGGCATTTGACTTCACGAATGGATTTCACGATACCGGTAATGCCATGGCGACCTCGATCGCCACAGGCGCGCTGAAGCCGAAGACCGCCGTGCTGCTGGCCGGCGTCCTGAACTTGGTCGGCGCGTTCCTGTCAGTCGAGGTCGCCGTCACCGTCACCACCTCGGTGCTGAAGATTCAGGACAGTAAGTCCGGGCACCTCCTGAAGTCCATCGACGCGTCGACCGGACTCACCATCATCTTCGCCGGCCTCATCGGCGGCATCCTGTGGAACCTCCTCACCTGGCTGTTCGGCATCCCTTCCAGCTCGTCGCACGCGCTCTTCGGCGGACTGATCGGTGCCGGCCTGGCCGCGCTCGGCACCGCGGGCATCAACTGGAGCGGTGTCATCCAGAAGGTGCTGATCCCGGCTGTCGCGGCACCGTTCATCGCGGGCCTCGTGGCCGCCGTAGGCACCTGGCTGGTCTACCGGATCACGCGCAACGTCATCAAGAAGCGCCGTGAGGAAGGCTTCCGCTGGGGCCAGATCGCCACTGCATCGCTGGTCGCGCTGTCCCACGGCACCAACGACGCGCAGAAGACCATGGGCGTCATCGCCCTGGCCCTCATCACCACCGGCCACCTGACCGGCGACGTGAAGAAGGACGGCCTGCCGTTCTGGATCATCGCGTCGTGCGCCCTGGCCATCGGCCTGGGCACCTACATCGGCGGCTGGCGCGTCATCCGCACCCTGGGCAAGGGCCTCGTCGAGATCGAGTCCCCGCAGGGCCTGGCCGCGGAGGCGTCCTCGGCCGCGATCATCCTGAGCTCCAGCGCCGCCGGCATGGCGCTCTCGACCACCCACGTCGCCACGGGTTCGATCCTGGGCAGTGGCGTCGGCAAGCCCGGCGCTTCGGTCCGCTGGGCCGTCGCCGGACGGATGGCCATGGCCTGGCTGATCACGCTGCCGGCCGCGGCGCTGGTCGGTGCCCTGTCGTACTGGCTGTCCTACGGCCTGAAGTCCGCCACCGGTTCCGCGCTGGTCGGCGACGGCACGATCTTCGTCATCCTGGTCGCGCTGTCGGGCTTCATGTACTGGCGTGCGCAGCAGCAGAAGGTCGACCACAACAACGTCAACGCTGAATGGGACGCGTCCACCAACTCCGTGGTGCCCGCCGACGTCCGTGAGGCTGCCGCCAAGTCGCCCGAATCCGCCGGCGTCTGATTCCCGCGAACCGAACCAGAAGGAATCACTGATGCATTACTTGGAAGCCATCCTCAAGGTCCTCGTCGTGGGCTTGATCCTCGGTGCCGGACTCCCCGCGGTGTTCGCGGGCGGCCTCGTCGCCTACTCCAACGGCGCCGGCGGCGAGCACTCCGATGGGACGGTCACGGCCCCCAACCCGATCCTCAAGTACCTGGGTCTGGCGCTGTTCGTGCTGGTCGGAGCTGTCGTCCTGCTCGCGATCCTGTGGATCACCCGGTCCACGATCATCCACCACACCGGCGTCGACCTGTTCCCCTTTCTGAAGAAGTGAGCTGACGGACAATGACTGAATCCAATGGATTGTTCGAGAATGTCCTGAAGTGGCTGCGGGCGGGATACCCCGACGGTGTGCCGCCGAAGGATTACTACCCGGTGCTGGCGCTGCTGAAGCGTTCGCTCACGGAGGACGAGGTCGTCGAGGCGGCGCGGTCCATCCTGCGCACCAACGACGGCGAGAGCCCCGTCACCGAGGCCGAGATTCACGCCGCGATCGCGGCCGTCACCAACCAGGAGCCCAGCCCCGACGACATCCACCAGGTGTCGGCGCGACTGGCCTCGGTCGGCTGGCCGCTGGCGACGCCGGCTCGCTGACGCGCCGCAGAACTCACCACCCGCGACACCCGGAGTGCTAACTCCGGGTGTCGCGTCGTAGTGGGTGGGTGTCGGGCACCTGGACGAAGATCAAGGTGACCTGATCAGGATCGGTGACGTGCAGTTCGTGCAGGCCCCACGGTTCCTGCCGCGCCGCACGGGAGATCGCCACCCCGCGGGCCTCGAGCTCGGCCTGGGTCTGGTAGACGTCGCGCACCTGCAGCCACAGCGCGCCCGGGAACGGAACCGTCGGGCCGTCGTCGTCACGGCCGTGGCCGGCGAGTTCGATGAGCGACTGCCCGGCGTAAAACACTGTGCCGGCACCGTATTCGCGGGCGATGGCCAGGCCGATGGCGTCGCGGTAGAACGCCACCGACTTCGCGTAGTCGACGGGCCGGATCAGGATGCGGCTGGCGAGGATCTCCATCGCGTCACCCGATCGACTGCGCGCGTCGGCGTTTCATCATCTGGTCGACCAGGCCGGGCACGAAACTGTTGAGCGCGTGCGACGTCACCGCGATCCGGGGCGCGATGCGCACCGGGCGGGTCTTGGCCGCGGTGACCATCCAGTCGGCGGCTTCGTCGGCCGACAGGCCGGGCATACCGTCGAAGGCGCGGGTCGGCGCGATCATCGGCGTCTTCACCAGCGGATAGAACAGTGTCGAGGAGTGCACTCCGCTTGCGCCCCACTCGGTTTCGATGACCCGGCTCACCGCGGTCAGTGCCGACTTGGACGCGTTGTACACCGAGAACAGCGGCGACGACTCGTTCATCACACCCCACGTCGACACGTTGATGATGTGCCCGTCGCCGCGCTCGAGCATGCCGGGGGCGAAGCCGCGCACCAGGCGCAGCGGCGAATAGTAGTTCAGCGTCATGGTGCGTTCGAGGTCGTGCCAGCGGTCCAGGGACTCGGCCAGCGGCCGGCGGATGGACCGGCCGGCGTTGTTGATCAGGATGTCGACGCCGCCCAGCTCGGCTTCCACGTCCGCCACCAGCTTGTCGATGGCGTCCATGTCGGACAGGTCGCACGGCCGCGCGATGGCGTCACCGCCGCTGTGGGTGATCCGGGCGGCCACCTTGTCCAGTAGTTCGGCCCGGCGGGCGACGATGACGACGGTCGCCCCGAGGTGCGCGAACTTGGCGGCGGCCGCCTCGCCGATGCCCGACGACGCTCCCGTCAGCACGATGCGTTTGCCGGCCAGGTCGACCTCGCCGTGGCCCGACAACCGTTCGATCAGGGGCGGTCGCATGCCGGCGAGCAGCAGGCTCTCGGAGACGCGCCGTAGGGGACTCTTGCTCACCCCCTGAGCTTAGGGCCGCGGCGTCAGCTCGCTCCGGTGACAGGCCAGACGTTGGTGTACACGAGTTCGTCGAGCGGGCGCGCCGTCGTCCAGCCGACGATCTCGAGTTCGGGGCGGTCCGGGAACTCCGGTACCGGGCCGACACACAGCACCGCGATCGGTTCGGCGCCCTCGGGCATGCCGAGGAGGGCGGCCAGCTCGGCCGGGTCGAACAGCGAAACCCAGCCCAGCCCAAGGCCTTCCGCGCGGGCGGCCAGCCACATGTTCTGGATGGCGCACGACACCGACGCCAGGTCCATGTGGGGCATGGTCCGGCGGCCGAAGATGTGACGCTCGCGATCGTCACCGAGGGCCACCACGAACAGCTCGGCGCAGTCGCCGATGCCTTCGACCTTCAGCGCCAGGAACTCCGCCTCGCGCGGCCCGAGGGCCTCGCCCGTCTGGATGCGCTCGGCGTCGACGAGCTTCTTGATCGCCGTCCGGACGGCCGGGTCGGTGATGCGCAGGAAGCGCCAGGGCTGCATCAGCCCGACACTCGGCGCCATGTGCGCGGCCTCCAGGATGCGGCGCAGAACCTCTTCGGGCACCGTGGAATTCGGCGTGAAGTGCCGCATGTCCCGACGCTCGGACATGACGCGGTAGACGGCTGCGCGTTCGGCGTCGGAGTAACTCGGCTCGCTCACCGGAGGGAGGCTAACAGGGATCAGCGGGATCCGATCGCGTCTGAGTGACGCCGGTGGAAACGGCGGGTTGGCTGCCCTGCGGGCGTGGTCCGGTGGGGGAAGGCGAACCACGCTGCCAGGGTCACGTTGTAGCCGGTGAGGATCGCGTACAGGACGGTGTCACGCGAGTCGAAACCCAGAGGTCCCGGGCTGTGACTCGAGGTTGCCGCCACGCACACCGCCGTCACGATGAACCAGCCGACGGCGGCGACGCGGTTGAACCGCGCCGCGCCGCGGCCGAACGCGGCGAAGACGGTCACCACGCCGACCACGAGCAGCAGCGCGCAGTGCAGCGGCGTGACCCGCAGCCACATGAGGGGCGCCCCGGCGGCGCCGAAATGCGGGTTCGCCATGGACCACGCCAGGCCGGTGCCGCCGAAGACGCCCAGCGCGAAACCCTCGGCCCCCAGCGCCCACTGGCCGATTCGCGCTCGCGTCCCGACGTCCACGTGCCAAGTGTGACGCGAGGTGTCCACCATCGGCGCGCGCCTAAGCGGATACACAGCGCACTCATGGGAAAGCACACAGCGGGCTGTCGTCCAGATGACGGACAGGGCCCCGCCGAACCTCAGAAGTAGCGGGGGAACTCGCTCCAGTCCGGGTCGCGCTTCTGCAGGAACGCGTCCCGGCCCTCGACGGCTTCGTCGGTCATGTAGGCCAGACGGGTGGCCTCGCCGGCGAAGATCTGCTGACCCACCAGGCCGTCGTCGAGCAGGTTGAACGCGAACTTCAGCATCCGGATGGCCTGTGGCGACTTGCCGTTGATCTCGGCCGCCCATTGCAGCGCAACGGTTTCCAGGTCCTTGTGGTCCACGACCTCGTTGACGGCGCCCATCTTGTGCATGGTCTCGGCGTCGTAAGCGCGGCCCAGGAAGAAGATCTCGCGGGCGAACTTCTGCCCGGTCTGCCGCGCCAGGTACGCGGAGCCATAGCCGCCGTCGAAGCTGCCGACGTCGGCGTCGGTCTGCTTGAACCGCGCGTGTTCGCGGCTGGCCAGGGTCAGGTCGCAGACCACGTGCAGGCTGTGGCCGCCGCCGGCCGCCCAGCCGTTGACGAGGCAGATCACGGGCTTGGGCATGAACCGAATCAGCCGCTGCACCTCGAGGATGTGCAGCCGCCCGGCGCGGGCCGGGTCGACGGACTCGGCGGTCTCGCCGGACGCGTACTGGTAGCCGCTGCGGCCGCGGATGCGCTGATCGCCACCGGAGCAGAAGGCCCAGCCGCCGTCCTTGGACGACGGTCCGTTGCCGGTGAGCAGGATGACGCCGACGTCGGGGCTCATCCGGGCATGGTCGAGGGCGCGGTAGAGCTCGTCGACGGTGTGGGGCCGGAAGGCGTTGCGCACGTCGGGCCGGTCGAAGGCGATCCGGACCGTCGGCTGCGGCTTACCGTCGCGCACGTGGCGGTGGTAGGTGATGTCGGTGAGTTCACCGAGTTCGGTCACCGGCTGCCAGAGCTGCGGGTCAAACGGATTGTCTGCGTTCACGCCTCGACCTTAGAGCCGACGGTGTTTGGTCCGCGCCACCCAGGGGTACTAGATCGGACACAATCAGCGGCCGTTCGCGGCCCGAATACAGGAGGACCTTGATGAAGCGGTCAGCAGGCGTGGTGGTGTCGAGTGTCATTGCCGGACTGATGCTGGTCGGATGCTCGCCGGCCGTGCAGGGCGGCGACACCAAGTGCAAGGACTTCGTCGGCGCCGACGAGAAGACGCAGAACGAAGCGGTCAACAAGATGATCAAGGACCGCAAGGGCGCCGATCCGTCGTCCCTCGAGGTGTCGGGGACGCGCGCGTCGGCACTCGCGTGGTGTCAGACCGTCGGCCAGCAGGACGCCCCGATCAAGAACGCGCCGCACATCTAGCCGACTACCGAGCGTGGGGGTTGACGCGGAAATCCGGACCGGATTTCTCGTCAGCCCCCACGCTCGTCGGTGTCTAGACGGGGTCGAACCGGAACACCGCGCACCGGCCGGCGAGTGCTTCGAATTCGTCGGGGTTGGGTCCGGTCACCAGGCCCGCGTTCTTCATGAAGCCGACGCCCGTCGGCACCAGGATCGGGAACTGCCGCAACAGCGGCCGGGCCTCGTCGGCGGGTACCTCGAACAGCCGGACCTCTTCGCGATGACGCCCCTGCGTGACGGTGGCAGTGGCCGCGGCGCGCGCGTTGCGCACCCAGTCGGCATTCGGGAACCCGCCCACCACGTAGCGGTGGCCGTCGACCTCGAACGGGGTGATGGGCGTCGACCGCGGTTCACCGGACTTGCGGCCGGGCACGGTCAGCACCACGGGGCCCTTGATCGGCACCACGCGCATGACCGCCATCATCACCTTGTTCATGGGCTTGAGCCACCAGGGTGGCTTGAGATTCGCGTCGCTGTCCGAGGCCATGACCCGAGGCTAGACGAGGCGCCGAAACCGCGCTGGCGTGCTATGTTCGCCCAGCTGAAAGTGGGGTTTCGATGTCGAATCAGTGGCCCCCCGGGCAATTCGGGCCTGGGCAGTTCGGACCCGGTCAACCACCGGGTCAACCGTATGGGCCCAACCCGTACGGCGCACCCGGTATGCCGCCGAACGTGCCCTATCCGCAGTACCCGCAGCCGCAGTACCCGCAGCCCGCGGGTTACGGCGTGCCCACACCGCCCGGGCCGGCGGGACCGTCGGGCGTGACGGCGATCATCGCCGCGGTGCTCAGCATTCTCGGCGCCCTGTCGACGGCATTCCAGGCGTTCTCCAGCTGGTACGCGGTCGCCACGATCGGCGCGTTGACCAGTTCCTACGCGAGTGACACCAAATCCAGCCTGATGGGTCTGAGCAGCGGCATGGCCGTCGTGCAGACGGTCGTGGCGATCGCCCTTCTCGTCGGTGGCGTATTGCTGGTGCTCGGGCGCGGGGTGGGCCGCTGGGTCGTCATCGGCGGCTGCACCGCCGTGGTGCTGGCGAACGTGATCGGGCTGTTCGCCTCGCTCACCATCCTCAAGCGGCTCGACAGCACGCTCGGCGGCAGCTACGACGGCATGCAGAGCATGGCGGGCCTGTCGGTGATGTCCGCCGCGGTGCCGATCGTGTTCGCGCTCGCCACCGGCGTGCTGGCCGCGCTGAATTCGACGCAGCAGTGGTGCCGGTGGAAGAGCGGGCAGGCGGCGCCCGCCGCTCCCGTCGGCTATCCGGGTTATCCGCCGCAGTACTAGACGTAGCGGTTGCGTCCGGCGAACCAGCCGGCCGTCAACTGCACCGCGTAGACGGTGAAGAACAACACGAACGGGACGTGCCAGTCGCCGGACATGTCGTGCAGCAGCCCGAACAGGAACGGGCCGGTGCTGGCGAACAGGTAGCCGAAGCCCTGCGCCATGCCGGAGAGCTGTGCGGTGTCCTCGGCGTTGCGGGCGCGCAGCGCAATGATGGTCAGCGCCAGCGAGAACGCGCTCAACCCGATGCCGATCATCGTGCTCCACAGCACCGGCGCCGCCATCGGCGCGATCAGCAGGCCGATGGTGCCGGACACGCCCAGCACACCGAGGCCGACGTTCCACAGGCTCTGGTGTGTCGTGCGGGCGGCCAGCGGCGAGATCAGCAGCGCGATCGGGACGCCGATCAGGGACATCACCCCGGACATTACGCCGGCACTGGTCTTATCCATGCCGTTGTCGATGAAAATCTGTGGGAGCCAACCCATCATGACGTAGGCCAGGAACGACTGGCTGCCCATGTAGACCGTCACGGTCCACGCGAGCGGGTTGCGCAACAGCGAGCGGCGCTTGGTGGCCTGGGCCGCGGTGGCGGCCCAGTCGGTGCGGTGGCGCCGGGCCGCGGGGACCCAGAGGAGTAGCGCGGCCAGCGCGAGGGCGGCCCAGATGGCCAGTGACGGACGCCAGCCGCCGACGCTCTGTTCCACGGCCGGGGTGACCGCGGCACCGAACGCGCCGCCGGCCTGCAGCGCGCTGGTGTAGATGCCCGTCATCAGGCCGACGCGGGCGGGGAACGAGCTCTTGATGACCACCGGGATCAGCACGTTCGCCAGCGCGATGCCCGACGAGGCGAGCAGGGTGGCGCCGAGCATGAGGCCGCCGTCGCCGTACGGCCGCACGATCAGCCCGACGGCCAGCGCCAGCAGTGCGAGCGTGACGGTCCGGCCCAGGCCGAGTCGTTTGGACAGCAATGGCGCGGTGGCGCCGGCGGCCGAGAAGCACAGCACGGGCAGGGTGGTCAGGATGCCGGCCCAGACCGATGACACCCCGAGAGCGGTGCGCATCTCGCCGAGCAGGGGAGCGACGCTGGTGACCGACGGCCGCAGGTTCAGCGCGGTGACGACGACGGCGAGGGCCAGCAGGATGCCGCTGGCGAGGCGCGTGTTCGGGCTCGCCGGGATGTCGGTGATCTCGATGGCGCCGTCGAGCTCGAGTGCCAATTCATCTTCGTAACGGGCGTGTGGGGTTCCGTTCACGGCAGCACTCATCCTGCTAGGATGCCATACATCCTATGATTGGTTGAAAGGATGATTGCGTGGCGCTGAACACAGCCCGCCGGACCGGCTTGGTCGAGCAGGTCATCGAACAGCTCCGGGGCTCGGTCGCAGACGGGGAATGGCCCGTCGGGCACCGCATCCCGAACGAGACCGATCTAGTCGAAGCCCTCGGGGTCGGCCGCAACACCGTGCGCGAGGCCGTGCGCGCCCTGGCGCACGCCGGGCTGTTCGAGGTGCGGCAGGGCGACGGCACGTACGTCCGCGCCACCAGTGAGGTGTCCGGCGCGCTGCGCCGGCTGTGCAGCGACGAGCTGCGTGATGTGCTGCAGGTGCGCCGCGGGCTGGAAGTGGAGGGCGCGCGCCTGGCCGCCACCAACCGGACCGACGACGACATCGTCACCCTGCGCCGGCTCCTGGACGGCCGCGACGACGAACAGCGCGCCGGGCATCACGACGAATTCGTCCACGCCGACACCGAATTCCACTGCGCCGTCGTGCGGGCATCGGGCAACGCGATGTTGATCGACCTCTACCTCGGTCTCATCGAGGTCATCACCGCGAGCGTGTCGGTCATGAACGAGACGCCCGTCGAGACCGAGTTCGAAGACCATCACCGGTTGCTCGACCGCATCGTGGCAGCCGACCCGGACGGCGCGGCCGCCGCGGCAGCCGTGCTCTTCGACCGCCTGCTCGCCGGGTTGCGATCCACTCGCGAGCAGACGTAAAACTGTCGTTTTCAGGCCGAAAACGACAGTTTTGCGTCTGCTCGCGGAAAGGCCTCAGCCCACGGAGCGCTCCGAGCCGGCCCAGAACTGCGCCCGGACGGCCTTCTTGTCGGGCTTGCCGAGGGCCGTCACCGGCACGGAGTCGGCGATGACGACCTGCTTCGGCGACTGCACCGAGCCCTTGCGGTCCTTGACCGCGGCCTGAATCTCGGCCGTCATCTTCGCGATGGCATCCTCGGAACGATCGGCCTCCGGACGCAGCACGACGACGGCCGTCACCGCCTCGCCCCACTTCTCGTCCGGGGTGCCGACGACGCAGACCTGGGCGATCGAAGGATGTTCGGCGACAACGTCTTCCACCTCGCGCGGGAACACGTTGAAGCCGCCGGTGACGATCATGTCCTTGGTCCGGTCGACGATGAACCAGAACCCGTCCTCGTCCTCGCGGGCCAGGTCGCCGGTGTGCATCCAGCCGTCTTTGAACGTGTCGGCGGTGGCCTCCGGCAGGTTCCAGTAGCCACCCGACAGCAGCGGCCCGGACACGCAGATCTCGCCGACCTCGCCCTGCTTGACGGGCTTGCCGTCGTCGCCGAGCAGCGCGGTCCGCGCGAACAGCGTCGGCCGGCCGCACGACGTCAGCCGCTTCTCGTCGTGCTCGCCCTTGGCCAGGTACGTGATGACCATCGGGGCCTCGGACTGGCCGTAGTACTGCGCGAAGATCGGGCCGAACCGGCGGATGGCCTCGGCGAGGCGCACCGGGTTCATGGCGGAGGCGCCGTAGTAGACGGTCTCGAGCGACGACAGGTCCCGCGTGTGCGAGTCGGGGTGGTCCATCAGTGCGTAGATCATCGACGGCACGAGCATGGTCGCGGTGATCTTCTGCTCCTCGATGACCCGCAGCACCTCGGCGGGGTCGAACTTCTTGAGCACGACCAGCTCGCCGCCCTTGACGATGGTCGGGGTGAAGAACGCGGCGCCGGCATGCGACAGCGGCGTGCACATCAGGAAGCGGGGGTGCTCGGGCCACTCCCATTCGGCCAGCTGGATGGTCGTCATGGTGCTGATGGACTGCGTCGTGCCGATGACGCCCTTCGGCTTGCCGGTGGTGCCGCCGGTGTAGGTCAGTCCGCCGACGTGGTCAGGTGCCAGGTCGGCGGCCTTCAGCGGCTGCGGCTCGTACTTCGCGGCTTCGGCGGCCAGGTCGATGGCTGAACCGATCAGGGCGTCCGGCACCGGCCCGATGGTCAGGATCTGCTGGAGCGACGGGACCTTCTCGAGCAGCCCGATGGCCCGTTCCACGAAGGCGTCGGTCGGGTCGATGATCAGGGTCGTGACGCCGGCGTCGGTCAGGACGTAGGCGTGATCGTCCAGAGAACCGAGAGGGTGTAGTGCGGTGCGGCGGTAGCCCTGCGTCTGGCTGGCGCCGATGATCATCAGCACCTCGGGCCGGTTGAGGGACAGCAGGCCGCTGCTGGCGCCGGAACCGGCGCCGAGCGCCTCGAACGCCTGAATGTACTGGCTGATGCGGTCGGCGAGCTGGCCGCCGGTCAGCGTGGTGTCGCCGAGGAACAGGACCGGCTTGTCTTTGTTGCGCTTGAGGGCGCCGACGGTCAAGTGCCCGGAATGCAGGGGATGGCGCAGCAGCTCGTCACTCATGACCTAAGACTAGAACGTGTTCTAGTCCGTAGGTCAAGCCCTGCGGTCTAGCATCCACCTCATGGCCAGCGCTGCGGACCTCGTCATCGTCGGAAACATCCTGACCGTCGACCCCGGCCGGCCCACCGCCGAGGCGCTCGCCGTCACCGATGGCCGGATCGTCGCCGTCGGAGCGCGTGCCGACGTGCAGCCGTGGATCGGTGCCGACACCGAGGTACGTGAGATCGACGGCTGCGTGCTGCCGGGCTTCGTCGAGGCGCACGGCCACCCGCTGATGGAGGCCGTGGTGCTCGGTGGCCGCATGGTCGACATCCGGCCGGTCACGATGCCGAACGCGGCCGACGTCGTCGCCGCGATCCACGCCGAGGTCGCCGCCCGCGGCGCCGAGGGCGCCTACCTGAACGGCTGGGACCCGCTGCTGCAGAAAGGGCTGCCCGAGCTGACGCTGGCCTGGCTGAACGCGGCGGCGCCCGACACCCCGCTGGTGATCGTGCACAACTCGGGACACAAGGCGTACTTCAACTCGGCGGCCGCGGCGAACGCCGGTCTGACGCGCGACACCCCGGACCCGCACGGCGCCAAGTACGGCCGCGACGCCGACGGCGAACTCGACGGCACCGCGCTGGAGACCGCCGCCGTCTTCCCGCTGGTGACGGGCGTGCTGTCGCCGGCCGACTATCCGGCGTTGCTGCTCGCCGAATGTGCCCGGCTGAACCGCGCCGGTCTGACGACGTGCTCGGAGATGGCGTTCGATCCGATGTTCCGGCCGGTCCTGGAGCAGATGCGCGACAAGCTCACGGTGCGGCTGCGCACCTATGAGATGTCCACCGCGGCGCTGCACACCGATGCGTCGCCCGACAACGGCGACGACATGGTCCGGCAGGCCGGCATCAAGATCTGGGTCGACGGTTCCCCGTGGGTCGGCAACATCGACCTGACGTTCCCGTACCTGGACACCGAGGCCACGCGCACCATCGGTGTCGTGCCCGGGTCGTGCGGCCACGCCAACTACACGCGCGAGCAGCTCGCCGAGATCGTCGGCACCTTCTTCCCGCAGGGCTGGCAGATGGCCTGTCACGTGCACGGCGACCACGGCGTCGACACCATCCTCGACGTGTATGAAGAAGCGCTGCAGCGCTGGCCGCGCGACGATCACCGGCTGCGGCTCGAGCACGTCGGCGCCATCACGCCGGCGCAGCTGCAGCGCGCCCACGATCTCGGCGTCACGTGCAGCGTGTTCGTCGACCACATCCATTACTGGGGCGACGTCATCGTCGACGGTCTCTTCGGCCCGGAGAAGGGCGACGTGTGGATGCCGGCCGGCTCCGCCGTCGCGACCGGCATGCGGATCTCGCTGCACAACGACCCACCCGTGACGCCCGAGGAGCCGCTGCGCAACATCAGTGTCGCGGCCACCCGGACCGCCCCGAGCGGCCGCGTGCTGGCGCCGCAGGAACGGCTCACCGTCGACCAGGCGATCCGGGCGCAGACCATCGACGCGGCCTGGCAGTTGTTCTCCGACGACGTCATCGGTTCGCTGGAAGTCGGCAAGTACGCCGATCTGGTGGTGCTGTCCGCCGATCCGCACACGGTGCCGCCGGAAGACGTCGCTGACCTGGAAGTCCTCGCGACTTACCTGGCAGGACAACAGGTTCACGCCAAAGCCGACTGAGCGCGCGGCAGACGTGGCAGGCTCAGCACATGACTGAACTGTCGGCACCCCGATTCCTCGATGAACGTGTTGCCCACTGGGCCGCGACCAAGCCAGACGAAGAAGCGATCACCTACCTCGGCCGGACGTGGACGTGGTCGCAGTGGAACGACCGGGTCCGCCGCCTCGCCGGTGCGCTGCAGGCCTGGGGCATCAAACGCGGCGACGTCGTGGCGTTCCTGGACAAGAACCATCCGGCGTGCGTCGAGCTGACGCTGGCCGCGGCGTCGCTGGGCGCCGCCAACGCCATCATCAATTTCCGGCTCGCCGCTGACGAGCTGGATTTCGTGCTGAACGACTGCGGCGCAAAGGTTCTCATCGTGGGCGCCGAGCTGCGGCCGGCGGTCGATGCCATCACCGACAAGCTGACGGCCGTCGAGCACATCGTCAGCGTGACGCCCGAGGGTGGTGACGGCGACGAGTACGAGGCGCTGCTGGCCGGCGCGGCCCCGGTGGATCGGTCGCCCGACGTCCAGCCCGACGACGTCTGCATCATCATGTACTCCTCCGGCACGACGGGCCGCCCGAAGGGCGTCGCGCTCACGCAGGCCAACATGATCGCGCACACCATCAATGCCTTCGAGGGCTGGACGGCCGAGGCCGGTGACAAGAACCTGGTGGCGATGCCGCTGTTCCACGTCGGTGGCTCGTCGTACATGCAGTACGGGCTGCACAACGGGGTGCCGAGCTACATGACGCGCGACGCCGACGGCGCGTCGCTCGCCGGCGGCATCCTCAACGGTGCCAACCGCACGTTCCTCGTGCCGGCCGTGCTGGCCAAGGTGCTCGAGTCCGGCCCGGACGCGGTGAAGTTGTTCAGCGCGCTGAAGACGTACGCGTACGGCGCCTCACCGATGCCGCTTCCGCTGCTGCGCCAGGCCCTGGCGGCGTGGCCCGACACCGAGTTCATCCAGGTGTACGGCCTGACCGAGGTCTGCGGCGTCGTCAGCCGGCTGATGCCCGAGGACCACCGCGCCGACAACGAGGAGCGCCTGGTCAGCGCCGGCGTGCTGATTCCCCAAGCCGAGGTCCGTGTGGTCAACCCGGAGACCCTGGAAGACGCGCCCGCCGGCGAACAGGGCGAATTGTGGTTCCGCACACCGACATTGATGAAGGAATACCTGAACCGTCCGGACGCCACGGCCGAGGCGATCACCTCCGACGGCTGGTTCCGCACCGGCGACATCGGCCGCGTCGACGCCGACGGCTACATCTTCGTCGAGGACCGGCTCAAGGACATGATCATCTCCGGCGGCGAGAACATCTACTCCATCGAGGTGGAGCGGGTGCTCGCCGAGCACCCGGCGGTGTCCGAGGTCGCGATCATCGGCGTGCCCGACGAGAAGTGGGGCGAGTCGGTGAAAGCCGTTGTGACGCTCGAGGGTTCGGGAGAAGGGGTATCGGATGCCGACCTCATCGCCTTTGCCCGGGAACGCCTCGCCGCCTACAAGTGTCCGAAGACCATCGACTTCGTCGACGACATGCCGCGCAACCCCACCGGCAAGATCCTCAAGAAGGAGCTCCGCAAGCCGTACTGGGAGGGTCGGGACCGCGCCACCGTGTGAGGCACGATGGAGGGGTGCCGCCCGCCATGCCCACACTCGACGAACTGCTCGAGCGCCTTTACGTCGTCTCGCTGCCGATGCGGGTCCGGTTCCGTGGCATCGACGTTCGCGAAGTCGCACTGATCGAAGGACCGTGCGGCTGGGGTGAATTCGGCGCGTTCGTCGAGTACGGCGCGGCCGAGGCGGCGCACTGGCTCGCGTCCGGCATCGAGGCGGCCTACCGGCCCTCGCCGGCTCCGGTGCGTGACCGTATCCCCATCAATGCCACCGTGCCCGCCGTCGACGCGGCGCGGGTGCCCGAGGTAGTGGCCCGCTTCCCGGGTGCCCGCACCGCCAAGGTGAAGGTGGCCGAACCGGGACAGACGCTGGCCGACGACGTGGCCCGCGTCGAGGCCGTCCGCGCCCTGGTGCCGGTGGTGCGGGTCGACGCCAACGGCGGCTGGACCGTCGCGGAGGCGGCGGCCGCGGCGCGGGCGCTGACCGCGTCGGGGCCCCTCGAGTACCTGGAACAGCCGTGCGCGACGGTGCCCGAACTGGCCGCACTGCGGCGGCTGGTCGACGTGCCGGTGGCGGCCGACGAGTCCATCCGCAAGGCGTCGGACCCGCTGCGTGTCGTCCGCGAGCGCGCGGCCGACGTCGCGGTGGTCAAGGTCGCGCCGCTGGGCGGGGTGGCTCGGTTGTTGGACGTGGCCGCACAGATCGACATCCCGATCGTGGTGTCGAGTGCGCTGGATTCCGCGGTCGGGATGACGCGCGGGCTCCTCGCGGCCGGCTGCCTGCCGACGCTGCACCACGCCTGCGGCCTGGGCACCGGCGGTTTGTTCGTGCACGATGTCGCGGACGTGGCACCGCCGGCCGACGGGTTCCTGCCCGTCGGCCCGGTGGCGCCGGACCCGGCCCGGCTGACGGCCCTGGCGGCCGACCCGGCGCGCCGGGACTGGTGGATCGAGCGTGTCCGCGCGTGCTATCCGCTGCTGGGGACGTTGTCCGTCAACTGAATTCGACGAGCGTCACCGGTGCGCGGAAGCGCGCCAACGCCGGCCGGCGGTAGGACTGCCGGGTGACCCACGGCACGAGCTTGCCGCGGCCGGCCGGATAGCGCAGTTCACGCACCGCACGGACGCCGGGGATGGCCTGCAACCGCGGGTACTGGTCGGCGGTGAACCAGAACGGCATCGGGGGCACGGTGTAGTCCGCGCTGAGCCGGAAGCCGCGGCGCTGCGAATAGGCGCTCAGGAACCGCGGCACGCTGTCAAAGACCAACTGCCCGTGGGGAAAACGGTCGGCGCAGGCGGCGATGAGAGCGAAGACGACGTCCTCGGTCAGATACTGGAAGAGGCCTTCGGCGGTGATCAGCACGCCGTCGGCAGCGTCGACGGCGTCCATCCACGAGTGGTCGAGCGCGGACTGCGCGCGATACCCCAGCCGGCCGGACGTCGGGAGCAGCTGCTGCCGGAGCGCGATGATCGGTGCCAAATCCACTGACAGCCAGGTCATCTCGCTGTTGTCCACGCGCCAGAAGCTGGTCTGCAGACCCTCTGCCAGCGCCACGACGGTCGCGCGCGGGTGGACGGTCAGATAATCGCGGGTGGCCGCGTCGAACACCAGGGCCCGCAGGGCGGTGGCCTGATGGGTACGGCCGAAATCCTGGTAGTCGTAATCGAGGCTGTCCCGCAGCGTGATCGCCATCGGGTCGTCGATGATGCCGTCGGGCCGGGCGGCCTCGGTGGCGCGCTGGTGCAAGGTGAGGAGCGCGGTTTCGGATACCCCGTCGAGATGGCGGGCGTCGAGGACTGACATGGGCCCACCGTACGTCTGCCGATCACGTCGGTGGCACCGGCCCCAGGAACGGCATTTCCGTCGTGTGGCGATATCCGGCTGCGGCATAGGAGTTTTCGGTGGCCGGGAACTTTCTCGACGCTCCGCCCGACTAGCTGACAGTGACCGCACCGATTTGGCTGGCGCTACCGCCGGAAGTGCATTCGGCGCTCCTGGCAGCCGGGCCGGGGCCAGGCTCGCTGCTGGCTGCCGCCGCGCAGTGGCAACAGCTGAGCGTGGCGTACGGGCAGGCGGCCGCCGAGCTGTCGGCCATCTTGACCGACGTGCAGGGGAGTAGTTGGGAGGGGCCGAGCGCCGTCCAGTACGTCGCAGCGCACGTGCCCTACCTGGCCTGGTTGGAGGAGTCCGCACTGGCCTCGGCCGCCGCGGCGGCGCAGCACGAGACCGTGGCCGCTGCCTACGGCACCGCTGTCGCGACCATGCCGACACTGGTCGAACTGGCTGCCAACCATGTGACCAATGCCGCCCTGGTGGCGACGAACTTCTTCGGTATCAACACGATTCCCATCGCGCTCAACGAAGCCGACTACGCGCGCATGTGGGTGCAGGCGGCCGACACCATGATCGTCTACCAGGCGGTGAGTGAATCGGCCACGGCCGCGGTCCCGCCCACACAGCCGGCGCCGTCCATCGTCGCGCCCGGTGGTGAAGCCCGGCAGCCGATGTCGAACCTGTCCGCCGCGCCGAGCCAGCCGCTGCGCGACCTCTGGCAATTCCTCTCGCAACTGGGTACGCCCGGTCAGATCGACCAGATGCTCGAGAACTTCACACGCTTCTTCGAGCAGCTGGGCTTCAACCCCGCCACGTCCGCGGTGTTGGCTCTGGTGGCGTTGACGCTCTACGACATGCTCTGGTACCCGTACTACGCCTCCTATGGACTGCTGCTGACCCCGTTCTTCGCGCCGGCACTCAGTGCGCTCGCGGCGCTGGCGCTGGTGAAATCGCCACTGCCACCGGCGATGGACATGACACCGGTGCCTGCCGAGGCTGCTGTCGGGCAGCCTGCGGCCGCTGCACCACGCGCTGAGGCCGTCCCGGTTGTCCCCGGCATCCAGGTCGGTGTGCCGCAGGCTTCCGGGCCGTCCACGCCGGCGTCGACGACCGCCGGGGCCGGCGGTGCCGCCCCGGTGTCCAACCTGGTCTACGCCGTGCCCGGGCTGGCGCGCGCCGGGTCGGGCCCGGGACCGGAGCCCGGCAGCGAATCGCCCGATATCACCACCGACACCGTCGGCGCGGCAGCGGCCGCCCGGGCCGTGGCCGGCGCCCGTGACCGGGCCAAACGAGTGCGTCGAAGCCGGCGCGGGGCACGTGGCTATCGCGATGAGCTTCCCGAGCTGAAAGCCGATCTGCCTGGTGCCGGCGGCAATTCGCCGAGTGCGGCCGTCATCTCCGCCAATGCGCACGGTGCCGGGCCGGTCGGGTTCACCGGTGTGGTGACCACAGCGAGCACCGCACCCAGCGGGATGGTGGAGCGGATGCCGGCCGATGCGAACCCGCCGGCGCCCCTGCTTCCGGGCACCTGGGCTTCCGGCGCGGCGGACGGGTCTCCGCAGCGCTGACGCGAATTGTGAAGCGGCGCGGAACTTTTCTCGATGCTCCGACGACTACATCAATTGAAGACAACAACTGAACGACTTTCTGCATTGCGGAGCAACGGATTTCGACATCCCCGCGATGCGGTGCAGCAAACTTGGGGAGGCAGCGTCGATGACGCTCAATGTGCAGGGACACGGGCTCGGAGCCCAGGTCGTCGGAATCGATCCGGACAATCTGAGCAACATCTCCACCGACGAGCTCCGCGAAATCGTCTACGAGAACAAGCTTGTCGTCCTCAAGGGCGTCAAACCTTCGCCCGCGCAGTTCATCGAGCTCGGCCGCATTCTCGGTGAGATCGTCACGTACTACGAGCCCGTGTACCACCACAACGAGCACCCGGAGATCTTCGTCTCTTCCACGGAGGAGGGGCAGGGCGTGCCGCGCACGGGTGCGTTCTGGCACATCGATTACATGTTCATGCCGGAGCCGTTCGCGTTCTCCATGGTGATGCCGCTGACGGTGCCGGGCGCCGACCGCGGCACGTACTTCATCGATCTCAACAAGGTGTGGGATTCCCTGCCGCCGGCGCAGCAAGAGCCGGTACGCGGGACGTTCAGCACGCATGATCCGCGGCGCCACATCAAGATTCGGCCCAGCGACGTCTACAAGCCGATCGGTGAGGTGTGGGACGAGATCAACCGCGCCACGCCACCGATCAAGTGGCCCACGGTGATCCGGCACCCGCACACCGGCCAGGAAATCCTCTACATCTGCTCCACCGGCACCAGCAAGATCGAAGACGCCGACGGCGAGGTACTGGACCCCTCGGTGCTGCAGGAACTGCTCGCCGCCACCGGCCAGCTCGACGCCGACTTCGCGTCCCCGTTCATCCATACGCAGCACTACGAGGTCGGCGACATCATCCTGTGGGACAACAGGGCCCTGATCCACCGGGCGAAGCACGGCACCGCGACAGGGACGCTGACGACGTATCGGCTGACGATGCTCGACGGCCTGGCGACGCCGGGGTTCGCGGCATGAGCGCCACCGAGTTGACCGCGCCCGTCGCCGAATGGGTTGATACCGAGCAGATTCCGGAGGAGCTGCTGGCCAGAGTCCTGGAGCCCTATTCCTACAAGGGCTGCCGGTATCTCACCGACGCGACGTACCGGGCCACCGGCGACTCGATGTTCGCGACGGGGAACTTCAGCATCCCGGAGTCGGTCTACATCCGGAGCACCGGGCATTTCAACGCCGTCGAACTGGTGCTGTGCTTCAACCAGCTCGCCTACTCCGCGTTCGCGCCGGCCGTCCGCCACGGCGAGATCGACGGGTTCCGGGGGTGGTCGCTCGACGACTATTTCGAGAACCAGTTGTCCAGCATGCTGATCCGGTCGACGGCGTCGCGCTACAAGCGGCAGATCGATGCGCGCAAGTTCTCCGCGCGGCTGACGTGCGAAGGCATCGAGGTCGTCGAGCGGACCTGGCGGTATCTGAAAGTCCCGTGCGCCATCGAGTTCCACGATGACCACGGCGGATCGGCATTCGGCGAGTTCGAACTCGCGGTCCTCAACATCCCGTGAGCACCGTACTGGGACGGGTGCTCGCGCAGGCGCGGCAGCACCCGCAGGCCATCGCGTTGCGGCGCTGCGACGGGACGAGCGCCGTCACCTACGGCCAACTCCCCGCCGTGGTGAACCGGCTGGCGGGCGAGCTGCGGGAGCGCGGGGTTTCTCGCGGCCACCGGGTATTCGTGATGTCCGACAACGGTCCCGAGACCTATGTCGCGGTGCTGGCCTGCGCGCAGCTCGGTGCCGTCGCCGTGCTGGTGGACCGTGCTGTCCCGGCCGCGACGGTCGCACGCTTCGGTGAGATCACCGGCCCCGGTGCGGTGCTGCTGACCCCGGGAGCCGACCCGGCGGCGCTGCCAAACACGCTGAGCGCCATCCCGGTGATCGCCGTCGACGCCAACGAGGTCGCCGGGCACGGCGACGCCGCGCCCGCCGTCGCACCGCCGGAACTGGGCGCCGATGATCCGCTGGCGATGATCTTCACCAGCGGGACCACTGGTGAACCGAAAGCCGTGCTGCTGGCCAACCGAACGTTCTTCGCCGTCGCCGACATCCTGGCGCGCGAGAACCTGACCTGGATCAGCTGGGTTGCCGGCGAAGCCACCTACTCGCCGCTGCCCGCCAGCCACATCGGCGGACTGTGGTGGATCCTGAACTGCCTGATGCACGGCAGTGAATGTGTCACCGGCGGTGAGAATTCCGCCTCGCTGGCCGAGATTCTCAACGTCAACCAGATCGCCTCGACCTGTCTGGTGCCCACCCTGCTGACGCGACTGGTGTCGGAGGTCAGGGCCGGGGCGGCGCTGCCGCCACTGCGCATGATCGGCTACGGCGGATCGCGTGCCATCGCGGCCGATGTGCAGTTCGTCGAAGCGGCAGGCGTTCACACGGCCCAGGTCTTCGGCCTGAGCGAAACCGGTTGTACCGCCCTGTGTCTGCCGACATCGGAGGGATCGATCGCCCGGATCGAGGCGGGCGCCGTGGGGCGGCCGTACCCGGGAGTCGAGGTCCGGCTAGACGGCGACGGCGCCGAGTCGGGCACCCTGTGGATCAAATCACCGGCAAACATGCTGGGGTACTGGAACAATCCCGAGCGCACCGCTGACATCCTGGTCGACGGCTGGGTGAACACCGGCGACATCTTCGAGCGCGGTGTGGACGGGTACTTCTACATCAAGGGCCGGTCATCGGAGATGATCATCTCCGGCGGCGTCAACGTCGCACCCGACGAGGTGGACCGCATCGCCGAGAGCGTCCCCGGCGTCGGTGCGGCGGCCTGCTTCGAGATCCCCGATACCGAATTCGGTGCCCTGATCGGTCTGGCGGTGATCCCGTCGGGCGAACTCGACGAAGGTCAGGCCCGCAAGCTCAAGCGGGCCATCGCGGCGCGCTATCGGGCGGAGTCGGAATCGATGGCCAGGCCGTCGACCATCACGCTGGTGACCGAGATACCCAGGACGCAGTCCGGCAAGGTCATTCGCGCCGCACTGGCAGCGGCGGTCCATGGCTGACGGGCTCCGCGAACGCGTCCTGGCCGCCGTCGCCGACGTGCTCTACATCGACGAATCCGACCTGTTCGACGGCGACGCCACCGATCTGCGCGAACTCGGGCTGGACTCGGTGCGGTTCGTCCTGCTCATGAAACGCCTTGGGGTGGACCGGGAATCGGACCTGCTGAAGCGGCTGGCGCAGGAGCTGACGATCGAAGGCTGGGTCCGGGAATTGGCGGGCATCCGTGGCGGCGTCTGACCACGGACGGATTCCGCTGAGCATCTCTCAGCAGAACATCTACCACGGGGTGCTGCAGGACCCCGATCCCGCGCTGTATCTGATCGGCAAGCGCTACCGATTCCGGCCGCTGGCGCCGGCGAGGTTCCTGTCCGCGCTGGAAGCGACGGTGCGGGACAACCCCATTCAGCTGTGTGTCCTGGAGCCGCCGGCAGCCGGCGACGGCTACCCGGCTCTTGTTGCCCGCCTCCAGGTTGCGGACGTCGTCAGTGTGCGAGCGCAGACCGACCCCGTCGGCGAGACGTTGGAAAAGGCATGGGCGGACGGCATTCTCGAAACCCCGCTGGTGCGTTACGTCGTGCACACCGACGTCGACGGCCAGGTGGTGGGCATGGACGCGCAGACCCACCACATCCTGCTCGACGGCGCTGCGACCGCAATCATCGAAGCCGACCTGGCCCGGCATCTCGGTGACGCCGGCCAGAAGCCCAGCACCACAGCAGGTTTGGCGGCACTCGCCGCAGCACACCGCAGCGAACGCGCGAAAGTGGCGGAAGCGACCGAACGCCACGTTGCCGCGGTGCGCCGCGAACTGACCGAAGACGCACTGCGCGGCGGTTCCGCGCCGGGCACTGTCGAAGCGGGCCTCGGTACCGCAGGCCGCGGCGTGCTGCGGGAATCGTGCCGAGTCGCCGACCGGGCCTATGACGAGATCGTGGCGCTCGCCGAGGCCCGGCAGGTGCCGCTGAACATCCTGGTCGCGGCCGCCGCGGCGGCGGTACGCGCGAGCCTGCGCCAGAGCACCGAGGCCCTCCTGGTGCACCCGGTGGACAACCGCTTCGGTGCGCCGGAGCTGAATGTCGCCACCTGTCTGGTGAATTCGGTCGCCCACCCGGTTCGGTTCGCACCCTTCGCCGCGGTCCGGGACGTCGTCACCGCGATCGACCGCGGCTATGTCAAAGCGCTGCGGCGCCGGTGGTTTCGGGAAGAGCGGTACCGCCGCATGCATCTCGCGATCACCAGCGGCGCACCCGTCGACGCGCTGACGATCAACTACATGCGCGGCCGGTCCGCCCCGGAGCTCGGCCCGTACCTGTCCGAACCCCCGGTGGTCACCGATATCGGCCCGGTGGAAGGGATCACGGTCTCCTGCGTCCACGACGAGGCGCGGCGCACCATCGACTTCGCCATCTGGACCCGGCACGATCACCCTGAACCTGTCGCCGTCGCCGGCCGCATCGTCGCGGCACTGCGATCGATGGACGCGCACTGGGACCGGCCGATGGCGTTGACCGTCGGTGACTGGTCGGCGCTCGACGCCGATGGCCGTCTCGAAGCGGGCTCCGGCGTACCCGCGCCGCCACTCGCCGGTGCGCGCGCCTGGTTCCTGGACGCCGATCCCGGCCAGTGCCGCAGCCCGGGCGTCGACCAGTGGATCGCCGAGATCATCCGCCGCGGTGTCGATCCCGGCGATGTGCTGGTCTTCGTCGACGACGATTCCCAGCGCGCGGTGGAGCTGCTGATCGCGTGCCACCTGGCGGGCTGCGGTTACAGCGTCTGCGCGACACCCGGCGAGGTGGAGTCGCGGGTCAGCGTCATTGCCGAGCATTGCGGCACCCGTGCGCACGCCGTCGACCTCACCACACCGGTTGCCGAGGTGGACGGCACGACAGGACAACTCGTGGACGACCGCATCGGCCAGGTCATGCGCGACCAGGGCCTGGGCTCCCGGCTCGCGTATGTGATGCCCACGTCGGGCTCGACAGGGCAACCCAAACTTGTTCCGGTGACGCATGGTTCGCTGGCTATCTTCTGCGCCGCGGTGCGGGATGCCTACGGCTGGGGGCCGGCCGACACCATCCTGCAGTGCGCTCCGCTGACGTCGGACATCAGCGTGGAGGAGGTGTTCGGCGCGCTGTCGTGTGGCGCGCGGGTCGTCCGGTCGGTCGCGATGCGCGCCGGTGACCTGCCCGCGCTGACGCGCGATGTCGCGGCGCACCTCGCCACCGTGCTCGACCTGCCCACCGCGGTCTGGCATCTGTTGTGCGAGGACGACGCGGCACTGGCAGCGCTGGGCGGCTCGGCGCTGCGCCAGGTGATCATCGGCGGCGAGGCCGTCCGTCCCGCCGCGGTCGACAAGTGGTGGGATGTGCTTGCCGCCGAGCGCATTTCCCTGGTCTCGACGTACGGCCCGACCGAGACGACGGTGGTCGTCACGCAGCTGCCGATCGGTGCGGGTGAACCGGCGCGGACCACGGCCAGGCTGGGCCGCCCGCTGGTGCCGGGCTCGGTGTTCGTCGGATTCGGGGAAGTGGTCGTCGTCGGGGAGCTGGTGTCGGCCGGTTACCTCGGGCTGGACGGCACGAGCTTCGGCACGGTCCAGGCGCCCGATGGCTCCCGGTATCGGGCCTTCGCCACCGGCGACCGGGTGACGACAGACGCCGCGGGCTACCCCATGCTGGCCGGACGACGGGACGCCGTGGTCAAGATCGCCGGCAAGCGGTTCGACATCGCCGAACTGCTGCGCCGGTTGTCGTCGGTACCCGAGATATCCGACGCGGCAGTGGAAGTGGCGGGCGATGGCCTGGGTATCTGGTTCCAAACCCCACAGACCCGCACCGGGAACGACGACCCGGCCGCGCGCGCCAGGATTCAGGACCTGGCGAGAGCACAAGGGGCACCGGCATTTCACGTTGTCGGCGTCCCGAGCATCCCACGCCGGCCCAATGGGAAGGTCGACCGCGCGAAACTGGTTGTGGAGAAGGAGGTTCCGCGCGACGGCACCGAGGCGGACCCGCGCGCAACCGTCCTCTCCGAGATGTGGAGTCGCCGGCTCGGTCGGCCGATCGGGCCGGACGCGTCCCTGCTGGACGAGGGCATCGGTTCACTGGACCTGATCCGCATCCTGCCGGAGACCCGACGGTTCCTGGACTGGCAGCTGTCGATTCTCGATCTGATCGGCGCGGACTCCGCCACCAACATCGTCGGCCGCAAACCTGACGTCGACACCTGGATGGACGAGGAGACCGCGGCCGAGATCGCAGACGACCTGGCGGCAGCACGGAGGGGCTGCCTTCCGGCCACCAGCGGGCCCGGTGGCGGCGCATCGACCATCGTGATTCTGGGCGCCTCGGGCATTCTGGGCACCGGGTTCGCGCGGGCGATCCTCGACCGCGCCCGGGCCGGGCTCGACTGTCCCGATGTGGTGTTCGCCACGAGATCGCCACTGCCCGAAGGTGACCCGTGGGCGGGCCTGCACCGCGTGGACGGCGTCGACATCGTGCGGGTACCCGAGCGCCTGAGCCCCGCAGCACTCGATGCCCTTCTCGCCGGCGTCGGCGCCGGCACCGTGGTGAACTGCGTCGGCAACACCAATGTGTTGGTGCCCTACCGCCGGCTGCGGGCGGCCAACGTTTCCGCGGTGGCATCGATCGCCGAGGCGTGTGCGCGGCGCGGCGCCGGGTTGGTGCACCTGTCGACCTTCGTGGTGAACGCCGACGTGACGGCGTCGCGCGTGACCGACCCGCGTCATGCGCCGTACCCCTATGCCGCGTCGAAGTCGTTGGCGGAGATGGCCGTGTCCCGTGCCGCGGCCGGCCTGGACTTCTCGGTGGTGCGCCTGCCCAGGGTGCTCGGTGACGCTCGTCAAGTCGCGCGGTCGTCGGACATCCTGGTGGCGATGGTCGATGCCTGCGCCGCGCTGGGGGCGTGTCCCGTGGTGCCGGTGACGGAAGAGGTCACCACCGGCGTGGCCGCCGCGCACAGCATTCTCGGGCTGCTTCCCGGGCTGTCACCGGCGGTGGAGCTGGGTCGCGGTATGACCGTGCTACGCGGTGAAAAGCTGCCCTATACAGCGTTTCTCAACGGCCTCGGGTTCCCGGCCATCGATCTCCCGGAGTGGAAGGACCGGCTGGACCGCAGCGTGTGGGCCGCCCGAAATCCGCAGCGCTGGGCGGTACTCGACGCGTGGGTCGGGTTGGGGGCGAGGTTGCGCGGCCGCACGTATGCCGAGTACCTCGCCGAATATCCCACTGTCGATATCGATTTCGAATCCATCGCGGAGTGCACCAGTACGCCGCAGCCGCTCGACACTGTCTTCGGCGCCGATCAGATTGTGAGGAAATGACCTTGACGGATGTGACCGAACCCCGGCCCGGGGCACCGACCACCGGTGCCGTCTATCTCGACATCACCGGAATGTCGTGCGGCATGTGTTCCCGGCGGGTGCAGAAGGCACTCAACAAGATCGACGGCGTGCACGCATCGGTCAGCTTCGCCACCAAGACCGCCACCGTCGAGACCGACCGTGACGTCAGCCCTGCTGATCTGTGCGACGCCGTGGTGGCAGTGGGCTACGGCGCCGCACCGCGTGCCGACGCGCCCGCGGTGGACAGCTCGGCACCGGGTCCGCTGCAGCGGCTCGTGGGCGGCCTGTTCGGCCGGGCGTAATGCCGGCCGGCATGTCCTGATTTGTGGGGTCCGTGGCGTAGACGCCATGGACCTCGGCGTCGCACGATAGAAGCGTGACGCGATCTGTGGTGCTGCTCGGCTTCCGCGGGGTGCAGGCCCTCGATGTGGTCGGCCCCTTCGACGTGTTCACGGGAGCCACGCTGCAGCTGGCCGCGATGGGGCGGGCTGACGAGGGCTACGCGCCGGTCCTGGCCGCGGCCGACGGCGGTCCCGTCACCACGCTGACCGGGCTCGAATTCGTCGCCAAGCCGCCGCCTGACCCCAACGAGCCCATCGACACCATCGTGCTGCCCGGCGGCATGGGCGTCGACGAGGCCCGGGCCAACCCGGCCGTCATCGACTGGATTCGCACCGCCGCACCCCACGCGCGCCGCATCGTCAGCGTCTGCAACGGCGCCTTCCTGGCGGCGGAGTCCGGCCTGCTCGACGGCTGCTCGGCCACGACCCACTGGGCCTCGGCGGACAAGCTCGCCAGTGAATTCCCCTGCATCACCGTCGATCCCGATCCGATCTTCGTCCGCAGCTCCGAGCAGGTGTGGACGGCGGCCGGCGTCACCGCGGGCATCGACCTGGCGCTGGCCCTCGTCGAGGACGACTACGGCACCGACGTCGCCCAGGACGTCGCTCGCTGGCTGGTGCTGTACCTGCGCCGGCCCGGCGGGCAGACGCAGTTCGCGCCGCCGGTCTGGATGCCGCGCGCCAAGCGCGAACCGATCCGCGACGTGCAGGAGCGCATCGAAGCCGAACCCGGCGGCGCGCACAGTGTCCCGGAGCTGGCGCGCGCCGCCGCGATGAGCCCGCGGCACTTCACCCGCACCTTCACCGCCGAGGTGGGGGAGCCGCCCGCGGCCTACGTCGAGCGCGTCCGCACCGACGCGGCCCGCCGGCAACTCACCGAGACCGACGACACCGTCACCGCCATCGCCGCCCGCTGCGGCTTCGGCAGCGCGGAAACGTTGCGCCGCAGTTTCATTCGGCGCGTCGGGGTTTCACCCGACCAGTACCGCAGAACTTTCGCGCACGCGAGGACCAGAGAAAATGCGAGCTAGGGAGCAATAATGCAAGTTGCCATCGTCCTGTACCCGGGGTTCACGGCCCTCGACTTCATCGGGCCGTACGAGTCGTTGCGCTGGCTGCCCGATACCGAGGTCCGCTTCGTCTGGCACGAGCCGGGCCCGATCGTCGCCGACTCCGGGGTGCTGCTGGTGGGCGCCACCCACTCGTTCGACGAGACCCCGTCGCCCGACATCGTCCTCATCCCGGGCGGGTTCAGCACCATGGAGCACGCGCGCGACGAGAAGCTGCTGGAGTGGCTGCGGCGGGCCCACGAGACCACCACGTGGACGGCGTCGGTGTGCTCGGGCTCGGTGATCCTGGGCGCCTCCGGACTGCTGAAGGGCAAGCGCGCGACGTCGCACTGGGCCGCCGTGCAACTGCTGCGCACGTTCGGCGTCGAACCCGTCACCGACGAGCGCATCGTGCAGTCGGCCGACCGCATCGTCACCTGCGCGGGTGTCTCGGCCGGCATCGATCTCGGTCTGTGGCTGGCCGCGCAGATCGGCGGCGAGGACAAGGCCAAGGCCATCCAGCTGTCCATGGAATACGACCCGCAGCCCCCGTTCGACTCCGGGCACATGTCGAAGGCCTCGGCCGCCACCAAGGCCAGTGCGACGGCCCTGATGTCCCGCGAGCTGCTCAAGCCGACGGCCCTCAAGGCCACCACGGCGCTGCTGTGGGACCAGGCCCTCAAGAAGGTCCGAACCCGCCGCTGACCTAGGGATTTGTGCACGATTTTCCGCGCCGACCGCGGAAAATCGTGCACAAATCCCGGGTCCAGTAACCTCGGCCGGGTGAATCTGGCATATGACGAGCGCGGTAATGGCGAGCCGGTGCTGTTCATCGCGGGCCGCGGCGGCGCGGGCCGCACGTGGCACCTGCACCAGGTACCGGCGTTCCAGCGGGCCGGCTTCCGCTGCATCACGTTCGACAACCGCGGTATCGGCGCCACGGAGAACGCCATCGGCTTTTCCACCGACCAGGCGGTCGCGGACACGGCGTCGTTGATCAACAAGGTCGTCGGCGGCCCGGTGCGCGTCGTCGGGGTGTCGATGGGGTCGTTCATCGCGCAGGAACTCATGGTCGCCCGCCCCGAGCTGGTGTCCTCCGCGGTGCTGATGGCCACGCGCGGCCGCGAGGACCGGGCCCGCAAATTCTTCCGCGAGGCCGAGCGGGCGCTGCTCGCCGCCGGCATCGAGCTGCCGCCTGAGGTGGACGCGAAAAACCGTCTGCTGGAGAACTTTTCACCCAAGACCCTGAACGACGACCGCGCCGTCCAGGACTGGATCGAGATGTTCACCATGTGGCCGACGAAGCCCACTCCGGGACTGCGCGCGCAATTGGCCGTCGCGCCCGAGACCAACCGGCTGCCGGCCTACCAGCAGATCGCGGTGCCCGTGCAGGTGATCGGGTTCGCCGACGACGTCGTGCTGCCGCCGCACCTGTCGAAAGAGGTGGCCGACGCGATTCCGCTGGGCCGCTACCTGGAAATCCCCGACGCCGGGCACCTCGGCTTCATCGAGCGTCCCGATGCGGTGAACGCCGCGATGTTGGAATTCTTCGCTGCCAACCCGGTGTGACACGCTGTAGCAATGAACCCGTCGACGATTCAGGCGCGGGTCGTGGTCGACGAGCTGATTCGCGGCGGCGTCCGCGATGTGGTGCTGTGCCCTGGTTCGCGTAACGCGCCGCTGGCGTTCGCGCTGGCAGACGCCGACCGCGCCGGCCGCTTGCGCCTGCATGTCCGCATCGACGAGCGCACCGCCGGGTACCTGGCCGTCGGCCTCGCGGTGTCGGCCGGCTCACCTGTGTGCATCGCGATGACGTCGGGCACCGCCGTGGCGAACCTCGGTCCGGCGGTGATCGAGGCCAACTACGCCCGCGTGCCGCTGATCGTGCTGAGCGCCAACCGGCCCTATGAACTGCTGGGCACCGGCGCCAACCAGACCATGGAGCAGCTCGGTTACTTCGGCAACCAGGTGCGGGCCACGATCAGCCTCGGCCTGGCCGAGCCGACGGCCGACGTCGCCGCGGCCAACGCGCAGTGGCGGTCGGCGACGTGCCGGGTCCTGGTGGCCGCCAAGGGTTCTCGCTCGGCCAACGCCGGACCCGTGCAGTTCGACATTCCGCTGCGGGAGCCGCTGGTCCCGGACGCCAAAGAGGGAACGGTCGACGGCTCCTCTTATTGCCCGGAGGGGCGCCCCGACGGCCGGCCGTGGACGTACACCCCGCCCGTCACGTTCGACCAGCCCCTCGAGATCGACCTGACGCCCGACACCGTCGTCATCGCCGGCCACGGCGCGGGCCGGCACGAGAACCTCGCGCACCTGCCGACCGTCGCCGAACCGACCGCGCCGCCGGCCGACAACCCACTGCATCCGCTGGCGTTGTCACTGGTCCGGCCGCAGCAGGTGATCATGCTGGGCCGGCCCACACTGCACCGGCCGGTGTCGGCGCTGCTGGCCGACCCGTCGGTGCCCGTCTATGCCCTGACCACCGGCCCGCGCTGGCCCGACGTGTCCGGCAATTCGCAGGCCACCGGCACGCGGGCCATCACGTCGGGCACTCCCGATCCGGCCTGGCTCGCGAAGTGTGCCGAGGCCAACACCCGCGCCGAGCACGCGGTGCGGGACCAGCTGGCGGCCTACGAACTGACCACGGGCCTGCACGTCGCGGCCGCCGTCGCCGACGGGCTGCAGTCCGGCGACCAGCTGGTGCTCGGCGCCTCCAACCCGGTGCGTGACGCCGCGCTCGTCGGGCTGAATTCGCACGGCATCTCGGTGCGGTCCAACCGCGGCGTCGCCGGCATCGACGGCACGGTGTCGACGGCGATCGGCGCCGCGCTCGCCCACACGTCGGGCCGGACCGTCGCGCTCATCGGTGACCTGACCTTCGTCCACGACAGCTCGGGCCTGCTGATCGGCCCCACCGAGCCGATGCCCAAGGCGCTGACCATCGTGGTCTCCAACGACAACGGCGGCGGCATCTTCGAGCTGCTGGAGCAGGGCGATCCCCGCTTCTCCGACGTGTCGTCGCGCATCTTCGGCACCCCGCACGACGTCGACGTCGCGGCCCTGTGCCGGGCGTACCACGTCGAGTGCCGGCAGGTGGAGGCCGACGGGCTGGCCACCGCGCTGCGCGAACCGTTCGAGGGGATGCGCGTGCTGGAGGTCAAGGCCGACCGGTCCACCCTGCGGGCGCTGCACGCATCGATACGGGCGGCGATCAAGGCCGCGCCGTGATCCCCGAACCCCTGCGCTGCAGGTTGAACACGTTGTGGGACAACCTGATTCTGCGGGTCTTCGGTGACGGCAAGGAGACCCGGTCGCAGCGCGTCATCCGCCGGATCCGGATCGGGATCGTGATCATGGGCTGCCTGGTGACCCTGCAGTCGGTGCTGCTGGTGCTCGGCGCGTGGCGCAACGACCAGCAGATCGAGCACAACATGGGCACGGCGGCCGCGGAGGTGCTCTCGGCGGGTCCGCGACGCTCCACCATCGAGTTCGTGACGCCCGACCGCGTCACCTACCGGCCCGAGCTGGGGGTGCTGTACCCGTCCGAGCTGGAGACCGGGATGCGCATCTACGTCGAGTACGACCGCAGCAACCCGGACCTGGTCCGGGTGCAGAACCGCAACGCGTCGCTGGCCGTCATCCCGGCCGGGTCGATCGCCGTGGTGGGCTGGTTGGTCGCCGGTGCGCTGCTCTGGATCGTGACGCTCGTGCAGCGCCGGCTGGGTTAGGTCTGCCGGCCGGCGGTCAGCTTGGCCAGCCACCCGTCTTCCTGGATGTCCACCACGGTGTTGCCGGTGAGGTCGTACACCGTCGGGGTGCCGGCGTCGCCGTCGCGGATTTCCTGCAGCCGGGTCTCGTTGGTGATCGTCATTTCGTCGGTGTCGACGGCGTGTTCACCGAACTGGATGGTGGCCACGGCCTCGGCGCTGACGCCGGCATCGGCGGCCCAGCCCGCGAGCTGACCGTCCGATGGCGCCGACCCTCCCGGATTCTGGTGGCCCCACAGCGTCGCGACGTACGCCTGCAGCGCGGGCGCCGACGTGCCGTGCGCGGCGGCCAGGAACATCGCGTTGGCCACCTTGGCCGAATAGCCGTACTCGGTGTCCAGGAACGTCACCGGGCGGTAGGTGACGGTCAGCAGGCCGAGGGCGATCAGGCTCTTCAGCTCCGGACCGTCGGTGTCCTGCAGGTGGGCGCAGTGGGTGCACTGCGGCTCGGTGTACACCTCGATCTGCGCCGGGGCGTCGGGGCGGCCGGCGATGATGCCGAAGCCGTCCGCGGTGAGCGCGACGCCCGGCAGATCCGGGTCCCGGAGTGCCGATCCGGTGACGGTACGGCCGCAGCCGGTTGACCCGGCGAGGAGGACCAGCGCGGTGGCCGAAGCGAGGATCAGCCGAGGTAGACGCATGCCGGCCCCTTTCTCACCCCGGTGCGACAGACGATACCGGTGGTACCCGAGTTGTGCGTGTCTTCGCGTCGCGTACCCCTGACGGTCACCTGACGGTCAGGCTGCGCTGCCAGCCTGCAGGTGTGCGAGTTGCGATCGTGGCGGAGTCCTTTCTCCCGAATGTCAACGGCGTCACCAATTCGGTGCTCCGGGTGCTGGAGCACCTCCACCGGAACGGCCACGAGGCGCTGGTGATCGCGCCGGACACACCGCGGGGCGAAAAGCCCGCAGACACTTTTCACGGCGATGTGCCCGTGCATCGCATCCCGTCCCGCATGTTCCCGAAGGTGACGTCGTTGCCGCTGGGTGTGCCGCGGCCGCGAATGGTGCGGGTACTGCGCGACTTTCGGCCCGACGTCGTGCACCTGGCGTCGCCGGCGCTGCTGGGCTACGGCGGCCTGCACGCCGCGCGCTTCCTCGACATCCCGACCGTCGCGGTGTTCCAGACCGATATCGCCGGTTTCGCGCAGAGCTACGGCGTCGGCATGATGACGAAGACCGCGTGGGCCTGGAACCGGCACCTGCACTCGCGCGCCGACCGGACCCTCGCGCCGTCCAGCGCGACGATGGAAGACCTTGTCACCCATCGGATTCCGCGCGTGTACAAGTGGGGCCGCGGCGTCGACGTCACCGGTTTCGCACCGTCGGCGCGCAGTGCCGCGCTGCGGGCGCAGTGGTCGCCCGAGGGCAAGCCGGTGGTGGGTTTCGTCGGCCGGCTGGCGCCGGAGAAGCACGTCGAACGGCTGGCCGCGCTGGCCGGCCGCGACGATCTGCAGCTCGTGGTCGTCGGCGAGGGTATCGATCAACCCAAGCTCGAAAAGCTGCTGCCGACAGCGGTTTTCACCGGCGCGCTGTACGGGCGGGAACTGGCCACGGCATACGCCAGCATGGACGTGTTCGTGCACCCGGGGGAGCACGAGACGTTCTGTCAGGCGGTGCAGGAGGCCATGGCGTCAGGTCTGCCGGTCATCGCGCCGGATGCGGGTGGCCCGCGTGATCTGGTGACACCCATGCACACCGGATTGCTCTTGCCGGTGGCGGATTTCGAGGGGTCGCTGCCGGCCGCGGTCGACCACCTGCTGGCCGAGCGGTCCCGCTACTCGCTCGCCGCCCGCCGCAGCGTGCTCGGCCGCACCTGGCCCGCCGTGTGCGACGAACTGCTCGGCCACTACGCCGCCGTCCTCGGCGAGCGTCGCGCCCTCGCAGCCTGATCTCCCGCGAGCCGCGCCGCCGCGGCCCCACTCTCCCGCGAGCGTGCGTGTTTGCCTGCGACACGCCGTATTTGGTGTGCATGAATGTCGCGCTCGTGGCTGCCGAGAGTGACGAATCTGCACGTGTCGACCGGCGTGCCGTGCGCAGACATGCACGCTCGGCGGGAGTTCAGCTCACGTGGACGAGGTCGTACACGTATGACCGGTCGTCTTTACGGCTCACCCACGTACCCTCGGGTGGCAGGTAACCGAACCCCGCGTGGTCGAACGGGCGACTCGACACCGCGCTCCGCTCCGTGCACACCACCCACCCGAAGTGCGGCAGCCGCCGGCACCAGATGTCCAGATCGACCCGCTTGTACGACGGAAACCCGTGCGCCTCGCCGTCTTCGGTGAACTCATACGTCAACCCGTCGTCCCGTCGGACGAATTTCAATCCCGCCATCGGAGTTCCTTCGTTCAGCCCTGCGCCAGCTCGGACACCGGCTGCCACTCTTCCCAGGTGCGCAACCGGTTTTCGTAGTCGGTCTTCGCGATCTGCAGCGGTGCGCTGCCGAAAAATACTCGCAGCGGCGGCTTTTCGGCGTCGACGATCTTGAGCACCGCAGCCGCCGAGGCCTCCGGGTTGCCCGGTACCGCATTGCGCTCGCCGCGCCAGCGCGCGACGTCTGCCCGAAGTCCGTCGTACTCCGGCAGTTCCGTGGTCCGCTTCGCCGACGCGCCGCCCCAGTCGGTCGCGAAACCACCTGGCTCGATCAAAGTGACGTGAATACCGAACCGCTCCACCTCGGCGGCCAGCGACTGCGAGAAACCCTCGAGCGCCCACTTGGACGCGTGGTACGCGCCGAGACCCGCGAACGCGCTGATGCCGCCGATCGAGGACACCTGGATGATGTGCCCGCTGCCCTGCCCCCGCAGGTACGGCAGCGCCGCCTGCGTGATCCACAGCGCGCCGAAGACGTTGGTTTCGATCTGGTCCCGCGCCTCGGCCTCCGACAGTTCCTCGATGAAGCCGAACTGGCCGTAGCCGGCGTTGTTCACGACGACATCCAGCCGGCCGAAGTGCTCGTGTGCCGTCTTCACGGCGGCGAAGTCGGCGTCGCGGTCGGTGACGTCGAGCGCGATGGGCAGCAGCGCGTCGCCGTACCTGGCGACGAGGTCGTCGAGCGTCGACACGTCCCGCGCCGTCGCAGCCACCTTGTCGCCGCGCTCCAGCGCCGCCGCCGTCCACTCGCGTCCGAACCCGCGCGATGTCCCCGTGATGAACCAGACTTTTGCACCCATGCGGCTTACAGCTCCCGCGGTGGCCGTTCCATTCCCGGGCCGCCGCAGACGCGGGGCACAAGACCAGCCGGTAGCGTCATATCTGTGAGTCGCGCGTCATTGGAGAAGGATCCGCACGAGGTCGCGTCGATGTTCGACGGCGTGGCCCGCCGCTATGACATCACCAACACCGTGCTGTCCCTGGGACAGGACCGGTTCTGGCGGCGGCAGACGCGCGCCGCGCTGGGCATCGGCCCAGGTGACAAGGTTTTGGACCTCGCTGCCGGGACGGCGGTGTCGACCGTTGAGCTCGCGACGTCGGGCGCCTGGTGTGTGGCCTGCGACTTCTCGGTCGGCATGCTCGCCGCCGGTGCGGCGCGGAACGTCCCGAAGGTGGCCGGTGACGCCACCAGGCTGCCGTTCGACGACGGCGTCTTCGACGCGGTGACCATCAGCTTCGGGCTGCGCAACGTCGTCGACTTCAGCGCCGGCCTGCGCGAGATGGCCCGGGTGACCCGGCCCGGCGGTCGTCTGGTGGTGTGCGAGTTCTCCACGCCCACCAACCGCCTGTTCGCGACGGCCTACAAGGAGTACCTGATGAAGGCACTCCCGACGATGGCCACCGCGGTGTCGTCCAACCCCGAGGCGTACGTCTACCTCGCCGAGTCCATCCGGGCCTGGCCTGATCAGGACGACCTGGCCCGCAAGATCGAGGCGGCCGGCTGGTCGCAGGTGCGCTGGCGCAACCTGACCGGAGGGATCGTCGCGCTGCACGCGGCGGTGAAACCGCCAATGGGCTCAGTCGTCAATCCGTGATTCCCGTCCTCGCCGTAGCCGGCTTCCTCGGCGCGGGCAAGACCACGCTGCTCAACCACCTGCTGCGGGGCGGCCGTGGCGCGCGAATCGGCGTGCTGGTCAACGACTTCGGGTCCGTCAACATCGACGCGATGCTGGTCGCGGGTCAGGTCGACGCCATGGCGTCACTGTCCAACGGGTGCATCTGCTGCGTCGCGGAGGACGGTGAGGTGGCCGAGATGCTCGGCAAGCTGGCCGCCGTCCGCCCGGCCCTGGATCTGATCGTGGTGGAGGCCAGCGGCGTCGCCGAGCCGCCCGCGGTGGCGCGCACCATCATGACGGCCGATTCGGATGACTTCCATTACGCCGGCCTGATCCTGGTGGTCAACGGATGCGAGCCGGAGTTCGGGCACGGGCTGCCGGTCGCCGACCTGGTGGTGCTGAACCGGGCCTCCGAGGCCACCGACATCGATGACGTGGTGGCCCGCATTCGCGCGCAGAATCCGCGAGTTCCGGTGCAGCCCACCGATTTCGCGCGAATCGACCCGACGCTGCTCATCGACATCCCCGAGCGCGCCCCGCAGGCCCAGCTGTCGTTCGACGAGCTGCTGCACGACGACCACGACCACGACCATCCCGTCTACCAGTCCGTCGAATACGCCACCGGCGACGTCCTGAACCCCCGCCGCTTGCTGGCCCTGCTGCGTGACCGGCCCGAAGGGCTTTACCGGGCAAAGGGTTTCGTCGACTTCGGCGGCGGACACCGGTACCTGCTGCAGTTGGTGGGCGGCTCGCTGCGGCTGCAGAAGCGTCGCGGCACCGGCACGCAACTGGTGTGCATCGGCACCGGCATGGACACTGAGAAAGTGCGGTCGGCGCTGCACGAGTGCACCACCGAACCGGCCGACGAGAACGCGATCCTCGGGGTCCACAAGTACGTGGTGCAGTAGCCGCGAGCGCGAGATCGACGTTGACCGCGAACTGACGTCGTAAGAGATCGAGTGCGAGTGTGCGTGGGTTCGCAGTCAACGCCGGCAGTCGCGCCAGCTATCCTGACCCCTCACCTGAGTTCGAGGAGATGTGTTGTTCAAGGTCAATGAGTACTTCGATGGCAAGGTCGCATCGATCGCGTTCGCGCCCGCCGAGGGCCCCGCGACCGTCGGCGTCATGGCCGTCGGCGAATACGAATTCGGCACCTCGAGCCTCGAGATCATGCACGTGGTGTCCGGCGCCCTGACCGTCAAGCTGCCCGGCAGCGACGAGTGGGAAACCTTCGCCGCGGGAACGCAATTCACGGTGCCGGCCGACAGCAAGTTCGGTGTCCGCGTCGAAGTCGAGACCGCGTACCTCTGCGAATACCGGTAACTTTCCGCCCACGGTGAACTTGGTCGCGACTTTTCGCAAAGTCGCGACCAAGTTCATTTTCGGCACCATGATGGGGCCATGCCCTACGGACACCTGGCTGACCCTGACTGCACCATCGGCACCGACCCGCGCGCCGACCCGCGCATGGTCAAGGCGCTCGCCGCGTTCGGCATGGACGGCCGACTGCCGGAAGCGCCCCTGACCGTCGACGCTCCGCTGGCGCAGCGCGTGGAGTTCTCGAACTTCGCCGAGCAGGGGACCGGCGCCGTGCTCAAGATGTTCGGCGAGCAGGCCCCGGCCGCAGCGGGCGTCACCACCTCGACCACCACCATCACCGGCACCGACGGCAACGAGATCACGCTGTTCATCAGCCGGCCGACCGACGTCGACGGCCCGCTGCCCGGCCTCGTGCACCTGCACGGCGGCGGCATGGCGATCTGCAGTGCCGCAGACATCCAGTACGTCCGGCTGCGCGAAAACCTCGCGGTCGCAGGCCTTGTCGTCGTCGGCGTCGAGTTCCGTAACTCCGGCGGTGCACTCGGCCCGCACCCGTTCCCGGCCGGTCTGGGCGACTGCGCCGCGGCCGTGCGGTGGACCGCGGCGCACCAGGACGAGCTCGGGATCAGCCACCTCATCGTGTCGGGGGAGTCCGGCGGCGGGAACCTGACGCTGACGGTCGCGCTGAAGGCCAAGCGAGAAGGCTGGATCGGCGAGATCGCCGGCGTCTACGCGCAGTGTCCGTACATCTCCAACCGGTGGCTCGAGGACTGCGACGAGCTGCCGTCGCTGCGGGAGAACGACCAGTACTTCATCAGCCGCCTGCAACTGGCCCTGTTGGGTTCCATCTATGACCCCGACCAGCAGCACGCGCAGGACGGCACCTGCTGGGCCGCGGAGGCCACCGATCTTGAGCTGGAAGGCCTTCCGCCACATGTCATTTCGGTGAACGAACTCGACCCGCTGCGCGACGAGGGGCTGATCTACTACCGCAGGCTCGCCGCCGCGGGCGTCAGCGTCGTCGGCCGGATCGTCGCCGGCACCTGCCACGCGGGCGACATCCTGCTTGCCGGTGCCATGCCCGACGTCTTCGCTGCCACCGTGCGCGACATCGTCGGGTTCGCGCGGTCGCTCAGCTGAACGGCTTGCGCTGATCCAGCCGGCGTGAGCCGCGTCCGGCGCGGCGCCAGAGGCGGGCGATCATGTCGGTGTCCTCCTCGGTCACCAGGTTGCCCATGGCCCGCACCGCGATCGTCATCAGGTACTGCGACCGCATCGCGACAGGCCCCGTCAGCGGCAGGAACCTCGGCAGCGTCAGCAGGATCGCCAGTCGGCGGGCCACGGAGAACCCGGCGGCATAGTGCTGTTGCAGCAGTGCGGGCCAGGCCGCGCTCAGGTCGCCCGAGCCGAGCAGGTCAGCAGCCAGCCGGCCGGTTTCCAGGCCGTAGTCGATGCCCTCGCCGTTGAGCGGGTTGACGCATGCCGCCGCATCACCGACCAGCATCCAGTTCGGTCCCGCGACCCCGGACACGGCGCCGCCCATCGGCAGCAGCGCCGACTTGGCCAGCCGCGGCTGACCCTCGAAGCCCCATTCGTCGCGGCGCAGGTCGGTGTAGTGGGCGAGCAGCGGGCGCAGCGCGGCGTCGGCCGGACGCTTCTCGGTGGCCAGCGCACCCACGCCGATGTTCACGTCGCCGTTGCCCAGCGGGAAAATCCAGCCGTACCCGGGCAGCACCTCCCCTTCGGGGGAGCGCAGCTCCAAGTGCGACGTGATCCACGGCTCGGCATGCCGTGGCGTCTCGATGTAGGCGCGGATCGCGACCCCGTACACGGTCTCCTGATGCCATTGCCGTCCCAGGACACGGCCCAGCGTCGAGCGGGCGCCGTCGGCGACGATCAGTTCGGTGCAGCTGACCTCTTGTCCGTCGTCGAGCGTCAGCGTGCGGACGCGGCCGGTGGCGTCGTGCGTGACGCCGACGGCCTTGACGCCCAACAACATCTTCGCGCCGGAGTCGGCCGCGACCTGACGGATCCGGTCGTCGAGCTCGGTGCGCGGCACGGCGCTGCTGGTGGCCGGGAATGACGGTCCGGGCCAGCGCACCTCGCGCTGCGCGCCGAAGCCGGCCAGGCGCAGTCCGTGATGGCTGACGCGGCCGTCGAGCCACGCGCCGAGCCCCAGCTCACGCAGTTCGGCGATGGCCCGCGGCGTCAGCCCGTCGCCGCAGGCCTTGTCCCGGGGAAACTGCGCGGAGTCGATCACCAGGACGTCGCGGCCCCGACGCGCTGCCCAGGCGGCAGCGGCGGAACCTGCCGGCCCGGCTCCGACCACGACCACATCTGCGTGCACGACCATGCCGCCCAGTATGTTGGACCCATGAAGACACCAGCGACAGTGGTCGCGGGCGTGGACTTTGGTGACGCCGCCTTCGCCGCGCAGGTTCGTGACGCGGTCGCGCGCATCGAAGACCTGATGTCGACCGAGCTGGGCAAAGCCGACGAGCTGATGGCCGAGGCGGTCCAGCACCTGTTCCAGGCCGGTGGCAAGCGGTTCCGTCCGCTGTTCACCGTGCTGTCGGCGTCGCTGGGGCCCGACCCCGACAACAACGATGTCGCGATCGCCGGGGCCGTGATCGAGCTGGTGCACCTGGCGACGCTGTACCACGACGACGTCATGGACGAGGCGCAGGTGCGACGCGGCGCGGACAGTGCCAACGCCCGCTGGGGCAACAACATCGCGATCCTGGCCGGCGACTACCTGTTCGCCACCGCCTCGCGGCTGGTGTCCCGGCTGGGGCCGGACGCGGTGCGCGTCATCGCCGATACCTTCGCCCAGTTGGTGACGGGCCAGATGCGCGAGACCCGCGGCGCCCTCGAAGGCGCCGACCCTGTCGAGCACTACCTGAAGGTCGTGTACGAGAAGACCTCGTGCCTGATCGAGGCGTCCGGACGGTTCGGTGCGACGTTCTCCGGCTCCGATGAGGAGCAGATCGAGCGGCTGAGCCGGCTGGGCGGCATCGTCGGCACCATCTTCCAGATCTCCGACGACATCATCGACATCGACAGTGATCCCGACGAGTCGGGCAAGGTGCCGGGTACCGATCTGCGCGAAGGTGTCCACACCCTGCCGGTGCTGTACGCGCTGAAGGAAACCGGGCCTGACGCCGACCGGCTGCGGGTGTTGCTGGCCAAGCCCATCGACAACGACGCCGACCTCGCCGAGGCGCTGGCGTTGCTGCGCGCGTCGCAGGGCATGGTCGAGGCCAAGCGCACCGTGCAGCGCTTCGCCGCGGACGCTCGCGCCGAGCTGAACAACCTGCCGGACCTGCCCGGCCGGTTGGCGCTGCTCAACCTGGTCGAGTACACCGCTGACCGCCACGGCTGACCTCCCAACGGGACACCCTGGAACCAGGCACCAGTTGCCGAGCGTTCAATTCAGTGAGTTTGACTGCGCTGGAGGAGGTAGCCGATGACGTGGAATCCGCACGCGAACACCGCAAAGACGTTCGCGCTGCTGGCGGGCTTCTCGACGCTCATCGTGCTGATCGGGTCGCTGTTCGGCAAGAACATCATGTACCTGGCGGTGCTGTTCGCCATCGGCATGAACGCCTACGTCTACTTCAACAGCGCCAAGATGGCGCTGCGGGCCATGCATGCGCAGCCGGTCAGCGAGATGCAGGCGCCGGCGATGTACCGCATCGTCCGCGAGCTCGCCACCACGGCGCGCCAGCCCATGCCGCAGCTGTACATCAGCGACACCGCCGCCCCCAATGCGTTCGCCACGGGGCGCAACCCCCGCAATGCCGCGGTGTGCTGCACCACGGGCATCCTGAACATCCTCACCGAGCGCGAGCTGCGCGCCGTGCTGGGGCATGAGCTGTCGCATGTCTACAACCGCGACATTCTGATCTCCTGTGTCGCGGGCGCCATGGCGTCGGTGATCACGGCTCTGGTCAACGTCGCGTACTTCATCGGCATGTTCGGCGGCGACCGCGACGACCGGCCCAATCCCTTTGTCCTGCTGGTGCTTTCGATCGTAGGACCGCTGGCCGCGACCGTCATCCGGCTGGCGGTGTCGCGCTCGCGCGAGTACCAGGCCGACCAGTCGGGCGCCGAGCTGACGGGTGACCCGCTGGCGCTGGCGAGCGCGCTGCGCAAGATCAGCGCCGGCGTGCAACAGGCCCCGCTGCCGCCGGAGCCGCAGCTGGCCGACCAGGCCCACCTGATGATCGCCAACCCGTTCCGGGCCGGCGAGAAGATCGGCAAGCTGTTCTCGACCCACCCGCCCATCGAGGACCGCATCGCGCGACTGGAGCGCATGGCCGGGCGGTAGTTCCTGGGTTTCGCACGTTGGCTCTGCGTTGAGGGCCTTGCCTACTCGCACTTTTGCGCCGTGGTTTCAGGGTGAACGGACCCCGCGGTTGATCCTGCGACGAGGGCCTTGCCTACTCGCACTATCCCGCCCGCAGCGCAGAGCCAACGCAGCACCGACCCCGCATACCAAACTCACCAAGAGATACCCCCAGGGGGTACTTGACCAACCCTCGGATCGCTGCGTAACGTCGTCCACGTCAGGTACCCCCAGGGGGTATGCACACGAGAAGGGATTCAGCGATGACGGTGGCGGCAACCCCGAAGGCCGATTGGCATCTACGCGGCGAGTGGTTCGATGTGTGCAGCTGCAAGCTGCCCTGCCCGTGCAGCTTCGCGCAGGAGCCCACGCACGGCGACTGCCTGTTCACCCTCGTCTGGCAGGTGCACGAAGGGCATTACGGCACAACCGATCTCAGCGGTCTCGGGGTGGTGGCCCTGGGCGAGTTCGCCGGCAACATGTGGATCGGCGACCCGGACGCCACCATGAAGCTGATGTTCTACATCGACGAGAAGGCCGACGCCGATCAGCGCGCGGCGCTCGAGCGGATTTTCCGCGGCGACGAGGGCGGCTGGCCGGGAGAGTTCGGCAGCCTGATCAGCGAGCTGCGTGGCATCGAGTACGCGCCGATCAACTTCGCCGCAGCCGACGACCTCGCCTACTGGCGGGCGGAGATTCCGGGCAAGGTCGACGTCCGCGTCGACGCGCTGACGGGGCCGACGGCCGATCCGAACCGTCGCGTCACCACCGTCAACGCCCCGGGCGCGGAAGTCGGGCCGGGACAGGTGGCGACGTGGGGCGTGGTCAAGAAGGCCGACGCCGTCGGTTTCGACTTCTCCCACGAGTACCTCGGCGCCTCCAGCAAGCACTTCCCGTTCGACTGGCGGCCCGACGGCGAACCGCCGGACGTCGAGCTGCCGTCCGGCGCGCAGGCGTCCGGCGGATGCTGCTGCGGCTGAGCTGAACAGGACCCGGAAATGACACTGCGCCCAGGGCCTGCCGCTCTCGCGGGGTACGGCCCTGGGCGCAGGATCAATCAGGTACTACTCGGCAACCTCGACCAGACGGTCCACGCTGACCGGCGTCACCCGGAGGGCGGCCGCGGTGCCGATGTCATAGAACAGCCCGATCACCTCGAGATCGCCGGCGAGGTGCCGGGCCCGGACCAGGGGATGGGCGGCGAGCGTCTGCGCCTGGAGCGCGACGTTGACCATCGACAGCTGGTCGACGACGCCGAAGCCTTCCTCGGCCGCCGCGACGGCCACGGGGTGGCGGCCCTCGTCGAAGGCGCGCAACGTCGCGTCACCGTGCTCCAACCAGGTGTGCAGGTGCTCGTCGTGACCCTGGTCGCCGCCCAGAAGCGCGGTCATGGCACCGCAGCTGGAGTGGCCGCACACCACGATCGACCGGACCTCCAGGACCTCGACGGCGAAGGCGATGGCGGCCTCGACCGAGGCGTCGGCGCGTCCCTCCGGGATCAGATTGCCGACGTTGCGGACGGTCAGGAGGTCACCGGGGCCACTGCTGGTGATGACGTTGGGCACGACCCGCGAGTCGACGCAGGTGATGAACAGCGTCTCCGGCTTCTGGGCGTGGGCCAGGTCCTCCATGTGCGGACGCAGCACGGGTGCGGTGCGGCGGTGGTAGGTCTCCAGACCCTCCATCACAGACGAGGTCTGCGGCTGCGACTTCCACGGGACGACACCCGAACGCTTGTCGAACGGCGTGAACGTGCGGGTCGGCGGACCGGCGGCCGCGCTGTGCAGCTCGGCGGTGCCGTGCTCGTGAATCTCGACGGAGCCGCCGCCGGCGATGTGCTGGCGCTTCCACTCATCGATGGTCTCGTGGGCGGCGTGGTCGATGAAGTCCACCGACAGCTCGACGGTGACGTCCGAACCGGTCGGCACCGACGCCAGCGCCGAGGTCAGGCGCGGCAGCGACAGGAAGCTGACGGAGCCCTCGATCACGATGCGCCAGTCGTTGCCCGCGATGTGCTCGGTGACGATCTTGGCGCGGATCACGCGCCACACGGTCAGGGCCACCGCGAGTGCGAGGCCGATCAGGACGCCCTCGAGCAGGTTGAGGAAGACGACGCCGAGCACCGTGATGGCGTAGACCGCGATATCGCCTGTGCGACGGGCGGTTTCGATGTGCACCTTCTTGACCAGCTGGCAGCCGATGACGATCAGCAGGCCGGCGAGCGCCGACGTCGGGATCAGCTGGGCCAGGCCGGCGAACGGCACCGCGAACAGCAGGATCCAGAACCCGTGCAGGATGGCCGAAGCCCGGGTCTTGGCGCCCGCGGCGACGTTGGTCGAGCTGCGCACGATGACTCCGGTGACGGGCAGGCCGCCGATGGCGCCGGAGATGGTGTTGGCCGCGCCCTGGCCGATCAGCTCACGGTCGAAGTTGGTGCGCGGGCCGTTGTGCATGCGGTCGACCGAGACGGCCGACAGCAGGCTCTCGACGCTGGCGATGAGGGCGACGGTCAGGACGCCCGCGAAGACGGCGGCCCACTGTCCGTTGGGCAGGGTGGGCAACGACAGCGAGTCCAGCAGCGAGCCGTTGATCTGGATGCGCTTGACGTCGAACGGCAGCGCGACGGACAGCGCCGTCACACCGACGATGGCGACGAGCGGGCCGGGAATCCGGTTGACGGGCGCCGGCACCCAGCGCCATGCCACCAGCGTGACGATGACCAGCATGCCGAGCAGGAACCCGGGGCCGTGGACGTTCATCAGCTGTGCCGGCAGCTCGTGGATGTTCTCCCAGGCGCTGCTGTTGGACTTGCCACCCAGCAGCACGTGCAGCTGCTGCAGCGCGATGGTGATGCCGATGCCCGCGAGCATGGCGTGGACGACGACCGGCGGGATGGCCAGCGCGGCCCGGGCCACGCGGCTCAGGCCGAACAGAATCTGGAGGATGCCGGCGCCGACGGTGATGGCGCACGTCACGCCCCAGCCGAATTGGGCGATCAATCCGGCGACGACGACGGTCAGGCCGGCGGCCGGTCCGCTCACCTGCAGCGGCGAGCCGCCGAGCGCGCCGGCGACGATGCCGCCGACGATGGCGGCGATGATGCCGGCCAGGATGGGCGCGTTGGACGCGACGGCGATGCCGAGCGACAGTGGGAGTGCCACCAGGAATACGACAAGTGACGCAGGCAGGTCGTAGCGCAGTATGGCGCGTAGACCCTTTGCCGGCGGGGCGGTTTCTAGCATGCCTAGGTTTCCGTTCTCCGATTGTTGTCCGATGGACACATGTGCAGATGCGCTGCGCGAGTTTCGGTCCGCACACCCGCCGACACCATTGTCGATTAAACATGTTGCGAGACAACATGTTTCAGAACTGTTCGACGGTCGCCGACGATAAGCGACGTCAATTGCTAAGTGCGAGAGTATTTATCGCCAGACAGGGTCGCAAGGCGAGGAAGAGTTCCCATAGAGAACGCAAATCTTCTCCGTGGGCCAGAGGGTTGATCGATTGGGCGACCTGGGATACCGGCTTGAATCGATCCGGTCGGTATGCTCGTGATTGGGGGTCCGACCAGTCAAGATCACTGTATTGCAACGATTCTCGCGCATCACATCGGCTCAGGTAAGTGACGTGAGTCATATCCAGGGACTAATATTTGAACTCGGTATGAACGCAGTGACAATTTTCTGTGTTCTCAACACAATGGAAGAATGACAACGATGTCGGTACCACCACGAGAGGGTCACCCCCGGGCCGCCGTGCTCGGCCAGCTGCCGCGCATGGAACGTGCCGACGGATCCCCCATCCGGGTGTTGCTGGTCGACGACGAGCCGGCGCTGACCAACCTGGTCAAGATGGCGCTGCACTACGAGGGCTGGGTCGTCGAGGTTGCGCACAACGGCCGCGACGCGGTGACCAAGTTCGGCGAGATGGAACCGGATCTCGTCGTGCTGGACATCATGCTGCCCGACACCGACGGCCTGCAGTTGCTGCAGCGGGTCCGTGCGGCCGAGGGCTACACCCCGACGCTCTTCCTCACCGCGCGCGACTCCGTGATGGACCGCGTCACGGGGCTGACCGCCGGCGCCGACGACTACATGACCAAGCCGTTCAGCCTCGAAGAGCTGGTGGCCCGGCTGCGTGGACTGCTGCGCCGGTCCAGTCAGCTCGCGCCGGCGTCCGACGAGGTGCTCAAGGTCGGCGACATGGTCCTCAACGGCGCCAGCCGGGAGGTGACCCGGGCCGGCGAGCCGATCGCGTTGACCGTCACCGAGTTCGAGCTGCTCCGGTACCTGATGCGTAACCCGCGGCGGGCCATCGCCCGCGCGGAGATCCTCGACCGGGTGTGGAACTACGGATTCGGCGGCAAGTCGAGCATCGTCGACCTCTACATCTCGTATCTGCGCAAGAAGATCGACACCGATCGCGAGCCGATGATCCACACAGTGCGTGGCGTGGGCTACATGCTGCGCCCTGCCGACGCGGAGGACTAACCTGCCCGAGGTGACGCGTGTGACCCGGGTGCCGACCCGAGTACCTGCCCGTACCCCGGTTCGGGCGCCGTGGTGGCGTCCGCGCACCCTGCGCCGGCGGCTCGTGTTCGGCGTCACGTCCCTGGTCACCGTCGTGCTGCTGGCGGTCGGCGTGCTGTCGGTGTACAGCCTGCACAGCTACGTGTCGGCGATGAGCGACGCGGAACTCGAGCGCTCGCTGGACGCCCTCGGCCACTCCTATGACCGGTTGGAGATCAAGCGCGGCGATCCGGCCCACCCGATCGATGCCGGAGAAGACGGCCTGACGGCCTTCGGTGGCCAGGCGCCCGGAAACCTGATCGCGGTACTGCACAAGGGCGTCGTCGTGCAGTCGGCGGTGTTCCCCGACGGCGAACCGAAGCCCGTCCAGCCCGACGTCGTCAAGGCCGTCAGCGGGCAGCAGTGGACCAACCTCGGGCCGCGGACGGTGAAGCTGCCGCGACTCGGCTGGTACCGCATGGCGGGACAGGACGCCGGTGGCGGTGACGTGCTGGTCTCGGGCGTGTCCATGGAAGACGCCAACAGTGTGGTGGCGCGCAAGACCGTCGCGGTCGCGGTCATGACGCTGCTGGCCATCGCGCTGACCGCGGTCGGCACCATCGCGGTGGTGAACTATGCGCTGCGGCCGCTGAGCCGCGTGGCCTCGACGGCGGCGAAGGTGGCGACCCGCCAGTTCGGCAGCGAGGACCACCGCATCACCGAACGGGTCCGGCCGGAGGACACCGACCCGCGCACCGAGGTCGGCATCGTGGGGGACACGCTCAACAAGCTGCTGGACAACGTCGACAGCGCGCTGGCCGAGCTCGCCGCGTCGCACCGTCGCACGCGGCAGTTCCTCACCGACGCCAGCCACGAGTTGCGGACACCGCTGGCCGCCATCCGCGGGTACGCCGAACTGACCCGCCAGGACAGCGCTGCACTGCCCGAGACCACCGAATACGCGCTGGCCCGTATCGAGGCCGAGGCGCAGCGGATGTCCGGCCTGGTGGAGGACCTGCTGCTGATCTCGCGTCTCGAGGAGCATCAGGACCTCGAAACCGACGACGTCGAGTTGTGCGACGTGGTGATCAATGCCGTCAACGACGCCGCGGTGTCGTCGCCCGCGCACCGCTGGCGCTCGCGTCTGCCCGATGTGCCGGTGTGGGTCCGCGGGGACCCGGCCCGGTTGCATCAGGTGATCGGCAACCTGTTGGCCAACGCGCGTGTCCACACGCCGGCCGGAGTTTCGGTCACGACCAGCCTGACACCGGGTCCCGGATATGTGGAATTGGCGGTCGCCGATGACGGCCCGGGAATTCCGGAAGAATTGTTGCCGAATTTGTTCGACAGATTTGTGGTCGCCGACAAATCGCGTTCTCGCGTGCTCGGTAGCACGGGGCTGGGCCTGGCGATCGTGTCGACGATCGTCAAAGCGCACGGTGGTCGCGTGGAGGTCGAATCAAACACTGCGGGAACGGTTTTCCGGGTGCGGTTGCCGATGGACCGGGAAGTCGGGGAGTACGTGACGGTGAGTGAGTCGCACAACCCGCACGTATCTGAGTCGACTGTTTGAATTTCGCCTGAATTCGACATGATTCATGCGGATATCCGTATGGGTTCGGCCTGAGAATGTGTTTCTCTCCCTTTTTCGCGACTACCGTCGAAGTTATTGATCCAGCGCTGTCGGCGCTGGATGCGGAAAGGGAAAAACCATGAAGAGTTCCACCAAGATCTCGGCCGGACCCGGAATCGTCCTGGCCCTGCTGGTCGCGGCGGCCGCCCCGGCCGCGGCGCAGCCAGTGGTGCCGCCGGCGCCGGGGGAGTCTGCCTCGCAGACGATTCACCGGCTGCAGACCGAGGGCTTCCGGGTCATCGAGTCGCGCGTCGGCAGCGGATCCATCGACAACTGCACCGTCACCGCCGTCCGGCACGGGCGCGAGCTGTCGAGCCAGGAGGGCAAGCTGCGCGGTCAGAACACCACGGTTTACGTCGACCTCGGCTGCAAGTGATTTGCGGCTGACGCTGCGAGGCGTGGTCATTGGGTTCTACGCTGAGCGGGTGTTGAGCAGAATCCTGATCGGTGCGGTCGTGGCCGCTGGGGCGATCTCGTTGGTTCCGGGTGTTGCCGCGGCAGCTCCGCCGCCGGAGCCGGTGCCCCCGCCACCGGGACCCGCCGCGCCGAACCTCAACGGATTCAAGCCTGTCACCCCGTCGACCTACGCCAGCAAGGACGGCACGTTCTACATGTTCCAGGCCCCCGGCGGTCTGACGTGCATCATGCGCCGCAACGAAGGCGAGTACGGCTGTAGCGGCTCGATGCCGGGCGCCCCGGAGGGCACCAACGTGGTCGTCGGCCAGCAGGTCGGCGCGCCGGCGTTCAACACCCTGAACGGGCCGAAGTACGTCGGCGAGATGCCGGGCGCGGTGCAGACGCTGCCTGGCGGTTCCCGGATCACCTACCGCAACATCACGTGCGGTACCGACGGCACCATGACGGCGTGCGTCAACAGCTTCGACCAGTCCGGTTTCGTGGTCAGCCCGTCCGGCAGCTTCATCGTCAACGAGTCGAATCCGTTGCTGGACAGGCCGAAAGACCGCAACCCTTACTTCAACTGACCGTCGAGGTCAGAACCCCGCGCCGTGGACTTCGTGCCCGGGCTTCTCGAGCATGAGGCCGGCGTAGGCGTCCTCGACCGTGCAGCCGTGGTTGATCACCCGGTCCACCTCGCGGGCGATCGGCATACTCAGCCCGTGCGTCTCGGCGAACTCCATGATCACGCTGGCAGCCTTGACGCCCTCGGCGACCTGGTTCATCGAGGCGATGATCTCGTCGACGGTCTTGCCCTGGCCCAGCTGCTCGCCGACGTGCCGGTTACGGCTGCGCTGACTGGTACAGGTGACGATCAGGTCGCCCATGCCGGCCAGGCCCGCGAAGGTGTCACGATTGCCGCCCATCGCCACGCCGAGCTTGGACATCTCGGCCACGGCACGCGCCATCACCATCGCGCGGGTGTTCTCGCCGATGCCCAGGGAGTAGCCCATGCCGACGGAGATGGCGTACACGTTCTTGAGCGCCCCGGCCATCTCGACACCGATCACGTCGTCGGTTGTGTAGGTTCGAAAACGCCGGGTGCGGAACAGGCCCGCGAGATTCGCGGCGAGGTGCTGGTCCGGCATCGCGAGGACCGCGGCGGCGGCGTATCCCTCGGCGACCTCGCGGGCGATGTTGGGTCCGGCCAGGATTCCGGCCGGGTGCCCGGGCAGCACCTCGTCGACGATCTGGCTCATGCGCATATTGGTGCCCTGCTCCAGGCCCTTGACCAACGACACCACCGGGACCCACGGCCGCAATTCCTTGGCCAGCTCGCCCAGCACGTTGCGGAAGCCGTGCGACGGGACGCCCATCACGATGACGTCGGCGCAATTGGCGGCCTCGGAAAAGTCGGTGGTCGCCCGCAGCGATTCGGGAAGGGCCACCCCGTCGCCCAGATAGCGGCTGTTGCAATGCTTTTCGTTGATATCGGCGGCGGTTTCCGCCGACCGCACCCACTGCAGCGTCGGGCCGCGCCGCGCACAGATCGAGGCCACCGTGGTGCCCCACGACCCGCCACCGAGGACGACGACGGTCGGTACGCGCTGCGCTGATGCCATGGCGACAGGTTATGTCGCCCGGGCGAGCGGAGCGACGGGATTGGCGGACTGTCCGGTCGATGGTGCGAATTGCATGTTGTGTCGGTTGGTACCCCCACGCTGTGCGACGATCGGAGGAGCGATCGCCGAGGGGGTGCGGCAGTAGTGACGGTGACGGTGTCGCGCGTACGCGCGGCCAAGCCCGGGGCGATGCTCGACGCCGCCGATGACGTGCGGACCACGTCGGCCGCGCTGGAGATCGTGATCGGCGTGGAGCGCGGCCAGCTGGCCAACTTGAAAGCGAACTGGCAGGGGCAGGCGAGCGACGCCGCAATCGCCAAGGCACAGCAGCTGATCGATGAGCAGGAGGCTTACCGGGCCCGGCTGGACAAGCTGGCCAAGGCGCTCACCGACGGCGGCAATCAGCTCACCTCGCTGCGCAGCACCCTGCTCGAATTTGTCGACACCGCCCTCATGCTGGGGTTCTCGGTCAGCGATGACGGCGTGGTCACCCCGCAGCAGTGGCTGATCGGCGACTTGGGGCCCCTCAAGAAAACAGCCGAGTTCTTCACCGACTCCATTCAGGAGCAGCTGAAGGCCTTCGAGACCACTGACACGCTCACCGCCACGGCGATCGACCAGGCAGTACAAGGCCAGAAACCCTCCGCGCCCGTCAACATCGGCGGGCAGGACATCCAGATTCCGCCGCCGGGGACCAACCCCGAGGACGTCAACAAGTGGTGGAACGCACTGACGCCGGAGCAGCAACAGCAGCTGATCGCCCGGCATCCGCCGGAATTGGGCAACCTCAACGGTGTCCCGGCCAGTGCCCGGGACGCCGTCAATCAGCAGGTGATGAACGACGACCTGAACCGGGTCCGCGACGTCGCGGGCCGCAATCACGTGTCAGAGGACGACGTCCTCAAGGACCCCGCCCGGTACGGGCTGACGGAGACCGACGCCACGCGGTTCTACAACGCCCGGCGCACCAGTGAAGGTCTCGCGCACCAGCGCGGGTCCGGCACCGACTCGAAGCGGGAACGTCCCGTCATGCTGTGGGCTTATCAACCGGAGGCGGATGGCGGACAGGGGCGGGCGGCCATCTGCCTCGGGAACCCCGACACCGCGGACAATACGACGGTGATCGTGCCCGGCACCGGCAGCAGCGTCCACGACGGCTGGCTGGCCGACGGCCACGACGATGCGATTCACGTGTACGACCAGGCGAGGCTGGCCGACCCGAACCGCTCCACCGCGGTGATGATGTGGATGGGCTACGACGCGCCCGACAGCTTCACCGATCCGCGCATCGCGAACCCGACCCTGGCCAGGCAGGGTGGCGACCTACTGGCCGCCGACGTCAACGGGCTGGCTGCGACGCATCAGGGTTCGTCGCACGTCACGGTGATGGGTCACTCGTACGGGTCCACCACGGTTGCCGATGCGTGCGCGGGCAGCGGTATGAAAGTCAATGATGTCGTGTTGATCGGTTGTCCTGGAACAGATTTGGCGCATAGTGCCGCGGACTTCCACGTCAACGGTGGCCAGGTGTATGTCGGGGCGGCATCGACCGATCCCGTCGCCCGACTGGGCATGGGCGGTCCGGGGGCGGCCCAATGGCTGAACACCGAGCTCGGTAATCCGCTGGGGCCCGTCGCCGGTCTGGGGACCGATCCGTCGGCAGAGGGATTCGGCGCCACCCGGTTCCGGGCCGAGGTGGCCGGCGAAACCGGCTGGAGCTTCCACGATCACTCGAAGTACTACGACATGGGCAGTGAGTCGTTGCGGGCGATGACCGACATCGCCAGCGGACACAGTGAACGCCTCGCGACCGACGGACTCCTGGCCGCGGACCGGCACCGGCCGACCATCTCGACACCCGACCACATCGACCTGCCGTTCGGCATCGACGTCCCGGTACCGCACGTCGACATCCCCATCCCCGGGACCCCGGCATATTCGGATCCCGAATCCAATCGCCCAGGTGAGACGGTGAAGAACGACCATGAGTACAAGTAGTCGATATCGCGTCGGTACAGCGGCTGTCGCCTGTGCCCTGTTGTTAGGAGGATGTGGCTTGTTTCCGCACAGTGATCGTCCAGCGCACCCGATGACCGATGAAGAGTCCATGGCGCAAGTCCTCGACGCCGGCCGGCAATTGCGGAAAGTGGCTGGGCTGCAAGACGTTACCGGCGGCGGCTATCTCGCCTCCTGCAATGACGACGGCGCTCCGCCGAACCGGGGGTACATCGAGATGAGCGCGCAACTGCCTCCCGGCGTCAGCGGTCACGACTACGCCGAACAGGTCAAGAAGGCCATGCTGGCCGCGGGCTGGTCGGACAAGCTACCCACCCAGCACAACTACGGCGGCACCATCAACCGGAACGGCGTCGCGATCAACATCGAGTACTACCAGGGCGAAAGCCGGCTCGCGTTCAAGCTCTACGGCGAGTGCCGCAACATGACCAACCATCACGGGGACAGCAAGAACGTCGGCACCCACCTGGACAAGGAGCTGAACAGCGACGGCTGAGCGTCAGCGGTAGTTGACGAACTGCAGCGCCACGTCCAGGTCGGCGCCCTTGAGCAGGGCGATGACGGCCTGCAGGTCGTCGCGCTTCTTGCTGGACACCCGGATCTCGTCGCCCTGAATCTGCGACTTGACGCCCTTGGGGCCCTCGTCGCGGATGATCTTGGTGATCTTCCTGGCCTGTTCGCTGCTGATGCCCTGCTGCAGCGTCCCCGACACCCGGTAGGTCTTGCCGCTGGGCTGCGGATCGCCGGCGTCGAACGCCTTCATCGAGATGTCGCGGCGGACCAGCTTCTCCTTGAACACGTCGACGGCGGCCTTCACACGTTCCTCGGTCGAGGAGACCAGTTCGATGACCTCGTCACCCTTCCAGGCGATGGTGGTGTCCGTGCCGCGGAAGTCGAAGCGGGTGGACAGCTCCTTGGCGGCTTGGTTCAGCGCATTGTCGACTTCCTGCCGGTCGACCTTGCTGACGATGTCGAACGATGAATCCGCCATTGGATTGCCCTCCGTATCTGCGCCCCTGGTCGGGGTCCCGTTTTCGTGTTCGGTACATCTTCGTTGTACTCTGCTACTCGCGCCAAACCCGGGGTCACCGGGAGGCGACGAACCCGGCAGGTTGCCCGAGCGGCCAATGGGAGCGGACTGTAAATCCGTCGGCGGAAGCCTACACAGGTTCGAATCCTGTACCTGCCACACTGATCAGGCCCCCTTTCGAGGGGGCCTGACGTGTTTCTGCGGCCGTTGCCCGCAAAGCGTCCGCAGCCGGATTCCGGGCGGTCGTTAGGATTCGACACATGGTCGAGTCGTCTTCGGACCGTGACGTCGTGCTCGACGTCGAGGGCTCCGGTGTGCAACCGCCGGTCGATCCCAAGATCCGCAAACAGTTCGCCTTGCTCGAACGGTTCGCGCCGCCCATCGGATCCCGCTGGGCCACCGAGCTGTGGTGCACCCCGCCGATCATCGAGCAGAGCCTGCGCATGCCGCCCGGTGTCCAGCCCGGCGCACCGCTGGAAGCGCACTGGGACGGCCACCGGATCGCCGGGGAATCCTGGGGCGACGGGCCGCCGGTGTACCTCGTGCACGGCTGGGGCGGCCGCCGGCCGCACCTGGGCATGTTCATCAAACCGCTGGTGACCGCCGGCTATCGTGTCATCGCGTTCGACCTGCCCAGCCACAACGAGTCCGACCCGGGCGCGCTCGCGCCGGGACGCACCACCGCAATCGAATGCGCCGACGCCGTCGCGGCCGTCATCCGCGACCACGGGCCGGCGCACGCCGTCGTCGCGCACTCGCTCGGGGCCAACGCGACCACCATGGCCGCCGCGGTGAACGGCGCGAAGGTCGGCCGGCTGGTGCTGCTCGCGCCGATGGGCGACTACCCGATGTACCTGGACCTGTTCGCCGCGCGCCACAACTTCGGCCCCCGGATCCGTGCGGGCCTGCAGAAGCGCCTGGTCCGCCGGATCGGCATGTCGCTGGAAGAGACCAACATGGTCAACCTCGCGGCCCGCGCGGGCCACCCGCCGCTGCTGCTCATCCACGACCCCGACGACCCCGACAGCCCGTACTCGTCGAGCGTGAAGCTCGCCGCCGCGTGGCCCGGCTCCGAGCTGCTCACCACCAAGGGTCTCGGCAAGCTCGCGCACTATCGCATGCTGCGGCACCGCCCGGCGATCAACGCCGGCATCGAGTTCATCGGCAGCCCGGCCTGATCACCGTCGAGCGTGGGGGATGACGTGGAGATCCGGCCGATTTCCCGCGTGAACCCCCACGCTCGACGATTCGGAACGCCGCTGGCGGGTTAACGTCACCTGATGGACGCCGCGATCGCTGCGATCGGTCACGCACTGGCCCTGGCCGGTTCGATGACGTGGGAGATTCTCTGGGCGCTGATCCTCGGGTTCGCGCTGTCGGCCGTCGTGCAGGCCGTCGTCCGGAAATCGACGATCGTCCGCCTCCTCGGCGACGACCAGCCCAAGACCCTCGCCGTGGCCGCCGGACTCGGCGCCGCATCGTCGTCGTGCTCGTACGCGGCAGTGGCGTTGGCGCGCTCGCTGTTTCGCAAAGGCGCCAACTTCACCGCGGCGATGGCCTTCGAGATCGGCTCCACCAACCTCGTCGTCGAACTCGGCATCATCCTGGCCCTGCTGATGGGCTGGCAGTTCACCGCCGCGGAGTTCATCGGTGGCCCGATCATGATCGTCGTTCTGGCGGTGCTGTTCCGCCTGTTCGTGCGCAGCCGCCTCATCGACGCGGCCCGCGTGCAGGCGGACCAGGGCATCGCCGGTTCGATGGAAGGGCATGCCGCCATGGACATGTCGGTGCAGGGCGAGGGCTCGTTCGCCAAGCGCCTGTTCTCGGGACCCGGCTTCACGTCCGTCTCGCACGTCTTCGTCATGGAGTGGGCGGCGATCCTGCGGGACCTGATCATCGGCCTGCTGATCGCCGGTGCCATCGCCGCGTGGGTGCCGAATACGTTCTGGGAGAACTTCTTTCTCGCCGACGATCCGACGTGGTCGGCGATCTGGGGACCGATCGTCGGGCCGGTCGTGGCGATCGTGTCGTTCGTCTGCTCCATCGGGAACGTGCCCCTGGCGGCTGTGCTGTGGAACGGCGGCATCAGCTTCGGCGGCGTGGTCGCGTTCATCTTCGCCGACCTGCTGATCCTGCCGATCCTCAACATCTACCGGAAGTACTACGGCACCCGGATGATGCTGACGCTGCTGGCCACCTTCTACGTGTCCATGGTCGCGGCGGGCTACCTCGTCGAATTGCTGTTCGGCGCAACGGGTCTCATCCCCACGCAGCGCAACGCCATGGTGATGGAGAGCGGCATCTCCTGGAACTACACCACGTGGCTCAACATCGTCTTCCTGCTGCTGGCCGCGGGCCTGGTGCTGCGATTCGTCCGCACCGGCGGCATCCCGATGCTGCGCATGATGGGCGGCTCACCCGACGCGGGACATGAGGGCAGCCACGAGCACCACGCCGGCCACGACCACCACTAGACGATCTTCAGCACCCGTGCCGTCGTCGTGTACGTGCGGGTCCAGGCGTTGTAGGAGATCCCGGTGGTCAGCGCGCGGCTACCGTCGGCCGTCAACAGCGGATTGCTGCCCACCCCGGTGAGGGCGCTGCCCACCTGTGCGCCGTTGGCGGTGTTGATGACCACGAGCTGGCTCCCGGTGCTGACGACGGCGCGGGTGCCGCCGCCACTGAGGACGAGGTAGCCGTTGTCGGGCTTGAGCGTGAGGGTGCTGCCCAGCTGGAAGCCGGTGGTCGTATCGATCACCGCCACCTGCGACGTGGGGACGCCGGTGGTGTTGAAATTGCTGCTGATGGTCATCGCCACCGCACGCCCGGTGTCGGCGCTGTACTGCACCCCGCCGTTGAGGAAACCGATGAGCGTCACGGTGTTGCCGATCTGCGCGCCGGTCGTCGTGTCGAGCACCGTCAACCGCTCGCTGTTGACGCTCGTGGCCCCGTTGTAGACGGACGTGGTGATCAGCGCCCGGCTGCCGTCGACGCTGATGAGACGGGAGCCGAATTCCTCGCCCGCGAGGTTGAGAGTGGTGCCGGTCTGGGCGCCGGTGAGCGTATCGATCACGGCCACGTGCGTCCCGGCGTTGTCGCCGGCGATGGTGACGGCGCGGCTGCCGTCGGGCGTCATCAGCAGCGAGTGCCAGGTGCCGGGCAGGGTGACGTCGCCGATCTGGTTGCCGGTGGCGAGGTCGACGGTCGCGAGCTTGGTGGTCGTCACCTGAGTGGCCGGGTCGGTCGACGTCGCGGTGATCACCATGCGGGTCCGGTCGGCGCTGAGCTCGCGGGCCCCGTCGCCGGCGACGACCAGTCCGGTGCCGACCGGGGCGCCGGTGGCGGCGTCCAGGACCGCCAGCCGGGTGGTGAACGTGTTGACCGGGCCCTCGGTGCGGGCCATGAAGACGACGCGGTTGCCCGCGGCGTTGAACACCGGTGCGCCGTACGAGATGCCCTCACCGTCGAGGTCCGCGGTGGCGCCGACCTGCGCGCCGGTCGCGACGTTGATCACCGTCGCCTGCGTGGTGTAGCCCGAGGCTAAATCCCCGGTCTGATTGGTGATCGCGGCCCGGCTGCCGTCGGCGTTGAGGACCGGCGGGGCCAGCTCGTTGCCGGCGATCTCGACGGTGGCGCCGAGTTGGGTGCCCGTGGTGGTGTCGAGCACCGCCACCCGCGTGGTGTCCGGGGCCTCCCAGATCGGGCGGCTGGTGGTGATCAGGGCGCGCGTGCGATCGGCGGTCAGGACGGGCGCCTCCAGACTGCTGCCGGTGACGGAGACAGTGGTGCCGGTCTGGGCGCCGGTGAGCGTGTTGATCACCGCGACCTGCGTGGTGCCCGAGCCGTAGGTGGTGGTCAGCGCACGGCTGCCGTCGGCCGACAGCAGCTGCACGCCGACCGCGCCCGGCAGGGTGAGGGTCGTTCCGGTCTGCTTGCCGGTCGCGAGGTCGATCACCGCCAGCTGCGTCGTCGTGGTGCCCGCGGCGGTGATCACGGCCCGCGTGCCGTCGGCGCTGAATGCCGGGACGCCGGGCTTGCCGGCGATGGACACCGTGCTACCGACCTGCTTGCCGGTCGCGGTGTCGATCACCGCGACGCGGGTGGTGCTGGTCGTCGAGATGGGCGAGGGGCCGGTGATGACCAGCGCGCGAGTGCCGTCGGTGCTCAACAGGGTCGAGCCGACGCCCGAGACGCCGACGCTCCCGATCTTCGTCACCGACGTGGCGATGAGTGAGGGCGGCACGAGTACGCGCACGGTGCGGTCGGTCGCGTCGGTGACGTAGACGGCGCCGCCCGGGGCGACGGCGACGGCGTGGCCACCGGCGGCGTCGGTGTCGAACCGGACGGTGCTGACGACGGCCGAGGTGGCGGTGTTGATCACCGAGACGGTGTCGTTGCCGTTGGCGACGTAGGCGATGCTGCCGTCGGCGCTGACGGCCACCGAGCTGGGGGCGGGACCCACCGCGACCGCGCCGGGCAGCACGGTGTCGGTGACGGTGTCGATGGTGGACAGCGTGCTGTTCTGGCCCGCCACATAGAGCTTGCCGCCGGTGCCCAACGCGAGCGCGGTGGGTGAGGTGCCGACCGCGATGCCGGTGACGCCGAGGGTGCTGGTGTCGATCACCGAGACGGTATTACTGCCCTGATCGGCGACGTACACCTTCCCGGTGCCGAGCGCGATAGCGGTCGGTTGGCTGCCGACGCCGATGGTGTCGGTGACGGTGTAGGTGGTGGGGTCGACGACCGACACGGTGCCGCTGCCCTTGTTGGCCACATAGATTCGGCCGTCCGCGCCGACCGTCAAGGCGCTCGGCGTGGTGCCCACCGTGATGTCCTTCGACGACGTGCTCGGGTTGGCGTCGATGCGCTTGTAGCCGACGGTGTTGATGACCGACACCGTGCCGCTGCCGCTGTTGGCGACGTACAACCGGGTGCCGTCAGGGCTCAGCGCCAGTGCGCTCGGCGCGGTACCGACCGAGATGTCCTGCGAGAACCAGCTCGGGTTGGCGTCGATCCGCTTTCCGGTGGTGGTGTTGATGACCGAGACCGTGTTGCTGCCGGTGTTGGCGATGTACAGCCGGCCGTCGGCACCCATCACCTCCGCGCCGGGATTGGTGCCCACCGAAATCGACTTCGAATAGTTCAGCCAGGGTGGCGGGACGTTCGTCGTCGCGGCGGTGGGGACCGGCTGCGCGGCGGTGGCGACCACAGGTTGCGCCGCGGTGGCGGCCACGGGCTGACTCGTCGAGGTGACCGCGGCGGGTTTCGTCTGGGCCTCGATCCGGGTGCGGGTGCCCCAGGCCGCCAGCACGGCGGCCACCGGCGAGAAGTCCGGGGTGACGGGACCACCGTTCGCCGACGACTCGAGGCTCGACGCCGACATGACACTGACGGCGCCGTTCGCCTGCGTCGGGGTGGACGTGACCGACGGCGTCACCGCCGATGTCGCGACGACCGTTGCGGCCACCGCCCGCGGTGCCGGGGCCGATACGGTTTCCACGTCGGCCTGGATGGCGCGCGGCGTGGGCTTCTTCGTGGACCCGGTGACGGTCTTCGCGGTCGCCTGCGTCTTCGCGGGACTGTCTTCCGCCGTCGGTGCGGGTTTGGTGGCGCGCTGCTTCTCGCTGCTCGCCTTGCCCGGCAGGCGCTTGTTCTTGCCTGCCTTCGCGGCGGGCTTCGTGGCGCCGGCCGTCTCCGGCGCGGCGTTCTGTGCCGGCGCTGAGGTGGCTCCCGGATTCGCGGCATCGTCGGCCCACGCCGTGCCCGGTGTGCTCGCGATCGCGAAACCGACCCCGAGTGCCACTGCCAGCCCCCCGACCCGTCCGACGTACGTGGCGTTGTTCATGGTCGGTCCTCTCGCGCGGCCCGAAAGAGGGACATATGTCCCTCTAATGGGAATACCGCATGAGGCGCCGTCTGTCTGCAGTACAAACGGCTGATTTCTCGCGGTTGTGCGATTACCGCAATCTCGCCGCGAGAATCGGCTGACCCGGGCCGCCCAGTTCGTCGACGGCCGCTGGGCGTCCGGTCATCGCCATCAGCAATGCCTCGCCCGTGCCAAGCACCTCGGGCCCCGCGCCGTGCTGCCAGTCGACGTCGGTGGCCCGCAGCCGCAGCCCCCGGATTCGCTTTCCTGCGCCCAGTCGCGGGTTGCCCGGGACTGCCGGGAGGATGCGTTCGAGGCGTTCGGCCGGGATGGTGCGCGGATGGCCGAGCGCCCGGCGGATGTCCTGGTGATGGACGGTCCCGTCGACCAGTCCGATCATCCCGCCGAACCCGGACGTGAGCCCCTGCGGCCGCAGGTGGGCCTCGAGGAAATCCATCAACTGCGCGGGGGTGTAGCTCGCGAAGTCCCGCACGCCGACCTCGTTGGCGCGCACGATCCGCCCCCGGACGAAGCGCTGCAACAGGCCGAAGACGCTGAGCTCTTCGTAGCTCACGACATGTGCGACAACGTCTTTCACCGACCACTTGGTGCACAACGTAGGGGCCCGCCAGTCGGCGTCGGACAGCGTCCGCAGATAGGCGGCGAGGTCGCGACGCTCCTCGTACGCGAGGTCCAGCATGGAACGCTGCGACGACATGGTCACGCCTCCGCGGCGACGATGTCGTGGTACCGGTTCAGGTACAGCGGCCAGCCGGCCTCGCCGTCGACCCCGTCGGCCACCGACCGCCAGCCGGCGCCGTGGCGTTCCAGGTTCCGGTGCTCCAGGTCGACGCGCGTTCGCCCGTCGGCTTCGGCGGTGAACCGCACCTCGACCTCGCTGGTCTTGCCGGGATCGGATTCGACCTGCCATGTCGGCCCGATGTCCCACGAGAAGACCACGAGCTTGGGCGGCTCGTAGGCCAGCACGCGCGCCCACCGGCACGTGCTGCCGTCGGTGCCCACGTCGTAGAGGTGGCCGCCCACATGGGTTTCGAAGACCGTCTCCGCGACGGGGACCGCCAGCAGGTTGTGATCGCGGGGTTTGATGGCGTCGAAGCGGTCGACGAACAACGCGAACGCCCTGTCGACCGGCGCCTCGACGACGACGCTCTTGCGGATCGGTGCCACCTCGGTCATGAATGTTTCCCTTCGTCGTCGGCCAGCTGTTTGAACGCCGTCAAGGTCTTGTCCCAGAACACGTCGAGTTCGGCCCGCAGGGCCGCGACGCCACGGGGGTCGACTTGGTAGATGCGCCGGGTGCCGACCTGTCGGTCGGTCACCAGGCCGGCGCAGCGCAGCACCTTGAGGTGCTGGGACACCGCCGGCCGGCTGACCGGCAGTCCCTCGGCGAGCTCGCCGACCGCGAGCGGCCCGGCGGCCAATCGTTTGAAGATCGTCCGCCGGGTGCGGTCGGCGAGAGCACCCCATGGATCGGCGGTTTCGTAAGTAGTCACTAACGGTAAGTTTAGGCTTACGTATGGTGGTTTGAGAAGGGGTCTGGAAAACCCTTCCTAATCACCTATTCAAGGATTACCTTGAATAGGTGATTAGTGATGCTGGCGCGAAGCGGAAGTTCAAGGACCGGCTCTACGGCGAGTTCGCCCGGATCGGCAAGGCGATCGCCAACCCGCACCGGCTCGAGATCCTCGACCTGCTGGCGCAGGGTGAGCGCACCGTGGAATCGATCGCCTCCGAAACCGGGCTGTCGGTCGCGAACACGTCCCGGCACCTGCAGCAGCTGCGTCAGGCGCAACTCGTCATCGCCCGCCGGGATGGGTTGTTCGTGCACTACCGGATCAGTGGAGCCGAAGTCGTCGGCCTCGTCCTGGCGCTGCGGCACGCCGCCGAGCAACACCTCGCTGAAGTCGACCGGGTAGTGGGCGACTTCTTCGGTGACCGCGACGGCTTCGAGCCGGTCACGCCGGAGGAATTGGCGCGTCGCATGGCCGGTGACGAAGTCGTGGTTCTCGATGTGCGGCCCGAGCGCGAGTATGCGGCCGGGCACATCGACGGCGCGCTGTCCATGCCGGTCGCCGACCTGTCCTGCCGGCTCGGAGAACTCCCGCGTGACAAGGAGTATGTCGCATATTGCCGGGGACCTTACTGCGTGTACGCCGACGAGGCCGTGACGATGCTGCGGGCGAAAGGCCTTCGGGCGCAACGACTCTCCGATGGCTACCCCGAATGGTGGCTGGCGGGTCGGGCGGTGCGCTCGGTGCACCGGGCAACCAACTGAGGAGGAGACATGGTCCGCAACCTTGCGATCGCGTACGGAGCCGTCTGTTACGTCGTGTTCCTCGCGGCATTCCTCTATTCGATCGGCTTCGTCGGCAACCTCGTCGTGCCGCGCACCGTCGACAACGGCATTGCCGCCTCGGCCGGTGAGGCGGTGGTCGTCAACGTGGTGCTGCTCGGCGTGTTCGCGGTACAGCACAGCCTGATGGCGCGACCGGCGTTCAAACGCTGGTGGACCCGATTGGTGCCCAAGGCAATTGAGCGGAGCACCTACGTCCTGCTGTCGAGCTTGGCGCTCATCCTCATGTTCTGGCAGTGGCGCACCATGCCGGCCATCGTGTGGGACGTGACCTGGATGCCGGGCCGCGCGGTGCTGTGGGCGGTGTTCGCGGCGGGGTGGCTGATCGTGCTGCTGTCGACCTTCATGATCAATCACTTCGACCTGTTCGGGCTGCGGCAGGTGTACCTCGCATGGCGCGGAACTCCGTACCGCGACTTGGAGTTTCGCACCACGCTGCTGTACCGCGTCGTACGGCATCCGATCATGTTCGGCTTCATCGTCGCCTTCTGGGCCATTCCCACGATGACCGCCGGTCATCTGCTCTTCGCGATCGCCACGACGGGCTACATCCTGATCGCGATCCAATTCGAGGAGCACGATCTCCGGGCTGCCCTCGGCCGCCAGTACCTCGACTACCAAGGCCGGGTCGCGATGTTGATCCCGGGCCTGCACCGCCGAAGTGCGCACGTGATCAGCGACAGCGTTGTCCCGAAGGAAGCCTGACATGTCCGTCGACCTGGTTCCCCTCGTCGACGAGGGCCTTGGAAACTCCGCCTATCTTGTCGACCTCGGCGATGGGCGCGCACTCGTCGTCGACGTGAGCCGCGATCTGCGTGCCGTGCACGAGGCCGCAGCCAAACGCGGGCTGACGGTCGCCTTCGCCGCCGACACCCACCTGCACGCCGACTTCCTTTCGGGCGCACACCAACTCGCGACCAAAGGGCGGGCGCGCGTCCTCGCATCGGCTGCCGGGCACCGCGAATTCGCGCATACCGGTCTGCATGACGGCGACGAGGTCGACCTCGGCGGGCTGCGGCTGCGCGCCATGCTGACACCCGGCCATACCCACGAACACATGGTTTTCCTGTTACTCGACGGCGCAGCGGAAGTCGGCGTCTTCACCGGCGGATCGCTGATCGTCGGGTCGGCTGCCCGCACCGACCTGGTGGCCGAGGACCGGACCGAAGAACTGGCCCGCGCCCAGTTCGCCTCGCTGCACCGACTCGCCACCTTGCCGGGCGACGTCCGGGTCTGGCCGACGCACGGCGCGGGCTCGTTCTGTTCCGCGCCGCCGGGTACCGAGCGCACCAGCACCATCGCCACCGAGTTGGCGACCAACCCGCTGCTCCAGCTGCCTGACGAAGACACGTTCGTCTCACAGCTTCTCGGCTCTCTCGGCAGCTACCCGCCCTACTTCCAGCGTCTGGGAGAGATCAACCGGCTCGGTCCACCCGTGCTCGACGCGGACCCGGCGCTGCGCAAGCTGACGGTCGATACCGTGCGCGCGCACCTGGCCGACGGGGCCGTGCTCGTTGACGCCCGGCCGCTCGACCGCTTCGCCGACGCACACATCCGCGGTGCCGTCTCGATCCCGCTGCGTCCGGTGTTCGCGAGCTGGCTCGGCTGGCTGATCCCTGCCGACCGCGCCGTGATCGTGGTGCGGGATGCCGACCAGGACGCCGCCGACATCGCGTGGCAGGCGGCGAAGATCGGCTTCGACACCGTCGTCGGCGAACTCGACGGCGGAATCGATGCCTGGGTGTCGGCGGGCCATGACGTTACCGGCATCCCGCTCGTGTCGGCGGGCGACGTCCTGGGGCGTCAGGTGCTCGACATTCGCCAGCGCGCGGAGTACCTGGCCGGGCACCTGCCTGGGGCCGTTCACATCGAGCTCGGCGACGTCGCCGCGCGGGCCGGCGAATTGCCCGACAAGCCGACCGTCGTGATGTGCGGCCACGGCGAACGCGCCATGGGTGCTGCCAGCCTGCTCGCGGCGGCCGGGCTCGGTGACCTCACGGTGCTCGACGGCGGGCCGCATGACTGGGTGCACGCCACCGGCGGCAAGCTCGTGACCGGCGCATGAGGCCCACCGGTCCCCGACTCGGCCTGCGCGCCAACCTCGCCCAGTTCTCCCTGTTGGTCATGGTCAATGCCCTCGTCGGCGGCATGGTGGGCCAAGAACAGACGGTGCTGCCGCTGCTCGCCGAGCAGCAGTTCCACCTGACCGGTTACACCTTTCTGTTCACCTACGTCCTGGCCTTCGGCATCACCAAGGCGGCAACCAACTATTTCGCCGGGACGTGGTCAGACCGGTTCGGCCGCAAGCCGGTGCTGATCCTCGGCTGGCTCTTCGCGGTTCCGGTTCCACTGCTACTGATGTGGGCGCCGGCGTGGGGCTGGGTGATCGTCGCGAACGTGCTGCTCGGCATCAACCAGGGACTCACGTGGTCGACGACCGTCGTGATGAAGATCGACCTGGTCGGCCCCTACCAGCGCGGGCTGGCGATGGGGTTCAACGAAGCCGCCGGGTACAGCGCCGTCGCGCTCACCGCGGTCCTTGCCGGTCACCTGGCCGCCGACCACGGACTGCGCCCGGCGCCGTTCCTCCTCGGCCTGTGCTACGCGGTGATCGGACTGGGTCTGAGCGTCGCGTTTGTCAGGGAGACCCGCGGGCACGCCCACCTCGAAGCCGGTGCTCACCACGACGACCATGTCGGACCGTCGAACCGGGAGATCTTCGTCCGCACCAGCTTCACCGAGCCCGCACTGTCGTCGGCCAGCCAGGCCGGCCTGGTCAACAATCTCAACTTCGGGCTGTCCTGGGGACTGTTCCCGATTCTGTTTGCGCGGCACGGTCTGCCCGTCGACCGCATCGGGGTGCTGGTCGCTGTCTATCCGGCGGTGTGGGGCGTCGGTCAGATGCTCACGGGCGCCCTGTCGGACCGGTGGGGTCGCAAGCATCTGATCACCGCGGGCATGTTCGCCCAGGCGCTCGCGCTCGCTTTGATCGCCACCGTCGACAAGTTCGGGTGGTGGGCTGCGGCCGCGGCGCTGCTCGGCGCGGGCACAGCCATGGTCTACCCGACTCTGCTGGCCGCCATCGGCGACGTGGCGCACCCGCTGTGGCGGGCACGTGCCGTCGGCATCTATCGCCTGTGGCGCGACAGCGGATATGCGGCCGGAGCGGTCGTCGGCGGAATCGCGGCCGACCTGTGGGGGCTGCGCGCCGCGATCTGGGTGGCCGCCGGAATCACCGCGGTGTCCGCGCTGATCGTCGCTGGGCGCATGTACGAGACACACACCGCTCGAGACGCGGCACCCGTCAGTCGTAGATGACGGCAAGGCCCCGGCGTTGCAGGTCGGCCAGGCCCTCGCGCATCGCCTGAATCTGCTCCGGTGAATGCCCGACCCAATCGGTGAGTTCGCCGACGATGCGGACCGGCTCGCGGGTGCGGTAGGAGTGCGTCGGGTTGCCCGGCAGTTTCTTGTCCGTCACGTTGGGGTCGTCCTCCAGCTCGCCCAGCGGCTCGACGATGTAGATGCGGCAGCGACCGTCGCCGGCGGCGAGTTCGGCCCCCCAGGCCGCGGCGTCCAGTGTCCGCGTGACGTAGACGTGGTTCGAGACGCGGCCGGTCTCGTAGTTCGATTCCCACCCGGGCTGCAGCAGATCACCCGCCGCGAGGTCGGCTTTGGTGCCGTGCAGCAGCGCGCCCGACTCATGCACTTCAAAAGGCTTCGGCGTGTTCGTCATGACATCCCCCATTCGTCGTACCGGCTGGCCGGACGATTGTGCGGCACCACCGGGGTCTTGCCGCAAGCCCCGGGGTGTGCCATAAATTGAGAGTGGGAGGAACGTTCACGTTTGAGTTCCCCCGTGCGGCCGGCACGTGAATTGCTTTGCGCGACACGGCTTTCTTCTGACGATCACCCCGGCGGTGCATAGCCGCGATCTGCGACGAGTTCGTGCGTGAGCCGCACGAACGCGGATGCCGCCGCGCTGTGGTAGCCGCCGTCACGGCGCAGGATCGCGACGGTCCGGGTCGGAATGGGCGGGTCCAGTGGCACCGGCGTGAGGTGCGGATGGTCGTGGGTGACGGCGTCCGGCAGCACCGTCGCCAGCGGCGTGCGCTGCACGATCTCGGTGAGGGCCTGGACGGAGTTGGCCTCGATGATGATCCGCGGGGCCACATGGTGTGCCGCGAAATAGGTGTCGATGTGGGTCCGGGTGAGGAAGTCGCTGCTGAGCAGCGCCAGCTGGACATCGTCCAGCGCGCGGACCGGCAGCGGGACCGCCAGACCGGTGGCCCGCGGCCCGCCGACCACGAGGCCGAGGTGCTCGGTGAACAGCGCGGCGAACTCGATGCCGGGGACGGGAGCGCCGACGAACGCGATGCCCACGTCGAGATCGTCGGCGAGCAGGCCCGCTTCGATGCTGTCCTGGGACATCTCGACCACGGTCAGGGTGATCCCGGGATGGCGGGCGTACAGCTCGGCCGTCAGCGGGCCGATGAGATAGGTGATGAACGTCGGGGTGATGCCCAGGCGCAGGTGCCCGCGGGAGAGATCTTGGACGTCCTCGATGGCCCGTTCGGCGGCGGCCAGTTCGCGGAGCGCGCTTCGGGCGCGCTCGGCGAAAGCGGCGCCGGCATCCGTCAGCCGGACCGTGCGGCCGCCGCGGTCGACGAGTTGCACGCCGAGCGTCGTTTCCAGCTGTTTGATCTGCTGCGAGAGCGTGGGTTGCGACACATATAGCTCCTCGGCGGCGCGGGAAAAGTTGCCGTGTTCGGCGACGGCGAGGAGATACCGCAGGTGACGGAGCTCGAGTCCAGCCATGGAGCCAACTATAGATGTTGTCTATGGGAACGGTGAAAACTGGCTATTGGACGTTATAGGTGCTGTTCGTACATGGTGAATGCAGCAAGAAAGGACTCTCAATGAGCCTGTCAAGCCGCCGCAGTGGTGATCTGAGGCGTGTTGGGCTGCCAGGTTCTGTTGTCG
>NZ_JBJIAL010000007.1:0-211482 GCF_045310895.1 Mycobacterium sp. SMC-18
TCACCCGTCGCCGGCGGCGGTAGCCGGCGATCCCGGCACTGCGCATGACCCGGGCCACCCGCTTGTGGTTGACCCGCTCACCGTCGGGTGCACCGTCGTTGAGTTCAGCGGTGATCCGCGGCGCCCCGTAGGTGTTGTCCTCATCGTGCACGGTGCGGATACGCGCGGCCAGCGCCTTGTCAGCGGCCTGGCGGGCGGCGCGTCCGTCGGCAGCGGCCAACCAGGCGTAGAACGATGAACGCGCAACCTCGACGACTGCGCACAGCCACTTCACCTCGAAGGTGTGCAGGTGGTCGGCGACGAACTGGAAGCGGCTCACCAGTTCGTCTCCCCGGCGAAATACTTGGCCGCCGACCGCAGAATGTCACGCTCGGTAGACAACCGAGCCTCCGTGGCGCGTAACGCCTTGTTCTCGGCCCGTAGCCGGGCCAGCTCCTGCTCTGGGGTCTCAACGCCGGGGCTCGGCTGTGCTGCTGCGGTGGGGTTGCGGTGCCTGATCGGCACCCCGGCGGCTTTGCACCACGCTGAGAGCGTCACACCGGAGATGCCGAGTTCGTCGGCGATCTGCGTGATCGTGGCGCCCTCGGTGTCTCGGTACAGCGCTACCGCGTCCCGTTTGAACTCGTCAGGGTAATTTTTCCTTGCCATCGTGGTGGATCATCTCGCTTCCCCCGCCAACCTTGCGGGATTCAGCGTGTCCAACACACGGGGTCAAGTCCCAACAGACTTGACACCATGCGTACCGCCCCGGCGGCAGTGTCCGCCGGGGCGGTGCAGCCTGCGTTGTTCTGAGTCAACCGACCTGCAGGACCGCGGCGCCCGAGATGCGTCCGGCCGCCAGATCCCCCAGGGCGCGGTCCGCCTGATTCAGGGGATAGATCGGGGCGGTGACGTCGATGCGATGCGTGCCGGCGAAGGCGAGGAATTCCCGGGCGTCGGCGCGGGTGTTCGATGCCACCGACCGCACCTGGCGTTCCTGGAACAGGTGCCGCTGGTAGTTCAGCGCGGGGATGTCACTGAGGTGGATACCGGCGATCGCCAGCGTGCCGCCACGATCGAGGGCCTCGAGCGCCGGCAACACCAGATCGCCCACGGGGGCGAACAGGATCGCGGCGTCCAGGGCGACGGGCGGCCGGTCGGTGGCGCCCTGGGCCGAGGCGGCACCGAGATCGAGCGCGAGTTGCTGGGCGGCCTCGCCGCGGGTCATGACGTGCACCTCGGCGCCGCGGGCGAGCGCCACCTGCGCCGTGATGTGTGCGCTGCCGCCGAAGCCGTAGATGCCGAGCCGGCCACCGGCCGGCAGGTTGGCCCGAAGCAGCGACCGGTAGCCGATGATGCCGGCGCACAGCAGCGGCGCCAGTTCGGCATCGGTGTAGCCCGCGGGCAGCCGGTGGACGTAAACGGCTGGTGCCGTGACGAATTCCGCGTAGCCACCGTCGGCGTCCCAGCCGGTGTAGCGAGAATTCGGGCAGAGGTTCTCCGCGCCGCGCAGGCAGAATCGGCAGCTGCCGCAGGTGTGCCGGAGCCAGGCCACCCCGACCCGATCACCGACGGCGAGCTGCGCATCGGTGTGTTCGCCGAGCGCGACCACCTCGCCCACGACCTCATGGCCGGGGATGACGAGCGGTCGGTGGACCGGCAGGTCGCCCTCGGCGATGTGGAGGTCCGTGCGACACACGCCGCACGCCCGGACGGCGATGAGCACTTCACCGGCACCGGGCGCCGGGACCTCGACAGAGCCGAATTCGAGCGGGCCGCGCCCGATCGGCGCGGGCTCACGCACCCGCCATGCGCGCATGGGCTCAGCCTACGTCGAAGGTCATCCGGCCCGGACGTGGAAGACGTCCGACAGCGGACGGCGCGGTGTCGGTGGCGGCACGTCGTCGAATTCGGGTGCGACGCCGATCCGGACCAGAACCTGCGGCAGCGGATGGCCCGTCAGCGTACTGATCATGGCGCGCGTGGCGGGGTGCTCGGTCACATGGGTCAGGGTGCAACTTGCCAGGCTGGCGCCGGTGGCTTCGATGAGCACCGCCGACAATGTCTCGCCACACGCCAGGATGCCGCGCGGGGTGTCGTCGAGTGCCGATATCACCACGATGGTGGCCTGATCGTCGCCCACGTCCTGCCGCCGTTCCCTGATATGCGTCACCGGAAAGGTGCGCCCGACCTCGACTCGGTCGGATTCGGCGGCCGACACCAGTGCGCTGTGCGGAATTCCGGTGGTGGCCCCGAAAGGAGCTGTCCACCAGGCCAGTTCAGCGTGATACTCGGTGTCGTACATGCGTAGCGCCTCGGCGAGATGCGAGGCTTCGGCCAATTTGACCCGCTGTTGCGGCGTGATCAGATCGACGTGGGTGGGGCGGTCCTTCACCGCCAGCCGCAGCAGCATCTCGAACGCCGCCAGATTCTCGACCGGGCCGTAGGGCAGCCGGTCGGAGCGCCGGCGCGCGACGGCGTCGGCGTCCCTGCGCTGGGCGGCGGTGATGCCGGCCGATTGCCGGAAGTCGATGTCGGCCAGGTGGTGCCGGTTGTTCGGATTCGGAAAGCGGTCGACCAGGATCTCCCAGCCGCGCGCCGCCATGACCACGCGCAGATGGTCGAGGGCCGCGCCGCAGCTCAGCAGTGCCTGACGGCCGGCGCTGTCGGTGTCCACCAGTTGGTCGGGATCGAGAAAAAGCCGCAACGTGGTCGATTCGAGCACCCAGATCCACGGCTGGCTGTTGTGGAACGACGGTGCGCGACAGGCCGAATGAACTGCGTCCTCGATTTCTCCAAGTGCGACGGCGGTTTTCATCATGAGTTCACACTGCCCGCCATGGACCGGCTCAGACAGGGCCGGAAGTCATCAGTTCTCCAACGCGCGCAGGCAGAACGCGTAGATGCGCTCGCTGCCGATCGGGGTGAGCTCGAGGCCAGGTCCGAGTGCGCGCAGCCGTAGGGCGCCGAAGATGGTCTGCATGACGAGAGCCGCGGTGGCTTCGACGTCGAGGCCGGGCGCAAAGGTGCCATCGGCCATTCCGCGTTCGACGATGTCGACGATGAGCGCATGCAACGGTGTCAGCACGCGGCCGTAGTCGTCCGGCATCGTCTCGGCCAGGCGATCGTGGTAGAAGGTCAGCCCACGATTGATGCTGTCCTGCGTGCTGGACGCGGGCGGCACGCAGATGCGGTCTACCAGCTCCCGCAGCGCCTCGGCGGGGCTCAGCCCGGCCGCCTCGGCCTGCCACGTGGTGGTGAACTCGGTCAGCATCGCGTCGATCAAGGCCAGCACCAGCTCGTCCTTGGTGGCGAAGTGCTGATAGAAGGCCCGCAACGACGTCTTCGACCGCTCCACGACCTCGAGCACCGTGAACTCTGTGCGGCCGGTCTCGCCGAGGATGTCGAGGGCCGAGCGCATGAACTGTGTGGCGCGCGCCTGCGCGTCGAGACTGTTGTTTGCCACCCCGGCGTTCGACTTCGCCATGGCGACTGAGGTTACCCGGTCAGATCTTGAGATAACCCTTGTCTGCCGGGATTTGCGCGGCCGTCACCAACGACGACGCGTCGCTCGCCAACCAGACCACGATGTCCGAGATCTGATCCGGCTTGATCAGCGAATCCGTCGGCAGCGCGCCGGGGGAGAAGCTGTGGATGTACTGCGGATGATCCTGTAGGACCTGGTACATGGACACGTCGTTGCCCATGGGCGTGTCGGTGCCGTACGGGTGTACCGAATTCACGCGGATGCCGAACTCGCCCAGCTCTACGGCGAGCGCGTTGATCATGCCCACGACGCCGAACTTGCTGGCGCAGTAGTGCCCGCAACCCGGCACGGCCTTGATGCCGGCGGCCGAACTGGTGGCGATGATCGACCCACCGTTGCCGGCCGCGATCATCGCCGGCACCACGGCCCGGATGGTGTTCCACATGCCGGTCAGGTTGATGTCCAGGGTGTCCTGCCACTGCTGTGGGGAAATCTCCCAGAGCCGCCCCCAGTTCAGCACGCCCGCATTGGCCACCACGATGTCCAGCCGGCCGAACTGCTCGAGGGCCTCGGCGACCACGCGCTGCTGCCCTTCGGCGTCCCGGACGTCGACCTGCTTGGCGTAGATCTTGCGGCCTTCACCTTCGACGAGATTCACCGTCTCGGCCAGGTCCGCGGGAGTCGCGGGCTCGTAGCCGTTGGCCTCCGCCACGGGCGCGCAGGCGTCGATGGCGACGATGTCGGCGCCGGCGCGCGCCAGCCGGACACAGTGTGAACGCCCCTGTCCGCGCGCCGCTCCGGTGACGAAAGCAACCTTGCCGGCCAGCGGTTGATCGGTCATGCGCTGAGCTCCTCACTCCTCGTGGCGGTCCGGACCTCGCTGAACTCGTAGTCTGTCAGCGGTGACCGCCGCGCGAAAATCCTTGAGCCGGTGATGGTTTGCGGTCGGTAGTAGGGGGTTTCGTGCTGCGAGTTGACGAAGTAGGTGTTCAGTTCGGTCGCACGGGTGTAGTACGTGTGCGCGGTGCGCCCACGCCGGTCCATCAGGGCGTTCCACCTGTGGAACGCGTCACTGCTCACCGCGACGACAGGTGCCTCGGCCCGGCCGCGGGCCGCGTCGATCATCCGAACCGCATGGGCAGCAACGGTTTCGACCCAGTCCATCCAGGCGAAGCCGACGAAGCCGAGCGGGCCGACGATCTCCCAGCGGTTGGGCAGCCGCGGGTGCGCAGTGCCGGCATAGGCGTGCAGTCCGTGGGCGCGGTAGTACTCGGCGAGGTCGAAACCGCCTGCGCCCAGGATGGTTCCGGGGCGGTACGTCTCCGGGTCGGTCCACAGTTCGTAGCCCGTGGCGGTGACCAGAAGGTCGGCCGGGTGCTCCACGCCGTCCACCGTGCGGACACCGTCGCGGGTGATCCGCTCGATGGGCGTGGTGATCAGGTGGGTATCCGGATGGTTGAGCGCCGGCAGGAACGAGCTGGAGATCACCGGGCGTTTGGCCATGATGCCGTACCGGGGGAGCAGTGCCTTGCGGGTTGCCGGGTCCTGCACGGTCGACCGCAGCAGCAACCGGTACAGATTGCGGCTGTTGCCGTCGTACAGGGGCATGAGCTTGGTCAGCACCGTGCGGGGCAGCCGGGAGAAAACGTGGACGATCGGCACGACCATCGTGACGTCCATCAACAGCCGGCCGAAGGTGTTGATCGCGCTGACGAAGCCAGGCACTCTGAACAGGCGCCGCAGCCACGGCGGGATGTCGAAGTCGATCTTGGGCAGTACCCACGCCGGAGTGCGTTGGTAGACATCGAGATTCGCGGCGACGCCGGACAACGCTGCGGTGATCTGCACGCCGCTGGATCCGGTGCCGATCACCGCGACGCGTTTGCCGCGGACGTCGTAGTCGTCGTCCCAGGCGTTCGGGCGCAGGATGGTGCCCTCGAAATCCTCGATGCCGTCGATGTCGACGACGTTCTTGGCGTTGACGTAACCGCCGACCGAGCTGATCAGGAACCGCGCCGTCAACTCCGGCTGGTTGCGGATGGACAACCGCCACATGCCGGCGTCGTCGTCCCACTGCTGGCGCAGCACCTCGGAGTTCGCCCGCAGGTGTGGTCGCAGGCCCAGCTTGTCCGCGGTGTCACGCAGGTAGGCGTAGATCTCCGGCCCCGGCGCGAAGAACCGGCTCCAGTCGGGGTTCGGCGCGAACGACAGCTGGTACCACGGTGACGGGATGTCGACGGCGAGCCCCGGATAGTGATTGTCGCGCCAGGTGCCACCGAAGTCGTCGCCCCGGTCGACGATGACGAAGTCGTGAATCCCTTTCTGCTGCAACAGGTGGGCGGAGGCGATACCGCCGGGCCCAGCGCCGATGATGACCACTTCGTGGTCGGGTGTGGTCATGGTGCCTCTCCGTTGAGTCCATTGATGATGTGGTCGGTGACGAAGCGCCGGATGGCGCGGGGGTTGTCGAGGTTGACCCCGATGGGTGGGAGCAGTTCGAAGCTCAGCAGCACTCGGACGATCCATTCGCCGGCGCGAGCCGGGTCGACGCCCGCGCCGATCTCGCCATCGCGCTGCGCGGCTTTGACGCGTGGCTTCCAGAGCTCGACGGCGCGCTTCATGAGGTCCTCGCCGATGTTGCGCAACAGCAGGACGACGATGCCCTCGTTGATGCCCTTCTGCGGCGCAGAGGGCGAGCTCTGCCGGTGCGCGCAGATCAGGACCGCGGCAGCGGCGACCTGGTCGGCCAGCGTGGACTGCTTGTCGATCTCGGCGGCCATGCCGTCGACGAACTTGGATGCCAGGTGATCCAACGCGACGCTGATTGCGTGGTCGCGGCCGCCGAGCGCGTTGTACAACGTGCCTCGCGAGACGCCGGCGGTCTCGGCGACTGCCGTGAGGCTGAATTGCCTTGGGCCCAAACGGTGGAGGGTCTCCGCGGTGGCTTCGAGTAGCGCCGGCGAGATGGTGCGCGGCGGCGGCGGCTTGGCGGGCATTTGCACACATTAACGAAATTTGTTCAAAGTGGTCAACGATTCGGGAAACCGGTCTTGGTCGTGGCACTTGTCGGGGGCGGGGTGTAACTTCGAACGTATGAGCGAAAGCCTGGTGGTGGACCCTGATGCCGATGAGGCGGCGTTGTTGGGTCGCATGACTCAGCTCGAGCGGGTGAAGTCGGCCGCGGCGGCGGAGCAGGCGCGGTTGGCGGCGGCGTTGGAGGCCCGCCGGATCGCGGCGGCGCGGGCGGGTGGGCCGCGGGTGTCGCGGGCGGCGTTGGGCTCGGAGGTGGGGCTGGCGCGGCGGGAGTCGCCGCATCGGGGTGAGCGGTTGATGGTGATGGCCCGCATTCTGACCGCGGATATGCCGTGCACGCTGGCCGCGTTGGAATCCGGGGTGCTGTCGGAGCATCGGGCCGAGTTGATCACGAAAGAGGCGGCGTGCCTGTCGGTGTTGGATCGCCGGCTGCTGGATGTCGAGCTGTGCGGCGACCCGGCCCCGTTGGTTGGTTTGGGCAACGCCGAGGTGTCGGCGGAGGCCGCACGGATCGCCTATGAGCTGGATCAGCAGACCGTGCTGGAGAAGATGACGCGGGCACGGGCCTCTCGGCATGTGCGGTTCCGCGTGGCCGGTGACGGGATGATGTCGATGACGGTGCTCCTGCCCGCGGCTCAGGGGCAGTTGGTGCGCCAGACGCTCGTCCGGGAGGCGGCGTCGGTGGTGGCGGCGGGCTCGGGGCGTAGCCGTGGGCAGGTGATGGCTGATGTGGTGGTGGAGCGGGTCACGGGGCGCGATCCGGTGCGGTCGCCGGTGCCGGTGGCGGTGAATCTGGTGCTTTCGGATGAGACGCTGCTGACCGGGGGTGAGCAGCCCGCGCAGTTGGACGGGTACGGGCCCATTCCGGCGGCCCTGGCTCGCGACATGGTGCTGGCCGCGGCGGCCGAGGGCACGGCGGCGTTGCGGCGCCTGTATGCCCAGCCGGGCACGAACAAGCTGGTGGCGATGGAATCCATTTCCCGAACATTCCCGAAGGGCCTGGCGACGTTCATCGGGTTGCGCGATCAGCTGTGCCGGACGCCGTATTGCAACGCCCGGATTCGGCACACCGACCACGTCCGGCCGCACGCGCACCACGGGCCCACCAGCGCGCATAACGGGGATGGTCTGTGTGAGCACTGCAATTACGTCAAAGAGGAACCTGGCTGGCAGGCCGCGGCGACCTATGACCGGTTCGGGCGGCACACCATCGCGCTGACCACCCCATCGGGAGCGGTCTACACCTCCACCGCACCGCCAATGCCGACCGGACTACAGGTCCTCACCCGCAGGGTCCATCTCGCGATCATCGACAAGGGATCGCGGCCCCGCGTGCTGCGTGACTAGCCCAGATCCTGCGCGTTGTACGTGTCGCACTGCTTGGGGTCACCGGTCTGGTAACCGGTGGTGAACCACTTCTGCCGTTCGGCCGACGACCCGTGCGTCCAGGACTCCGGGTTCACGCGTCCGGTGGCCTGCTTCTGGATGTGATCGTCACCGACCGACGAGGCCGCCGACAGCGCGTCGGCAATGTCCTTGTCGCTCAACGGCTGCAGGAACGGCACACCCGTGCTCTTCTGCTTGACCGTCGACGCGTAGTGCGCCCACACGCCGGCGTAGCAGTCGGCCTGCAGCTCGGTGCGCACGCTGTTGCCCTCGGCGCCCTTCGGCCCGCGCTGGGCCTTGCCGATGTCTCCGAGTAGGTTCTGCACATGGTGGCCGAACTCGTGGGCCACCACGTATTCCTGCGCCAAAGGTCCACCGCTGGAACCGAATTCGTCGACCAGGGTCTGGAAGAAGCTGGTGTCGAAGTAGGCGACCTTGTCGCCGGGGCAGTAGAAGGGGCCCACAGAGGTGTCGGCCGGGCCGCACGCGGTGTTGACCTGTCCCCGGAACAGCCGGATCTTCGGCGGTGTGTAGCCCTTCAGTAGCTGCGACCACACGCCGTCCACCGAGTTGCCCGTAGCCACGATGCGGCACTCCAGGTACTTGTTGGCGTCCGCGCCGGTCTTGCACTTGCTCAGGTCGTAGGCGCTCGATCCCTGGCTGGACTGCGGCGCCTGGCTCTGGTGGCCGAGAATCGAACTGGGATCCACGCCGAGGAACATGGCGACGACCACGATCACCAAGCCGCCCATGCCGCCGCCGATCGCCAGACCCCGGCCGCCGAAGCCACCGCCCCCGCTGGTCGACGTGTTGCTCGTGTCGATCTGCATACCTTCGTTGAAGGACATCACCGCTCCGTCCGGGCCTCGAATACGACTGGATGTCAGCTTTCCACACTAGGATTCATGACGTGGCCGTCCAGCCCGAAACCATCGACCGTTCGACCATCGTTCACACCGTCGCGGGCGCCCTCAGGGGCACCACGGAAGGCGGTGTCTACGTCTGGCGGGGCGTCGGCTACGCCGAGCAGCCCGTCGGGCCGTTGCGTTTCCGCGCTCCGCAACCGCTGATCCCGTGGTCCGGCGTTCGCGAAGCCATCGATCACGGACCCATCCCGCCGCAGGGCAAGTCGTTCGTCGGCGGCGGCCGCGACGACCCCAAGATGCGTGACGAGGCCTGCCTGACCGTCACTGTCTGGTCACCCGACGTGACGGCTGCGCTGCCGGTGATGGTGTGGATTCCCGGCGGTGCGTTCGTGTTCGGGGCCGGCCAGTTGCAGCTGTACAACGGGTCCCGGTTGGCGGCCAACGGCAATGTGGTGGTCGTCAACGTCACGTATCGGCTCGGCGTGTTCGGCGGCTTCGAACTCGGCGATCTGGGTCCCGGGTTCGACGACAACCTGTGTCTGCGGGACCAGATCGCGGCACTGCAATGGGTGCGCGACAACATCGCCGCGTTCGGCGGCGACCCCGACCAGGTCACCGTCTTCGGCGAATCCGCAGGTGCGACGTCGGTGCTGGCGCTGCTGGCCAGCCCCGCGGCCGACGGTCTGTTCGGCCGGGCCATCGCGCAGAGCCCGGCGCTACCGCTCATCGCCGACCGTGAGACCCGGGCCCGCCAGGCGCACGAGTTCGTCCGCCGGTTGGACGTCCCCGTCGACGAGATCGTCGCGCTGCCCCAGCGTCAGCTGCGCCGAGCCGCCGGCCAGCTGCAGGGGGAGAGTGCGGCCAACAGCCCCAAGCTGGCCTACGGACTGACCTACGGCGTCGACCTGCTGCCCGATCATCCGGTGCTTGCCGCCCGGGCCGGTGCCGTGGCCAAGATTCCGCTGATCGTCGGCACCAACAGCCGCGAGGCATCGATGTTCGCCTGGGGCCGGCCACCCATGCTGCCCACCACCGTGCCCATGGTCGACGACTATTTCGCACGTGTCGCCCCGCACGCCAAAGATGCTGTGCTGCAGGCCTATCCGAGCTATCCGCGGCGCCGGGCGCTCATCGCGATCGGCTCCGACGTCATGTTCGGCGCCCCGACATGGGCCTTCGCGGACGCCTACAGCGGGCACGCGCCGACGCACGTCTACCGGTTCGACCACACCACCTGGACGCTGAAAGTGCTGGGGCTCGGCGCGACGCACGGCAGCGAGATCGTGCACATCCAGCACAGCTACGGCTCGTACCTCGGCCGGATGCTGCATCCGCTCGGGCGTCAGGTGCAGCCGTCGGTCGGCCGGCGCATGCAGCGCACCTGGCTGGATTTCGCGACGGCGGCGCTGGCCAATTGGCCGACCTACGACACCGACCGTCGGGCCACCCGGGTGATCGGCTCGATGCGCGACGAGACCATCGATGACCCGGACCAGGCGCGCCGCGAAGTGTGGGAAGGGCTCTACGCGCCCTAGCTTGCGTCCCCGTAGCGCTCGTCGGTGTAGCGGCGCAGGTTGTGCAGGAACCGCTGGAACAGCCACGCCATCATCGGCCGGCCGGCCCGCATGCCCAGCTCGCCGGCGAGGCCCTTGGGCTTCATCGCCATGACCCACGTCAGGTGACAGCCATCGGCGGTTTCCTCGACGGTGTAACCCTCGGCGAACGCCGACAGCATGTTCGAGGTGCTGGTGTTGAACCGGAACGCCATGTAGGAGAACGGTTCCCAGGCGATGAACTCCTCGTCGCCGACGATGTGGCCGCGCATGGTCACCGTGCGCGTGGTGCCCACGCCGTACGGTTTCGGGCTGGTCCACTCGACGTTGGTGATCAGCGTCGCCCAGCGCGGCCAGGACGTCTCATCCGAGAAGACCTCGAACAACTGCTCCGGCTTGACCGCAAGATCGACCTTGCTGACGAAGCGGAACGGTGCGCTGTCGATGAAGTCGACGCCGACGCGCTCGCACTGGTAGGTCTTCATGAGTAGACACGATAGAACAGGGTGTCTACTGGTTCACGGAGTCCAGACCATCAGGTCTTCCATGCCGTTGTTCATCGTCACCGTCGTGGGGGCCGGGCCGGTGACGTCGAAGTGGATCTTTCCGGTCGACTGCCCGCCCTGCGGAATGGTGGCGCCGCTGATGTTGACCGGGCTGGCCACCATCCACAGCACCCGGTACGCCGCCTGGTTCGGTGCAACGGCGTTGAACTGCGAGATGGCCGGGGTCACCGGGCCGCTCAGGGCGCGGACGGTGGCCGTGGCCTCCCACAGCTTTCCGGCGACCCGGTAGCCCGGCATGACATCGGAGCTCGGCTTGAGGTCCGCGACCTGCCAACTCAGCTGGACCTGACCGACGCTGTCCGTCATCGTCATGGCGCTGCCCAGCTTGCCGACCAGCGGGTAACCGGCCGACGCGATCGGCGCGGTGGCGATGCCGACGACCGAGAGAACCGCAACAGCTGTTCCGGTGACCTTCACTTCTGCCTCCTCGAAACGGTTTTCATCTGCCCTGTCAATTACGGAATACCACTGAAAAGTGCTGATGGGAATAGGATCGGAGCTACGCGAAACCATGCATCGAGGCGCGTCTTTCGTGATCGTTCAGAAGCGGGGCGCGTATTGGCCGGTCTGCTGACGGCGTACCGCGGCAGGCGGGATGTCGTCGTGCTCGGTCTGGCCCGCGGCGGTGTTCCTGTCGCCCACGAAATCGCCCGTGCTCTCGACGCGCCGCTCGACGCGCTCATCATCCGCAAGCTGGGCGTCCCCGGCCACGAGGAGTACGCGATGGGCGCGATCGGCGGCGGCGGTCACGTCGTCGTCAATGAGGATGTGGTTGGGCCGCTGCAGATTTCACAGCAGACGCTGTCCGAGGTCGCGGAAGCCGAGGGGCGCGAGCTGCAGCGGCGGGAAACCGATTACCGCCAGGGGCGGCCACCGCCGAACGTCAAGGGGCGCACCGTGATCCTCGCCGACGACGGCATGGCCACCGGCGCCAGCATGCGCGTCGCCGCCGAAGTGGTGCGGGAGAGCGGGCCGCGGACCCTGGTGGTCGCGGTGCCAGTCGGCACGGAAGCGGCGTGCCGCCAGCTCATGGGAATCGCGGACGACGTGGTGTGTGCCGATATGCCGACGCCCTTTGCGGCGGTGGGGGAGTCGTACCGCGATTTCGGCCAGGTCGGCGACGACGAGGTGCGCCGACTGCTGAGCTAAGGATTGACGACGGTTTCGCCAGGCCCGGACTCGACGGTTTTGCCAAAGCCGATGGCGACGGCGTGGCTGTCCGGACCTTCGGCACTCACCGTGTTGGACGTGCCGAACGCCGCGGCGGTGCTGTCGTTCCCGTTCACTTCGACATCGTTGTACGAACCGTTTCCGGCCTCTGCCGCGCTGTTGTTCCCGTTCACCTGCACGCTGTTTCCGGAATCTGTCGATGCCAAGCCGGCCTTGGCGGAGCTGCCGTCGCCGTAGACCTGCGCGCTGCTGAAGTCGCCGAGGGCGTCGGCCGTGCTGTGATCTCCCTCGATCCAGGCGGTGGTGTGGTCGCCGATGGCGCTTGCCGTGTTGCTGTCGCCGACCACGTAGGCAGAGCTGTGGGGGCCAACCGTCGCCACATCGTTGCTGTTGCCGCTGACCGAGGCGCCACTGTCGACGCCGTCGGTGGATACGTCGTTGTGGTCGCCGGTGACTCGCACGGTGACGGTGTCGGTGTTCGTACTGCCGCTGCTGGTGACGTCGTTGTCCGAGCCCCGCACGACGACGACATTGCGGGCCCCGGTCGCGGCCACGGTGTTGTCGGATCCGATCAACGAGACGGTGCTGTCCAGGCCCGTGGCATCGACGGTGTTGCGGGAGCCGGTGACGGTCGCCTCGCTGTCGATACCGGAGGCGCGCACGGTGTTGTCGGACCCGCTGACGGTGGCCTCGCTGCCGGAACCGGAGGCCGTGACCGTGTTGTCGACTCCGGTGACGGTGGCCGTACTGCCGGCGCCGGAGGCAAGGACTCGGTTCCCCGATCCGCTTGCGGTGGCCGTGGCTCCGGTGCCGCTGGCAGTGACCTTGTTGCCCGAGCCGGCCAGGCAGGTTTCGCATGCGCGCGTGTTGATGATGGCGGTGGCGCCGTCGCCGCGGGCGATGGCCAGTGAGCCCTGGCCGCCCGAGGAGATCGCCGTCGCGTCGGATCCGCGGGCGATGGCCACCGAGCCCTTGCCGTCGGAGGTCGCGGTGGCGTCGCCCTTCTGCACCCGCGTTACGCCGTTGGTCGCCACGGCCATGTTCTGGCCTGGAGAGGTGGTGCCCGGCCCATCCGAGGTCGGCGAAGACGGAGCCGGCTTGGCCGAGGCCACGCTGGGTGCGACGGCCAGTCCGACGCCCAATGCCACCGCCAGCGCCCCGATTCGCCCGATGTGATTGGCATGAACCATGATCCGCCCCTTCCGCCTCCGCCCAGCGCCGGCTATCGCGCCGGTGATTGGACGGTAAGGCGGCCGACCGCCCGGGACTGAGGTAAGGCCCTACCCCAATCATGTAGCGCAGCTATTGTTTGCCCCCGGCGAACCTGGCAGCATCTGGTGCAAATGGTGTGAGTTTGCTGGGGCTGGGACGCGCCGGAGGTGATCCATAGTGATCCACGAGTGGCCCCTGCATGGACGAGCCGAGGAACTGCGGGCGATCGAGGCGGCTATCCGTCGCCCGGACCGGGCTCGCGGCATCGTCTTGTCGGGCGCTGCCGGTGTCGGCAAGACGCGCCTCGCGCGTGAAGTCGTCACCGCCTGCCGGCCGCCGGGGCGCTCGCGATGGATCGCCGGCACGGCGTCGGCCCGCAGCATCCCGTTGGGCGCGTTCGCCGACATCGCCAGCGACTTCGGCCCCGATCCGTTGCGCCGCGTGCGGGAGGTGATCGACGGCGTGATCGGCGCCGCGCCGACGGGCGCGGTGGTCGTCGGTGTCGATGACGCGCACCTGCTCGACGATCTGTCGGCCTTTGCCGTGCATCAACTCGTCGCACGGAAGCTGGCCACCGTCGTGCTGACTCTGCGATCGGGCGAACCGGCTCCGGACGCCATCACCGCGATCTGGAAAGACGACATACTGGAACGCATTGAACTGCAACCACTTTCCTCGGCAGCCATCGCGAAGCTGGTCGAGCGCATCCTGGGTGGGCCGGTGCATTCACGGTGTGTGCAACAGCTGTGGCAGTACACGCAGGGCAACGTCCTGTATCTGCGCCACCTGTTGGACACCGAGGTCAGCGCCGGCCGGCTGACGCAGCAATCCGGGGTGTGGATGTGGCAGGGGCAGCCACGACTGACACCCACGCTCGCCGAACTGCTCACCACCCGGATCGGCCAGATTCCGGCGGCCGCACGCAATGTGCTGGACGCCCTCGCCGTCACGGAACCACTCGACATCGAAACCCTTGCGGCGGTGACGGATTCCGATGCCATCGCCGAGACGGAAGCGCTCGGACTGATCCGCATCGACGGCAGCGCGACGCCCGCGTCGGTGCGGCTGGCCCATCCGATGCTCGGCGAGGTGCGCCGCACCGACTCACTGCGGATGCGCCGCCTGCACGGTCAGATCGCCGCCGCGCTGATCGCTCGCCCCGCCACCGATCCGCGTGATCTGGTCCGCCGCGCGGTGCTGACACTGAACTCCGACCTGGCCCCCGACCCGGCGATCCTGAACGCGGCGACGTCGGCGGCGATCCAACTGACCGACATGCGGCTCGCGGAGTCACTGGCCGAGCGGGCGGTGGCGGCGGGTGGCGGCCTGGAAGCCGACATCGCCCTGTCGCTGGCCTTGATCTGGCAGGAGCGTGGCGAGGAGGCCGAGGTCATCTTCGCCCGCCTCGCCGCCGACACCTCCGGCCCGCTGCGGGTGCAGGTCGCCCTCCTGCGCGCCCTGAACTTCGCCGTGATCCTCGGTCACACGGCCCGCGCCGAGGCCGAACTGGACAGCGAGATACCGGCAGGCGACGCCACGGTCGCGGCGACGGCCCTGGCGTTGCGCGCGTCGATCGACGTGGCGCGCGGCCGGTCCACGGCCGCCATCGAGCAGGCGCGGCGGGTTGTCGACGACCCGGCTGCCGAACCCGTCGCGCAGATGCTCTCTACGTGGGCGCTGGTGAGCAGCCTGGGGGAGCTGGGCCGCATCGACGAGGTCGAGACGGTCGCGGAGGCCGGCTACCGGCTGGCCGACACCAGTGCCGAGGTGTCGCACCTGCGCCTGCCGCTGGCGTTTCTGCACCTGCACATGCATCGGCTGGCCGGGACCCTCGACCAGGCCGATGTCACCATCGCACGCATCCGCCGCGACACCGTCGACGTCCCGATCGAGGGCTCGTGGCAGGTCGCCGAATCGTGGCACGCCTTCGTGGCGGGCCTGTCGGCCGTCAGCCGGGGCGCCTTGGTCGACGCACACCGGTTGTGCCTGGAATCGCTCGCCGATTTCAGTGCCCGGGACAGCGGCAGCATGCGCAAGATGCTGGCTCGCTTGTGGCTCGTCACTGCCGACGCCATGGCGGGCCGCGCCGAGGATGCGCGCCGCGAGTTCGCCGCGACGCCGTGGTGGCAGGCCGACCCGGACGCCTGCGCCCGCGATCCTGACCGCACGCTGGCCCATGCCTGGGTCTGTGCGGCCGAAGGCGCTGTGTCCGAAGCGATTTCGATAGCCCGGGCGGCTGCGGCGCGGGAGCGTCAGCTCGGCCGGCTGGGCTGGGAGGTCATGCTGCTGCAGACCGCGACGCAGTTCGGCGACCGCACCACCGCGGCCAGGCTCGCCGAGCTCGCGCTGACGGTACGCGGGCCGCGCGCGGCGGCCGCCGCCGCGCATGCCGTCGCGCTGGCCGCGGCCGACGGCGACGGCCTGGTGGCGGCGGCCAAGCACTACGAATACTTCGGCGACCGGGTGGCGGCCGCCGATGCGGCCGCGCAGGCCGCGGCCGTCTACCAACAGGCGGGGCTGCGCGGATCGGGCCTCGGCGCGGCCAGCACCGCGGCGCGGCTGGCGGCCGAATGCGGCGGCGCCGACACCCCGGCGCTGCGGGCCGCGGCGACTCCGTTGGCCATCACCGCCCGGCAACGCGAGATCGTCGGGTTGGCGGCCAAGGGGCTGAGCAACACCGCCATCGCGGAGCGGCTCGGGATGTCCCGTCGCTCCGTGGAGGGCCACATCTTCCGGGCGTGCCAGCGCGTCGGCGTCAACAGCCGCGACCAGTTGGTCGAGCTCGTCTTCGGCCGCCGCTAACCCGGTCCGTCACTGGCCGCGGCGAGCAGCGGCACCAGCACGTCACTGATCGGCGTGGGGATGCCGTGCGTGGCACCTTTGCGCTGGATGACGCCGTTGCGGATGTCCCACTCCAACGGACGGTGCGCTTCGCGGTCGATCAGCATCGAGGTCGCCATGTCCGTCGGTGCCTGCGCGAGCATGTCGGCGATCTCGTCGACGACACCGTCGGGCAGCGTCGCGCCCTCGGCCCGGGCGACCGCGAGGCACTCGCTCAGGTACCTGCGGGCCACCGCCGCGACGTCGTCGCGCCGGAACATCCCCGAGCGCCGGCCCGACAGCACCATGCACCCGACCACGGCGTTGACCAACAGTTTGCGCCACGCCGCGCTGAGGAAATCCGGGTCGAGCTCGACGGCGATCCCGCTGTCCGCCAGGTCCGCCGCCAGGCGGCCCGCGGCCGCGTCGTCGGGCAGCACCAGCCGCGGGGCGCTCAGCACCTGCACCCAGCCCTCTGGCCGGGTCTCCGCGGCAATCCAGATCGCCGCAGGTACGACGGCGGATTCGGGGCAGTAGGGCCGTAGCCGGTCGGCCTGTTCGACACCGTTCTGCAGTGCGCAGACCACGGTGTCCGGTCCGCACAACCGGGCCAGCCACGGCGCGGAGGCGGCGTACTGGGTGTCCTTGACCGCCAGCAGCACGACGCCGACCGGACCGGCGACAGCGTCGGGATCGGTGTGCACCGGGCCGGGTACGACGATGGGCGCGCTGCCGTCCATCCGCACCTCGATGGCCTCGCGCGGCGTCCGTCCACACAGCAGGACTTCATGACCCGCGGCGTACAGCAGCGCGGCGATCGTTGATCCGATGGCACCGGGTCCCACGAGGGCAAAGCTCACTGTCGCCAAAATACCGGTCGAGGCGCCCCTTAGACTTAGCGGTCGATTCAGACGTCAGAGGAGATTTTCGTGTTGCGCAGCCACGCCGCCGGTTCGTTGCGGTCCACCGATGCCGGTCAGACGGTGACCCTCGCCGGATGGGTGGCGCGTCGGCGCGACCACGGCGGCGTCATCTTCATCGATCTGCGTGACGCCTCCGGAGTCTCCCAGGTGGTGTTCCGGGACGCCGCCGTGCTGGAGCAGGCCCACCGGCTGCGCGCCGAATTCTGCGTCCTGGTCACCGGCACCGTCGAGGTGCGGCCGGAGGGCAACGCCAACAAGGACATCGCCACGGGCGATATCGAGGTCAACGCGACGACGCTCGAGGTGCTGTCCGAGAGCGCGCCGCTGCCGTTCCAGCTCGACGAGACCCCGGGCGAGGAAGCGCGCCTGAAGTACCGCTACCTGGACCTGCGCCGGGAAGGCCCGGGCAACGCGCTCCGGTTGCGCTCCAAGGTCAACGCCGCCGCGCGCGCCGTGCTCGAGAAGCACGATTTCGTCGAGGTCGAGACGCCGACCATGACCCGGTCGACCCCCGAAGGTGCCCGCGACTTCGTGATTCCCGCGCGCCTGCAGCCGGGCTCGTTCTACGCGCTGCCGCAGAGCCCGCAGCTGTTCAAGCAGCTGCTCATGGTGGCGGGCATGGAGCGCTACTACCAGATCGCGCGCTGCTACCGCGACGAGGATTTCCGCGCCGACCGCCAGCCCGAGTTCACCCAGCTGGACCTGGAGATGAGCTTCGTCAACGCCGACGACGTCATGGGCGTCGCCGAAGAGGTGCTGGCCGCGCTGTGGCAGCTCATCGGCGTCGAGCTGACGCTGCCGCTGCCGCGCATCAGCTACGAGGAGGCCATGCGCCGCTTCGGTTCGGACAAACCGGACCTGCGCTTCGCCGTCGAGCTCGTCGAGTGCACCGACTACTTCAAGAACACCCCGTTCCGGGTGTTCCAGGCGCCGTACGTGGGCGCGGTCGTCATGCCGGGCGGGGCGTCGCAGCCGCGCCGCACGCTGGACGGCTGGCAGGAGTTCGCCAAGCAGCGCGGTCACAAGGGGCTGGCCTACGTGCTCGTCGGCGAGGACGGCGAGCTGGGCGGCCCGGTGGCCAAGAACCTCACCGACGACGAGCGGGCCGGTCTGGCCGCACACGTCGGCGCGAAGGTGGGGGACTGCATCTTCTTCGCGGCCGGTCCGGCCAAGGGCGCCCGTGCCCTGCTGGGTGCGACGCGCATCGAGATCGCCAAGCGCCTCGATCTGATCGATCCGAACGCCTGGGCGTTCACCTGGGTGGTCGACTGGCCGCTGTTCGAATCCGCGGACGCGGCCACCGCATCGGGCGACGTCGCTGTCGGTTCGGGCGCCTGGACCGCGGTGCACCATGCGTTCACCGCGCCGCAGCCGGACTCCATCGCGACGTTCGACACCGACCCGGGTGCTGCGATGGCCGATGCCTACGACATCGTCTGCAACGGCAACGAGATCGGCGGCGGCTCGATCCGTATCCACCGCCGCGATGTCCAGGAGCGGGTGTTCGCGATGATGGGCATCGACGAGGCCGAGGCACAGGACAAGTTCGGATTCCTGTTGGACGCCTTCACCTTTGGCGCGCCGCCCCACGGCGGCCTGGCCTTCGGCTGGGACCGCATCACCGCGCTGCTGGCCGGGGTGGACTCCATCCGCGACGTCATCGCGTTCCCGAAGTCCGGCGGCGGCGTCGACCCGCTGACCGATGCCCCGGCACCGATCACCGCGCAGCAGCGCAAGGAGTCAGGGATCGACTTCAAGCCTGAGAAAAGCGCGTAAGGCTTCGGCCATCTGCGCCCGGATCGGCGCCCCGGACACGACGAGGTCGACCATCGTGATCGACAGGTGCGTGTGGCCGCGGGCCTGAACGTGCTCGGTGGGCACGCCGGCCGCGGCCAGTGCGGCGGCGTAGGCGTTGCCTTCGTCGCGCAGTGGGTCGAACTCGCAGGTCACCACCATCGCCGGGGGTAGACCCGCGAGGTTGCCACGCAACGGTGACCGCCGCGGGTCGTGGGCGGGGCCGTCGTACAACTCGGTGAACCACTGCATGAGCGGCGTGGTCAGTCCGTAGCCGTCGGCGTTCTCCTGATACGACGGGTACGGCTGCGCGTCGGTCACCGGGGTCAGCAGGAGTTGCCCGCGGATGTGCGGGCCGCCGTGGTCGCGGGCCCACTGGCACACGGCCGCGGCGATGTTCCCGCCCGCGCTCCAACCGGCGACCGCCAGTTGGTCGGGGAGCCCGCCCAGTGCCGCGGCGTTGTCGGCCACCCACCGCAGCGCGGCGATGCCGTCGTCGATGGCCGCGGGGAACGGATGTTCCGGCGCGTGCCGGTAGTTCATCGAGAAGACCAACGCGTCGGCCCGCACACACAGGTCGCGGCACAGCGGATCGTCCGACGTCGCGTCGCCCAGCACCCAGCCGCCGCCGTGGAAGTACACGATCACCGGGTGTGGCCGCGGCGTCGCCGGCCGGTACAGCCGGTACTCGAGTTCGCCCGCGAATACACCGTCGATGATCTCGCCGACGTCCGGCCCCGGGGGTCGGGCGGCATTGGCCTCGACCATGGCGGCGCGGGCCACCTCGACGGGAAGTGATTCCAGCGGAGGCGGATTCATGGCCGCCACCATCTCCAGCACCATCTGCACGTCCGGTTGCAGCCGCCTGACCACGCCGTCGTGGCACTGCGCACCGTTCGGCCCCGTCAGCTCGAATCCGAGATAGTCCCGGCTCACCACGTCGGTGCAGGCGGCGGCATAGAAGTCGACACCTGCCGCGTACGGCATGAACACCCGGGGCTTACCGGGGATGTTGGCGCCGACGTACCACGAATTGGCTTGCGGGAACATGGTGATGGCGCCGGCGTCGGCGACGTGCTGCATCCAGCCGGCCTCGGCGGTCGGCGTCGGTTCGATGGTGTCGAAGCCGTGCTCGCGCAGATATGCCACCGTCTCGGCGACGAGCTCGACGTGCTGTTCGATGGATACCGCCATGTTGGACAGCACCGACGGACTGCCCGGTCCGGTGATGAGGAACAGGTTCGGAAATCCGGTGGTGGTGAGGCCCAGGTAGGTCGACGGCCCTTGTGCCCATTTGTCTTTCAGTGCGAGTCCGTCGCGCCCGACGATGTCGACGGCCGTCACCGCACCGGTGATGGCGTCGAACCCCGTCGCGAACACCAGCGCGTCGAGGTCGAAGGACTCACCCACGGTCTGCACGCCGCTTTTGGTGAGGCCGACCAGCGGCTGGGTGCGGAGGTCGACGACACGCACGTGGGGCTGGTTGAACGTGGCGTAGTAATCGGTGTCGAGGCACAGCCGTTTCGCGCCGACGGGATAATCATTGGGACACAACAGTTCCGCGGTCTGCGGGTCATGGACCGCCGCGCGGATCTTGTCGCGGACGAAGTCGGCGAACGACGCGTTGGCGGCCGGGTTGCTCATCAGGTCGGAGAACATGTTGAGGGTTTCGAGCAGTTCGCCGATCTGCCAGGCACGTTCGTAGCGCTGTTGACGGTAGGCCTCGGGCACCGCGAACGTCGGGATCAGCGTGCGCTCCTGCGGTACCCCGCCGAACGACGCCCGCGCCGCTGCCCGGTACGCGCGTTCGTCTGCCAGCGCCGCCTGCTTCTCCGGTGACACCGGCCCGTTGTGTGCCGGGATGGAGAAACACGGTGTGCGCTGGAAGACGGTCAGCTGCGCGGCCTGCGCGGCGATCAGTGGAATCGACTGGATGCCGGACGACCCGGTGCCGATCACCCCGACGCGCTTGCCGGTGAAGTCGACCGGTTCGTGCGGCCAGCGGTTGGTGTAAAACGTTTCACCCGTGAAGGTTTCGATGCCCTTGATGTCCGGTTCCTTGGGGATCGACAGGCAGCCGGTGGCCATCACCAGATGACGGCAGGTGACATCGTCACCGTTGCTGGTGCGCACGCGCCACGCGTCGTCGACCCAGTGCGCGCTGGTGACCCGGGTGCCGAAGGTGATGTCGCGGCGCAGATCGAACTTGTCGGCGACGTGGTTCAGGTACCGCAGGATTTCCGGCTGGGTGGCGTACTTCTCCGACCATTGCCAGTCGCGATGCCAGTCCGGGTCGAAGCTGAACATGTAGTCGAGGCTGGGGATGTCGACGCGCGCGCCGGGATACCGGTTCCAGTACCAGGTGCCGCCGACGTCGTCGGCGGCTTCGAAGACGCGGACCGAGAAACCCTGCTGCCGCAGCCGGTGTACCAGATACAGGCCGGCAAACCCGGCTCCCACCACAACTGCGTCCGCGTCTGGCGTCATCGGCACCTCCGTCAATATCAGGCAAGTATCGCGCCGTGACGGGAACATTTGGGCCGGTTCGCGAGGTTGGGTCAGGCATGACCGAATTCACGGACGCCGCGTCCTTTCATGCCTTCAACGCCGCCATCGTCGACGAGTTCCGCGCCAACGGCGGCAAGGTTGGCGGCCAGTTCGAGGGCGGCAATCTGCTGCTGTTGCACACCACGGGCGCCAAGTCGGGTCAGCCGCGCATGTCGCCGCTGGCGTACCTGCCGGTCGACGGCAAGATCCTCATCGTCGGCTCGAAGGCCGGCGCTCCGACCCATCCGGACTGGGTGCACAACCTCCGCGCCAACCCGAATGCGCATATCGAGATCGGAACCGACGCCGGCCTGGAGGAGTACGACGTCGTCGCCCGCGAACTGCCCGATGACGAGCGCGAGGCCACGTATCCGTTGATCACGGCCGTGGCCCCCGTCTTCGCCGACTACCAGGCGAAGACGTCGCGCGTCATCCCGCTGTTCGAGCTCGTGCGCGCCTGAGCGCTACAGCCGCTCGATGATGGTGGCGTTCGCCATGCCGCCGCCTTCGCACATCACCTGCAGGCCGTAGCGGCCGCCGCGCTGGTCGAGGGCATTGACCAGCGTGCTCATGATGCGGGCACCGCTGGCGCCCAGGGGGTGACCGATGGCGATGGCGCCGCCGTTGACGTTGGTCTTCGCCAGGTCGGCTCCGGTGTCGGCCGCCCAGGCCAGCACGACGGGTGCGAAGGCCTCGTTCACCTCGAACAGATCGATGTTCGACAGTGACAGGCCGGAGCGGGCCAGCACCTTCTCGGTCGCGGGGATGACACCGGTCAGCATGTACAGCGGATCCGAGCCGACCGCGGTCATGGTGTGGATGCGGGCCAGCGGCGTGAGCCCATGGCTACGCGCGAAGGCGCCGCTGGTGATCATGACCGCCGCGCTGCCGTCGGACAACGGTGACGAGTTGCCGGGCGTGATCTCCCAACGGATCTGGGGAAAGCGCGCGGCGTAGGCGTCGCTGTAGAACGCGGGCTTCAGCCCGGCCAGGGTCTCCACGGAGGTGCCCGGCCGGATGATCTCGTCGGCGGTCAGGCCCGCCACCGGCACGAGTTCGTTGTCGAACAGTCCGTCCTTGGCGGCGCGGGCGGCCTTCTCGTGGCTGGCGGCGGAGAACTCGTCGAGCTGGGTGCGGGAGAAGTTCCAGCGCGCCGCGATCAGTTCGGCGCTGATGCCCTGGGGGACAAGGCCGTCGGGATACCGCTCGGCCAGGCCCACGCCGAACGGATTGCTGCCCGGCAGGACCGCGGCACCCATCGGCACGCGGGACATGGACTCGACGCCCGCGGCGATCACCGCGTCGTACGACCCGGCCAGCACACCCTGCGCGGCGAACGAGATGGCCTGTTGCGAACTGCCGCACTGGCGGTCGACGGTGGTGCCGGGCACGCTCTCGGGAAAACCGGCGCCCAGCAAGGCATTCCGGGCGATGTTGGCGGCCTGGTCACCGGCTTGCGTGACGGCGCCGGCGATGACGTCGTCGACCAGAACCGGGTCGACGCCCGTGCGTTCCACCACGGACCGCAGGCTGTGGGCGAGCAGGTCGGCGGGAAGTACGTCGTGCAGCGCGCCGTTCGCCTTGCCCTTACCGACCGGCGTGCGCACCGCCGCGACGATCACGGCATCGCGGTCTGTGTATCCCGACATGAGAATCCTCCTGTAACTCCACGCTGAGTACTGCTTCCTATACTCAGATCTAACACCTGAGTATGGCAAGAGCAACCCAGCGGTAGAGTGATTCGCATGACAGCGCTACAGGGTGTGCTCGCCGAACGCGACAAGTGGTCGGCGGTCGGCCAGTGCGCCATCGAGAAGACCATGTCGTTGGTCGGCACCAAATCCGCCATGCTGCTCATGCGTGAGGCCTACTACGGCACAACGCGTTTCGACGACTTCGCCAAGCGGGTCGGCATCACCAAGGCGGCCACCTCGGCGCGGCTCGCCGAACTGGTGGCGGCCGGCCTGCTGACCAAACGGCCGTACCAGGAGCCGGGTCAGCGCAGCCGCGACGAATACGTGCTGACACAGGCCGGCACCGACTTCATGCCGGTGGTGTGGGCCATGTTCGAGTGGGGCCGCAAACACCTGGGCGACACCGGCCTGCGGCTGACGCACCTGGGCTGCGGCGCCGATGCCACCGTCGAGATCCGGTGTGCGGACGGACACGAGGTCCCGCCCGAGGAACTCGGGATGAAGCTGGCACGCCGCCGCGGTCGGTAATCTTCGGCCGTGCTGCATCTACGCGTGATCACCCCGCCGGAACTCGCCGATTCGGTACTCGAGCTCTACCGGCACCACGGCGGCATCGCCAACGTGGTGGCCCACCCGGGCGCGGCGATCGATCCGCGCGGTGACGTCATCACCGCCGACATCGCCCGTGACGCCGCCGACGGGCTGATCAGCGGGCTGCGGGCGCTCGGCATCGATCAGGACGGCGCCATCACGATGGAGGTGCTCGACACCGTGCTGTCGACGGCCGCCTACCGCGCCGAGGACGAGATCGACGGCGACGGCGAAGACGCGGTGGTCTGGGACGAGCTGGTGCTGCGCACCCGCGAGCAGAGCAGCCTCGGCATCTCCTACATGGCGTTCCTGTGCATCGCGTGTCTGCTGGCCGCGGTCGGCGTGCTGACCGATTCGGCGATCACCGTCGTCGGCGCGATGGTCGTGGGCCCCGAATTCGGGCCGCTGGCCGCCCTGGCGGTGGCGGTGGTGCGACGCAAGGGCTATCTCGCGAAGCGCGCGGCGCTGGCCCTGCTCGTCGGATTCCCGGCGGCGATGCTCGTCACAGCGGTGGCCACGCTCGGCTTCGAGGCGCTGGGCTGGGTGACGTTGCGCAGTATCCACGAGCTGCAGAACGTGGACTTCATCTTCCAGGTCGGGCCGTTCTCGTTCGTGGTGGCGCTGCTGGCCGGTGCCGCCGGGATGCTATCGCTGGTGACGTCGAAATCGGCTGCGCTGGTTGGGGTCTTCATCTCCGTGACGACGGTCCCCGCGGCCGGGATGTCGGTGGTTGCGGCCACCACGCGCGACTGGGATGTGGCCCTGGCGTCGGCGGGGCAGCTGGCCGTCAACATGGTCGGCATCGTGGCGGCGGGGGTGCTGGTCCTGGCCGGGTACAACCGGGCCCGCCGCCGCTAGTTTTCTCCGCCCTGCGACCTGCCCGTTCTTGTGGTGGGATCGATCGCTATGGCAATCAAGGTGGCGCTGGAGCACCGCACCAGCTACACGTTCGACCGGCTGGTCAAGGTGTACCCGCACGTGGTTCGGTTGCGCCCCGCACCGCACTCGCGGACGCCGATCGAGGCCTATTCGCTGCAGGTCGAGCCCGCCGACCACTTCATCAACTGGCAACAGGACGCCTTCGGTAACTTCGTGGGGCGCTTGGTCTTTCCGAACCGCGCCACCAAGTTGAGCATCACCGTCGGACTGATCGCCGACCTCAAGGTCATCAACCCGTTCGACTTCTTCATCGAGGAATGGGCCGAAACCGTCCCGTTCGCCTACCCGGACAACCTGCTCGACGACCTCAAGCCCTACCTTCGCCCCGTCGACGACGCCGACGATCTGACGGCGGCCTGGGTCCGGAACTTCGACGTGGTGCCCGGCACCGGCACCATCGACTTCCTGGTGTCGCTGAACCGGGCGGTCAATGCCGACGTCGGCTACAGCGTTCGCCTCGAACCCGGTGTCCAGACACCGGATCACACCCTGCGCACCGGCATCGGCTCGTGCCGGGACTCCGCCTGGCTGCTGGTCGCCATCCTGCGGAAGATGGGCTTCGCCGCCCGCTTCGTGTCCGGCTACCTGGTGCAACTGGCCGCCGACATCGAGGCGCTCGACGGACCGTCGGGCCCCGCCGCCGACTTCACCGACCTGCACGCCTGGGCCGAGGTGTACATCCCGGGCGCCGGCTGGGTCGGCCTCGACGCGACCTCGGGTCTGCTGGCCGGGGAGGGCCACATCCCGCTGTCGGCCACGCCGCACCCGGAATCGGCCGCTCCGATCACCGGCGCCGTCGAGCCCTGCGAATCCACGCTCGACTTCGTCAACGTGGTGACGCGGGTGCACGAAGACCCGCGCGTCACCCTGCCGTACACCGAACAGGCATGGGAGTCGATCCGGGCCCTCGGCGCCGTCATCGATGAACGGATGGCCGAGCGCGACGTGCGGCTGACCGTCGGCGGCGAACCCACCTTCGTCTCGATCGACAACCAGACCGACGAGGAATGGACCACGGCCGCCGACGGCCCGCACAAGCGCGTGCTCGCCTCGGCGCTCACCGCCCAGCTGAAAGCCGCCTGGGCCCCGGACGGGCTGGTACAGCGCAGCCAGGGCAAGTGGTATCCGGGGGAGCCGTTGCCGCGCTGGCAGATCGGGCTGATGTGGCGCACCGACGGGACGCCACTGTGGACCGATGCGGCGCTGCTGGCCGATCCGTGGTCCGGGGAATCGCCTGCGGTCGCACCGGATGCGGCACGGCGGTTGCTCACCGAGATCGCCGACGGGCTCGGGCTGCCGGACAGTCAGGTGCGTCCGGCGTACGAGGACGCCCTCGCCCGGCTGGCCGCTGCCGTCCGGCGGCCGGATGGGGATCCGGTCACCGACGACCTGACGGACGACGGAGCCGCCCAGCGGAAAGCCTTGGCGGACAAGCTCGATGCCGCGGTGACCGAACCCGCGGCCCACGTGTTGCCCCTGCATCGCCGTGATGACGACACCGGATGGGTCTCCGCCGACTGGAAACTGCGCCGCGGGCGATTGGTGCTCATCGGCGGCGATTCACCTGCGGGCCTGCGATTGCCGCTCGACTCGATCAGCTGGCAGCCGCCGCGATCGGTGCCCGACGCCGACCCGCTGGCGCCCGCGCGCGTCGACACCCCCGCCAGGCCCGCGACCGTCGTCAGCGCCGACGGCGCACCTCCCACCGCCCTGGTCGCCGAGGTCCGCGACGGTCTGCTGTACGTATTCTTGCCGCCCACAACGGCATTCGACGATTTCGCCGATCTGGTCGGCCGGATCGAGAAAGCCACTGCCAATCTCGGCGTCGCCGTCGTGATCGAGGGCTACGGACCGCCGCCGGACGCCCGGCTCCAGCAGATGACCGTCACTCCCGACCCGGGTGTCATCGAGGTCAACGTGGCGCCCACCGCCGGCTTCGCCGAGCAGGCCGCACAACTGGAGACCCTGTACGAGGCGGCCCGGCAGGCCCGGCTCGGCACGGAGTCCTTCGACGTCGACGGCACCCACGGCGGCACGGGCGGTGGCAACCACATCACCCTCGGTGGCGTCACCCCCGCCGACTCACCGTTGCTGCGCCGGCCCGACCTGCTGGTGTCGATGCTGACGTACTGGCAACGGCATCCGGCGCTGTCGTACCTGTTCTCCGGCCGGTTCGTCGGCACGACGTCGCAGGCCCCGCGCGTCGACGAAGGACGCCTCGAGGCGCTGTACGAGCTGGAGATCGCGTTCGCCGAGATCGAGCGTGTGGCCGAGGGAGCTCCGTGGGCCGTCGACCGCGCCCTGCGGCACCTCCTCACCGACATCACCGGAAACACGCACCGCGCCGAGTTCTGCATCGACAAGCTCTACAGCCCCGACAGTGCCCGCGGCCGGCTCGGCCTGCTGGAACTGCGCGGCTTCGAGATGCCGCCGCATTTCCAGATGGCCATGGTGCAGTCGCTACTGGTGCGGTCGCTGGTCGCGTGGTTCTGGGATGAACCGCTGCGAGCCCCGCTGATCCGGCACGGTGAGAACCTGCACGGCCGGTACCTGTTGCCGCACTTCGTCATACAAGACATCGCCGAGGTCGCCGCCGACCTGCGGGCGCACGGCATCCCGTTCGACACCAGCTGGCTGGATCCGTTCACCGAGTTCCGCTTCCCCCGGATCGGCAGCGTCATTCTGGACGGTGCCGAATTGGAGCTGCGCGGCGCCATCGAGCCGTGGAACACCCTCGGCGAGGAATCCACCGGCACCGGCACCGCCCGCTACGTCGACTCCTCGGTGGAGCGGCTGCAGGTCCGGCTCATCGGCGCCGACCGGAACCGGTACCTCGTCACGGTGAACGGTCACCCGATCCCGCTGCTGGCCACCGACTCGCCCGACGTGCAGGTCGGCGGCGTCCGGTACCGGGCCTGGCAACCACCGAGCGCGCTGCACCCCACCATCACCGTCGACGGACCGCTGCGGTTCGAACTCGTGGATGGGTTCACCGGTTTCTCCAAAGGCGGCTGTACCTACCACGTCTCGCATCCGGGAGGCCGCGCATACGACACCCCGCCGGTCAACGCCGTCGAGGCCGAGTCACGACGGGGCCGCCGTTTCGAGGACATCGGATTCACCCCGGGCGCCGTCGATCTGGCCGATCTCCGGGAGAAGCGGGCCCGTCAATCCACCGATGGCGGAGCGTCGGGCATCCTCGATCTGCGCCGGGTGCGTACCGTTCTGCGGTAATGGTTCTCCGTACACACACATCCCCAGAGCTGGCCGAGGAGGCGGCGCCCGTCGGCGACCCACTGGCCGGATATCGGGCCGACCGGGCCCAGGAGCCGTTGTTCGACGTCCGCGACGTGGCCGGTGTCGGTTACGACGAGCTGGTCGATGAGTCGGGCGCGATCCGGCCGGCCTGGCAGGAGCTGACCGACTGCGTCCGCGACCGCGGTCGGGCCGGCCTGGACCAGCTGCGTGGCGTCGTCCGGGAACTCGTCGACAACGACGGCATCAGCTATGTGCAGGTCGACCGGGACGGCGAGACCGTCACCGACATCGACGGCACGCCGGTGGTGGACACCTGGCAGCTCGACGCCCTGCCCCTGGTGTTGTCCGCGGCGGACTGGCGCACCCTCGAATCCGGATTGGTGCAACGTTCCCGCCTGCTCGACGCGGTGCTCACCGACCTGTACGGCGCGCGCCGCGCCATCACCTCCGGCGTGCTGCCGCCGGAGTTGTTGTACGCCCATCCCGGTTACGTGCGGGCGGCCCGCGGCATCACGGTGCCGGGACGCCACCAGCTGTTCCTGCACGGCTGCGACGTCAGCCGCCATCGCGACGGTGGCTTCGCGGTGAACGCGGACTGGACGCAGGCGCCGTCGGGCGCCGGGTATGCGCTCGCCGACCGGCGGGTCGTCGCGCACGCGGTGCCCGAGCTGTACGAGAAGATGGCGCCGCGCCCGGCGTCGCCCTGGGCACAGGCCTTGCGGCTGGCACTGATCGATGCGGCACCAGAAGCCGCGCGGGAGCCGGTGGTCGTCGTCCTCAGCCCCGGCAGTCACTCCGAGACCGCCTTCGACCAGGCCTACCTAGCCGGCGTGTTGGGTTTCCCGTTGGTCGAGAGCGCCGACCTCGTGGTGCGTGACGGCAATCTCTGGATGCGCTCGCTCGGCACCCTCAAACGGGTCGACGTCGTACTGCGCCGGGTGGACGCCGAGTACGTCGATCCCTTGGACCTGCGTCCGGATTCCCGGCTCGGCGTCGTCGGTCTCGTCGAGGTACTGCGCCGCGGGGCGGTGACGGTGGTGAACACCCTCGGCAGCGGCATCCTGGAAAGCCCGGGTATCGCCCGCTTCCTGCCGGAGCTGGCCGAGCTGCTCACCGGGGAGACTCCGGAACTGCCGAGCGCCCGATGTTTCTGGGGCGGCATCGACGCCGAGCGTTCGCACCTGTTGAGCAAACTGTCCACCCTGTTGATCAGGCCGGTGACCGGCGGACCGGCGATCGTCGGCCCCGCCCTGTCCAGCGCCAAGCGGGCCGCGCTGGCGGCCCGGATCTCCGCCGCCCCGTGGCAATGGATGGGCCAGGAACTGCCCGAGTTCTCCACGGCCCCCGTGGATCTGCTGCCCAGCGGACTGTCCGCCGACAGCGTCGGGATGCGGCTGTTCACCGTCGCCCAGCGCGGGGGATACGCGCCGATGATCGGTGGGCTGGGTTACGTGCTGGCCCGCGGGCACGCCGCCTACGGCATGGAAACCGTTGCGGCCAAGGATGTCTGGGTGCGATCGCCCGACCGGGCCGCGGTGGTGCAGACGCAGGCCGTCGAGCTGCCGGCCATGACGGCGAGCCCGACCCGCGCGGTGAGCTCGCCGCGTGTGCTCTCCGACCTGTTCTGGCTGGGCCGGTACGCCGAACGTGCCGAGTTCACCGCCCGGCTGCTCACCGTCACCCGCGAGCGCTACCACGAATTCCGCTACCGGCGGGACCTCGGCGGCAGTGATTGCGTGCCGGTACTGCTGACCGCACTGGGCCAGATCACCGGCACCGACACCGGCGCCGACGGCGACTACGCCGAACAACTGGCCATCACGCCGACCACGCTGTGGGCACTCACCGCCGACCGGCACCGTCCGGGCTCGCTGGCGCAATCCGTCGAACGGCTGGGCCTGGCCGCGCGCGCCGTCCGCGACCAGATGTCGAACGACACCTGGATGGTGCTCGCCGCCGTCGAACGCGCGGTGCTGCAGCCGTCCGACCGCGCTCGGCAGCGCCAGGGCACCGCGCTGCCGCCGCCGGATTCGAAGACCAAGGGGGAGGCGTACCTGTCGACCGCGCCCAGCCAGACCCTGGCGGGGATGCTGGCGCTGTCCGGCGTGGCGGCCGAATCCATGGTGCGTGACGTGGGCTGGACGATGATGGACATCGGCAAGCGCATCGAGCGCGGTCTCGGCCTGACCGCGCTGCTGCGGGCCACCCTCACCACCGCCCATGGCGCCGAGACCGAACGGACCGTCAGCGAGTCCGTGCTCGTGGTGTGTGAATCGGCGGTGATGTACCGCAGGCGCATGCTGGGACAGGTGAGCGTGGCAGCCATCGCCGACCTGGTGCTGTTCGACGAGGAGAACCCGCGGTCGCTGGCCTTCCAGTTCGAGCGCCTGCGCACCGACCTGCGGGCACTGCCGTCCTCCACAGGATCGACCCGCCCGGAACGGATGATCGACGAGATCGCCGCCCGCCTGCGACGCCAGGATCCGGCCGACCTCGAGCACGTCACCGACGACGGGCGGCGCACTGAACTCGCCGAGCTGCTCGACGGTATGCACACCGATCTGCGGGAGTTGTCCGAGCTGATCCGTGCCGCGCACCTGGCCCTCCCGAGTGGCATGCAGCCGCTGTGGGGCCCCGACGAACGGCGGCAGATGCCATGAGCCGCGAGTACCAGATCACCCATCGCACGCGGTACCGCTACTCCGACGTTGTCACCAGCTCGTACGGCCGCGGATTCCTCACCCCGCGCGACAGCGGTCAGCAGCGTTGCCAGTCGTACCGGCTCAACATCGACCCCGAACCTGCCGACCGTTCCACGAGCCGGGACGCGTACGGCAACATCAGCTCGTATTTCCATGTGACACAACCACATCACGAACTCGTCGTGACGGGACGCAGCATCGTGGAGGTCGACCCGCCGCCCGCCGAGTGGTACGCCGCAGGTGCGGCGCTGGCGCCGTGGGAGCAGTCCCGGCCGGCCGGGCCGGACGGAGCGCTGGCCACCGAATTCGTGCTCGACCTGCAACCCGCGGAGATCACCGACGAGGTGCGGGATTACGCCGCACCGAGTTTCGCGCCCGGCCGGCCGCTGATCGAGGTGCTGCGCGAGCTGAACTCGCGCATCTTCGCCGACTTCACCTACCGGTCCGGGTCGACGACGGTGTCCACCCGGGTCGCGGAGGTTTTGGCCGCCCGCGAAGGGGTATGTCAGGACTTCGCCCGCCTGGCCATCGCGTGCCTGCGGGCGAACGGTCTTGCGGCGAGCTATGTCTCGGGATATCTGGCGACCGACCCGCCGCCGGGGAAGGAACGGATGGTGGGTATCGACGCCACCCATGCCTGGGCGTCGGTGTGGACGCCGCAGAACCAGTGGCTGGGGCTGGACCCGACCAACGACCAGATGGTCGACGAGCGCTACATCGTGGTGGGGTTCGGCCGGGACTACGCCGATGTGCCGCCGCTGCGCGGCATCATCTACACCGACTCCGAGAGCAGCATCATCGACGTCTCCGTCGACGTCGCACCAATTGTGGGAGGACAACTGCGTGCGTGACTTCAACTGCCCCAACTGCGGGCAGCGACTGGCCTTCGAGAACTCGCTGTGCCTGGGCTGCGGCAGCGCGCTCGGCTTCTCCCTGGACGACATGGCGCTGCTGGTGATCGCGCCGCCCGACAGCAACGGCGACACCGACCATGCCGGCGCGGTGGCCTCGACCGACTACCAGCTGTGCGCGAATCTGCATCTGGCGCAATGCAATTGGCTGGTCCGGATCGAGCCGGTGCGGCAACTGTGCCCATCGTGTGCGTTGACCCGGACCCGACCCGCCGACGATGACACCAAGGCCATGGCGGCTTTCGCGGTCGCCGAGCAGGCCAAGCGCCGGCTGATCGCCGAACTGTCGGAGCTGGGCCTGCCGACGGAGGGACTGTCCTTCGACCTGCTGTCCAGCGAGCAGCACCAGGTGTTCACCGGCCATCAGGACGGGGTCATCACCCTGGACCTCGCCGAGGGCGACGACGTGCACCGCGAACAACTGCGCATCGCCATGGCCGAGCCGTACCGAACCCTGCTGGGCCACTTCCGCCACGAGATCGGGCACTACTACTTCTACCGGCTGGTGCAGCCGTCGCCCGATGCCGTCGCGCGGTTCACCGAATTGTTCGGGGACCCCGACGCCGACTACCAGGCGGCGCTGGACCGGCACTACCGCGACGGTGCGCCCGCCGGGTGGGAGGAGCAGTACGTGTCCTCCTACGCGACGATGCATCCGGCCGAGGACTGGGCCGAGACGTTCGCGCACTATCTGCACATCCGGGACGCACTCGACACCGCGGCGGCCTTCGGCTTCGCGCCCGCCGGTGCCACCTTCGAACGGCGGGTGCTGGGCCCCAGCGGATTTGACACCCTCATCGAGCTCTGGCTACCGCTGGCCTGGGCGTTGAACATGGTCAACCGGTCGATGGGCAAGGACGATCTGTACCCGTTCGTGCTGCCGGCCGCGGTGCTCGAGAAGATGCGGTTCATCCACACGGCGGTCGACGACGCCGGTGCCTCCCGCGCGGCGCGTTGACTCGGCCCACGGCGATAGGACACGATCGCGCCCATGATGCGCGTACGGGTGGGGGCAGCGGTGCTAATGGGTCTGGTGGCCCTGTCGCCGGCTGCGTGTAGCTCAAAGACCACGGTCAAGTCGGACGACGCCGCCAAGCAGGTCGTCAAGCTGGTGTCGGATCAGAACAAGTTCACCCCCACCGATGTGAAGTGTCCGTCCGACGTGGAGGCCACCAAGGGCGCCCAGTTCGACTGTCACTTCACCGGTCCTCGCAAGGTCCAGTACGTCGCGCACATGAAGATCGTGAAAGTCGACGGTGAGCGCATCACCTGTGACATCAAGGTCGAGAAGGCCCCGTAACCGGTCTGTGACGAAAACACGGGTGGCGCAACCGGATCTGGCCCGCGATCGTTCCTAGGATCGGTGCCGTGAGCGACCGATACGGATCCGATGTACTGGCCCGCAACCCGAACGCCAGAAAGCGTTCGACCGAGCAACCCGCCGAGAAGGGGCTCGTGGTGGAGTGCGCCACGACCGGCTTCGTGGGCGCCGTGATCTCGGTCGAGTACGGCCGCATGGTCCTCGAGGACTTCGACGGCTACCGCAAGCCGTTCCCCATCGGCCCGGGCTATCTGGTCGACGGCAATCCCGTCATCCTCACCGCGCCCAAGCGCACCGCGCCGGCCGCGCCCACCCGCACGGCCTCGGGTTCGGTTGCCGTGCAAGGACATCGGGCCCGCACCGCGCTGGCCAGCCGCATCTACGTGGAGGGCCGCCACGACGCCGAACTGGTCGAGCAGGTGTGGGGACACGATCTGCGGGTCGAGGGCGTGGTCGTCGAATACCTCGGCGGTGTCGACGACCTGGCCGCCATCGTGCGCGAGTTCCGGCCGGGACCGGGCCGCCGGCTCGGCGTGCTCGTCGACCACCTGGTGTCGGGCTCGAAGGAGGCCCGGATCGCCGAACAGGTGCGCCGTGGTCCGGGTGGCGAGCACACGCTGGTCGTGGGCCACCCGTTCATCGACATCTGGGAGGCCGTCAAACCCGCCCGCATCGGGCGTGAGGCGTGGCCCGTCATCCCGCGCGGCATCGAATGGAAGCACGGCGTGTGCGACGCGCTCGGCTGGCCGCACGCCGACCAGGCCGACATCGCCCACGCGTGGCAGCGCATCCGGGGCCGGGTGCGGGACTGGAACGACCTCGAACCCGCGCTGATCGGACGGGTCGAGGAACTCATCGACTTCGTGACCGCACCTGCCGACTGAACCGCCGGTCGGTGCGGCGTGGTAAGCCTGAACCGTGTCTGATGGGCTGTTCGACGTAGGGGGCGAACCCGACGTATCGTCCGCCGCCCCCACCCAGGCACCATTGGCGGTGCGGATGCGGCCCGCCGGCCTCGACGAGGTCGTCGGCCAGGATCACCTGCTCAAGCCGGGTTCGCCCCTCCGCCGCCTCGTCGAGGGCTCGGGCGCGGCCAGCGTCATCCTCTACGGGCCGCCCGGCACCGGCAAGACCACCCTGGCGTCGCTGATCTCGGGGGCCACCGGCCGCCGGTTCGAGGCGCTGTCGGCGCTGTCGGCCGGCGTCAAGGACGTCCGCGCGGTGATAGAAGAAGCACGTCGAGGCGCGATTCACGGCCGTCAGACCGTGCTGTTCATCGACGAGGTGCACCGCTTCTCCAAGACGCAGCAGGACGCCCTGCTGGCGGCCGTCGAGAACCGGGTCGTGCTGCTGGTGGCGGCGACCACCGAGAATCCGTCGTTCTCGGTGGTGGCCCCACTGCTGTCGCGCTCGCTGATCCTGCAGCTGCAACCGCTCACGGCCGACGCCGTCCGGACCGTCGTGCAGCGGGCGATCACCGATCCGCGCGGTCTGGGCGGTGCCGTCGAGGTCGACGACAACGCCGTCGAGCTGCTCGTGACGCTGTCGGCGGGTGATGCGCGGCGGGCGCTGACGGCGCTCGAGGTCGCCGCCGAGACGGCCGGAGACGGGCCGGTGTCCATTGAAGTCATCGAGCAGTCCCTCGACAAGGCTGCCGTGCGCTACGACCGCGACGGGGACCAGCACTACGACGTCGTCAGCGCGTTCATCAAATCGGTGCGCGGCTCGGACGTCGACGCCGCGCTGCACTACCTGGCGCGGATGCTGACCGCGGGGGAGGACCCGCGCTTCATCGCTCGCCGGCTGATGATCCTGGCCAGCGAGGACATCGGCATCGCCGATCCGACGGCCCTGCCGATCGCCGTCGCCGCCGCGCAGACCGTGCAGCTCATCGGGCTACCGGAGGCCCAACTGACCCTGGCCCACGCGACGGTGCACCTGGCGACGGCGCCGAAATCCAACGCGGTGACCGTCGCCCTCGGCGCGGCGATGGCCGACATCAAGGCCGGCAAGGCCGGCATGGTGCCCGCGCATCTGCGCGACGGGCACTACGCCGGTGCCGCCGCACTCGGCCACGCCCAGGGCTACAAGTACGCCCACGACCACCCGGGTGGTGTTGCGGCGCAACAGTATCCACCCGATGAGCTGGTCGGGGTCGACTACTACCGGCCCACCGCGTACGGGGCGGAACGCGAGATCGGCGGCCGGTTGGAGAAGCTGCGCGCCATCATCCGGCGCAAGCGCTAGACCAGTTCGGGTACCCGCAGGTGGGCGATCGCGAGATCGAATGCGCAGTCGGCGATCTCCGACGCCCCGGCGGCCTGCACCGATTCGACCTTCAGTGCCGTGGCCTGCTGCCAGTAGTCCGCCATCAACTCGCGGGTGCGGAAGGACGCCGACGACACCGCACGGCCCGAACCGCGGTCGACGAGCAGGCTGGCGCTGCAGAACCCCGGCAGGTGCTCGATCTGCCGCAGCACGGTGTCGCGGTAGTAGTCGATGCCGGCCTCCATGAGATCCGGCGGCACGGTGAGCCAGGTGGCCCGCACACACGCGCCGTTACCGTGCTCACGGTGCAGAACGGCGATCTCCCACTCCTCGACCAGCGGGGCGCCGCCACCGAAGCGTTCGGCGGCGAGATTGCGGAGCCGGCGGCCCTCGCCGGCGCTGTAATGCAGGGCGTCCTCGGACTCCCACGCGCTGGTGGCGATGCACCGGCCGGATTCCCGGTCGACCAGCAGAGACAGGCCGATGGAACCGGGAAGTTCCTGCAGCACGGGCATGACCTCGTCGCGGATATAGGCAATGCCGTCATCGATCTGGTCAGGGCTCGCCATCATCGTGGTAGAACGTGCGAACACGGTCCACCCCCTCTTTGTTCAGGGCGGCGCTCCGGTGGCGCCACCGGATAGACACAACTGTCCGCCGCGGCGGCGCTGCGCACAAGGCCGACCGGTACTGTTATCCGGGCAACTACCCGGTCCCCAGACGGACAACAGAAGGACAACAGCACGTGCAGACACACGAGATCAGGAAACGATTCCTCGATCATTTCGTGAAAGCGGGCCACACCGAGGTGCCGAGCGCATCGGTGATCCTGGACGATCCGAACCTGTTGTTCGTCAACGCCGGCATGGTGCAGTTCGTGCCGTATTTCCTGGGCGACCGCACCCCGTCGTATGACAAGGCAACCAGCGTCCAGAAGTGCATCCGCACACCGGACATCGACGAGGTCGGCATCACCACCCGGCACAACACGTTCTTCCAGATGGCCGGCAACTTCTCGTTCGGCGACTACTTCAAGCGTGGCGCCATCGCGCTCGCCTGGGACCTGCTGACCAACCCGGTGTCCGAGGGCGGCTACGGCTTCGATCCCGAAAAGCTCTGGGCCACCGTCTATCTCGATGACGACGAGGCCATCGGGCTGTGGGAGGAGATCGCCGGTCTGCCGCCCGAGCGCATCCAGCGCCGCGGCAAGGCCGACAACTACTGGTCCATGGGTATCCCGGGGCCCTGCGGCCCGTGTTCGGAGATCTACTACGACCGCGGCCCCGAGTACGGCATCGACGGTGGTCCCGAGGCCAACGAGGACCGCTACATCGAGATCTGGAATCTCGTGTTCATGGAGAACGAGCGCGGCGAGGGCACCAGCAAGACCGACTTCGAAATCCTCGGCCCGCTGCCGCGCCAGAACATCGACACCGGCATGGGTGTCGAGCGCATCGCCTGCCTGCTGCAGGGTGTCGACAACGTCTACGAGACCGACCTGGTCCGCCCGGTGATCGACATGGTCGCCTCGGTGGCGCCGCGCCACTACGGCGTGGGCAACCACGCCGACGATGTGCGCTACCGCGTCATCGCCGACCACAGCCGCACCGCCGCGATCATCATCGGCGACGGCGTCACCCCGGGTAACGAGGGCCGCGGCTACGTGCTGCGCCGCCTGCTGCGCCGCATCATCCGCGCCGCCAAGCTGCTCGGTGTCGAGCAGCCGATCATGAGCGACCTGATGGCCACCGTGCGCGACACGATGGGTCCGTCGTACCCGGAGCTGGTCACCGACTTCGAGCGCATCAACCGCATCGCGGTAGCCGAGGAGACCGCCTTCAACCGCACCCTCGCGTCGGGTTCGCGGCTGTTCGAGGACGCGGCGGCCGCCACCAAGGCCGCCGGCAAGACCGTCGTCTCCGGTAGTGACGCCTTCACGCTGCACGACACCTACGGTTTCCCGGTCGAGCTGACGCTGGAGATGGCGGCCGAAGCCGGCCTGACCGTCGACGAAGAGGGCTTCCGGGGCCTGATGGCCGAGCAGCGCGCCCGCGCCAAGGCCGACGCCGCTGCCCGCAAGCACGCGCACGCCGACCTGTCCGCCTACCGCGACCTGGTCGACGCCGGCCCCACCGAGTTCACCGGTTTCGACGAATTGACCTCCGAGGCACGGATTCTCGGCATCTTCGTGGACGGCAAGCGGGTGCCGGTGGTGACGCACGGCAGTGAGGGCTCGGATCGCGTCGAGCTCGTGCTGGACCGGACGCCGCTGTACGCCGAATCGGGTGGCCAGATCGCCGACACCGGAACGATCACCGGCACCGGGTCGTCGGCCACCGCCAAGGCCGCGGTCACTGATGTGCAGAAGATCGCCAAATCGCTGTGGGTGCACACCGTCAACGTCGAGTCCGGCGAGTTCGTCGAAGGCGACACCGTCACCGCCGCCGTCGACCCGACCTGGCGCCGCGGTGCCACGCAGGGCCACTCCGGCACGCACATGGTGCACGCCGCGCTGCGACAGGTGCTGGGCCCGGGCGCCGTTCAGGCTGGTTCGCTGAACCGGCCGGGCTACCTGCGCTTCGACTTCAACTACCAGGGCGCGTTGAGCGACGCACAGCGCACCGAAGTGGAGGAAGTCACCAACGAGGCCGTGCAGGCCGACTTCGAGGTGCACACCTTCCACGAGAAGCTGGAGAAGGCCAAGGCGATGGGCGCCATGGCGATGTTCGGCGAGTCCTACCCGGACGAGGTCCGCGTCGTCGAGATCGGCGGCCCGTTCTCGCTGGAGCTGTGCGGTGGTACGCACGTCGAGCGCTCGGCGCAGATCGGCCCGGTGACGATCCTCGGTGAGTCGTCGGTGGGTTCGGGTGTGCGTCGTGTCGAGGCCTATGTCGGGCTCGAGTCGTTCCGGCACCTCGCCAAGGAACGTGCGCTGATGGCCGGCCTGGCCGCGTCGCTGAAGGTGCCCTCGGAAGAGGTGCCCGCCCGCGTCGCCACCCTGGTCGAGAAGCTCAAGGCCGCCGAGAAGGAACTCGACAAGGTCCGCCTGGCCGGTGCCAAGGCGGCCGCCGCCGACGCCGCGGCCGGTGCCGAGGTCATCGGCAAGGTCCGCGTCGTCGCCCAGCGGATGGCCGGCGGCATCTCCGGTGGTGACCTGCGCACCCTGGTCGGCGACATCAAGGGCAAGCTCGGCTCGGAGCCCGCGGTGATCGCGCTGATCGCCGACTCGGGCGAGTCGGTGCCGTACGTGGTGGCCGTCAACGCCGCCGCGCAGGACCTCGGGTTCAAGGCCAACGAACTGGTGCAGCAGCTGGGCGCCGCCGTCGGTGGCCGTGGTGGTGGAAAGGCCGATCTGGCACAGGGTTCCGGTAAGGGGGCAGCGGGTATCGACGCGGGTCTGGCCGCGCTACGCGCTGAACTGGGCCGGAGCTAGCTTTGGCTGATACCGACCGCATGCCCGACCGCCCCGGCGCCGACGACCCCGGTCGCGGCCGCCGGCTGGGCATCGACGTCGGCACGGTGCGGATCGGTGTCGCGGTGTGCGACCCCGACGGCATCCTCGCGACGCCGCTGGAGACGGTGCGTCGCGACAAGACCGACAAGCACCTGGGCCGGCTGGTGAAGCTGGCCGGTGAGCAGGAGGCGGTCGAGATCGTCGTCGGGCTGCCGCGCACACTGAAGGACCGGGCGAGCAGCTCGGCGCGGGACGCGATCGAGGTGGCCGACGCCCTGGCGGTGCGGGTGGCCCCGACTCCGGTACGGATGGCCGACGAACGGCTGACGACGGTCACCGCGCAGCGCTCGCTGCGGGAGGCCGGGGTGCGTGCGAAGGGGCAACGTCAGATGATCGATCAGGTGGCCGCCGTCGGCATCCTGCAGAACTGGCTGGACATGCGCCGCTCGGTGCTGGCCGCCGCAGAGCGCGAGGTCGGCGAATGACTCCGGCCGAGGACATGCGCCCGGACGCCCCGGGCGACGACGACGAGTGGGGCAGCAGCACCCGCATCAAGCCCGAATCGGTGGGCCGGCCGCGCCGCGGCATGAGCCGGGCCGAGCGGGTCCGCGCCGAGCGCAACCGCAAGCGCCGCCGGCGCCGCAGCATGGTGGCGTTGACGGTGTTCATCGTCGTCGTGGTCAGCGCGGTGTTCCTCGGCTCCCGGCTGTGGCACGGCATCTTCGGCTCGGGCAACGACTACTCCGGTGACGGCAACAACGACCTCGTCGTCGAGGTGCATCAGGGCGACTCGACCACCGCGATCGGGCAGACCCTGTTCGATCACGGCGTCGTGGCGAACGTGAAGACGTTCGTCCTGGCCGCCGAGGGCAACAAGGCGATGACCGAGATTCAGCCCGGGTTCTACAAGCTGCGCACCGAGATCTCGGCCGCCAACGCGGTGTCCCGGCTCACCGAGAAGAACAATCGGGTGGGCCGCCTGGTGATCCCGGAGGGCCGCCAACTCGACGACACCACCGACGTCAAGACCAACAAGATCAACCAGGGCATCTTCAGCCTGATCTCGGCGGCTTCCTGCGTCGACCTGGACGGCAAGCGCAAGTGCGTGTCCGCCGACGAGCTGAAGAAGGCCGCCGGTGCCGCCGACATCTCGGCGTTGCTCGTGCCGAGCTGGGCGGCCGGACCGGTGAAGTCGCTGGGCCCCGACCACCGCAGGCTCGAGGGCCTCATCGCGCCCGGCACCTGGAACGTCGACCCGGCCGGCACGCCGACGTCGATTCTGGCGAGCCTGATCAGCGCAAGCGGTCACCAGTACGAAAAGGGTGGCCTGCTCGATGCCGGCGCCGCCGCCAACCTGAACCCGTACCAGATCCTCATCGTGGCATCGCTGGTGCAGCGCGAGTCCAACCCGCAGGACTTCGCCAAGGTGGCCCGCGTCATCTACAACCGGCTGGCGACCCCAGACCATCGCAGGCTGCAGTTCGACTCGACGGTGAACTACCCGCTGGACCGGCAGGAAGTGGCCACCACCGACGCCGACCGCGAACAGCCGACGCCATGGAACACCTATGCGCGCGAAGGACTTCCGGTCACGCCGATCTGCTCGCCCGGCCAGCCCGCCGTCGTCGCGGCGCAGGACCCGGCGCCGGGGGACTGGCTGTACTTCGTGACCATCGACCTGCAGGGCACCACGGTCTTCACCCGCGACTACCAGCAGCACCTCGCCAGCATCGAGCTCGCCAAACGCAACGGCGTGCTCGACAGTGCGCGATGAGAGCCGCGGTTCTGGGTTCGCCCATCGCGCATTCGCGGTCCCCGCAGCTGCACCTGGCGGCCTACCGGGAGCTCGGGCTCACCGACTGGACCTACGACCGCATCGAGTGCACCGAGGAACAATTGCCCGGCCTGGTGGGCGGTTTCGGCCCGGAATGGGTCGGGGTCTCGGTCACGATGCCCGGCAAGTTCGCGGCGCTGCGCTTCGCGACCGAACGCACGCCGCGCGCTGAGCTCGTCGGCTCGGCCAACACCCTGGTACGGATCGACGGCGGCTGGCGCGCCGACAACACCGACGTCGACGGCGTCGTCGGCGCCCTGGGCGAGGTATCCGGAGCGGCGGCGGTGCTGGGCTCCGGCGGCACCGCGCCCGCGGCCGTCGTGGCCTTGGCCGAACTCGGTGTGCGGGACCTGGCGATCGTTGCCCGCAATGCCGACAAGGCCGGGGCACTCGTGGAGCTGGGGGAGCGGCTGGGCGTCGCGACGCGCTGGGTAGCCCTCGGCGAGAAGCTGAATTCCCTTGGCGTGGTGGTCAATACACTGCCTGCCGCGGTGGCGGGTGAGATCTCCGGGACCGTGGCCGACACCGCCGTGCTGCTCGACGCCATCTACGACCCGTGGCCGACGCCGCTGGCCGCCGCCGTTTCCGCGGCCGGTGGCCGGGTGGTCAGCGGCCTGCAGATGCTGCTGAACCAGGCCTACGCCCAGGTGGAGCAGTTCACCGGGATGCCCGCGCCCCGCGAGGTGATGGCGGCGGCGCTCGCGGCGTCCTGAATCCAGTTTTGTGCGCGGCTCGGCTGGTAGAGCCGAAAATTGGGGCCCAAGAAGTCCGTGAGTGCAATCGACGTGGTACTTCCCTGGCCGGCACCCTGTGGAACATTCGTGTCGGGACGCCCTGCGCAACGCCCTTAGCCTCGAAAGATGGGGGCGGGCTTGGCTATTGGTGCCTGGATGATCGCGTTGTGTGCCTATGACCTCCGCGAGCGACGGCTGCCGAACTGGCTGACGCTGCCGGGCGCCGCGGTGATCGTCGCGGCCGGCGTGATCACGGGCAAGGGGACTGCCGCGGCGTTGGGGGCCGCGGCTTTGTTCGCGCTCTACCTCCTGATCCACCTGCTCAGCCCACGGGCGATGGGCGGCGGCGACGTCAAACTCGCACTCGGCCTCGGCGCATTGACCGGCATGTGCGGCGCCGGCGTGTGGGTGCTCGCCGCGATCGGGGCGCCGCTGCTGACCGCGGGGTACGCGGCGCTGATCCTCGTGCGGCGAGCCGGACGCACCGTGCCACACGGACCGTCGATGTGCCTGGCGAGCGCCGCGGCCGTCGCGCTCGGTACCTTTGCCTCACCATGACCACCCGCACCGCCACCACCGCCGACCTGCCCGCGATCGCCGACATCTACGCGCATTACGTACGCAACAGCGTGGCGTCGTTCGAGCTCGAGCCGCCCACGGCCGAGGAGTGGCAGGCGCGGTTCGCCAAGGTCTTCGCCGCCGGGCTGCCGTTCCTCGTCGTCGAGCGCGAGGGCAAGGTCGCGGGGTACGCGTACTGCTTGCCCTGGAAATCCCGGCCGGCCTATCAGGGCACGGTGGAGGACTCGATCTACCTGGCGCCGTGGGCCACCGGACAGGGTGCCGGCAAGGAACTCCTCGGCGCGCTGCTGGACGCCGCCCGCGCCGCCGGCGTGCGTGAGGTCATCGCGGTGATCGCCGACAGCGGCGACCCGTCGTCCGTCGCACTGCACAAGAAGGTGGGTTTCGACGAGGCCGGCCGACTGCGGCAGGTCGGGCACAAACACGGCCGCGACATCGACACCGTGCTGCTGCAATGCAGCCTGGGCTGACGGATTTCAGCCGGTAAACCCCCTCATGGGACAATGGGACACGTGTTGCGATGGACCACAGCAGGTGAATCCCACGGTCGTGCCCTGGTGGCCATGCTCGAAGGCATGGTGGCCGGTCTCTCGGTGACCTCGGACGACATCGCCACGCAGTTGCAGCGGCGTCGTCTCGGCTATGGCCGCGGTGCCCGGATGAAGTTCGAAAAGGACGAAGTCACGCTGCTCGGCGGCGTTCGGCACGGCCAGACGCTCGGCGGCCCGATCGCCATCCAGATCGGCAACACCGAGTGGCCCAAGTGGGAGACCGTCATGGCCTCCGACCCGGTCGACCCGGAGGCGCTGGCCAACACCGCGCGTAACGAGCCGCTCACCCGGCCCCGGCCCGGGCACGCCGACTACGCCGGCATGCTCAAGTACGGCTTCGACGACGCCCGCCCGGTGCTCGAGCGCGCCAGTGCCCGCGAGACCGCGGCCCGCGTCGCGGCCGGCACCGTCGCCCGCGCGTTCCTGAAGCAGGCCCTCGGCGTGGACGTCGTCTCGCACGTCATCTCCATCGGCGCATCGAAGCCCTACGACGGCCCGGTCCCGCAGCCCGAGGATCTGGAGGCCATCGATGACAGCCCGGTGCGTGCCTTCGACAAGACCGCCGAGGAAGCCATGATCGCCGAGATCGAGGCCGCCAAGAAGGACGGCGACACCCTCGGCGGTGTCGTCGAGGTGGTGGTCAGCGGACTGCCCGTCGGCCTCGGCTCGTTCATCAGCGGTGACAACCGGCTGGACAGCCAGCTGGCCGCCGCCGTCATGGGCATCCAGGCCATCAAGGGCGTCGAGATCGGTGACGGCTTCGAGACCGCACGGCGCCGCGGCAGCGTCGCACACGACGAGATCTACCCGGGCGCCGACGGCATCACCCGCTCCACCAACCGCGCCGGCGGTCTGGAAGGCGGCATGACCAACGGCCAGCCGCTGCGGGTCCGCGCCGCGATGAAGCCGATCTCGACCGTGCCACGCGCGCTCGCGACCGTCGACATGGCCACCGGCGAAGAGGCCGTCGCCATCCACCAGCGTTCCGACGTGTGCGCCGTGCCCGCGGCCGGTGTGGTCGTCGAGGCCATGGTGGCACTGGTGCTGGCCCGGGCCGCGCTGGACAAGTTCGGCGGCGACTCGCTGGCCGAGACCCGCGCCAACGTCGAGAACTACCTGCGTGCGGTGCATGAGCGCGAACCGCAGATGTCCGGATAACCCGATGGCGCCCAAGGCTGTACTGGTCGGCATGCCCGGTTCGGGCAAGTCGACGATCGGTCGACGGTTGGCGAAGGCGCTGCAGGTGCCGATGCTCGACACCGACGCCAAGATCGTCGAGACCACCGGTCGCAGCATCGCCGACATCTTCGCCGAAGGTGAACCGGTGTTCCGCAAGATCGAAGCCGACGTGATCCGCGACGCGCTCGCCGAACACGACGGCGTCGTGTCGCTCGGCGGTGGCGCGGTGACGACCCCGGAGGTGCGGGAAGCGCTCGTCGGCCATACCGTCGTCTACCTGGAAATCAGTGCGGCAGAAGGCGTTCGGCGCACCGCGGGCGGCGGACGCCCGCTGCTCGCCGGCGACGACCCGGGCGCCAAATACCGCGAGCTGATGGCGCAGCGCGTGCCGCTGTTCCGGCAGGTCGCCACCCTCCGCGTGAACACCAACCGACGCAATCCCGGTGCGGTGGTCCGCCACATCGTGCACCGGCTCGAGCAGCCGCGCTGCGACGAGCACTCCCGGCGCCGCCGCCGCTCGGCGTGGCGCCGGCTGCCCACGGTCCTGAACCCCGGACCGACCACCGAGGCCCCGCCGAGCCCTGCGGCACTGGCGAAACGATTGAAAGGCTCGCAATGACTGAACCCGTCGTCGTCGAGGTGAACGTCGACCGGCCGTACCCGGTGATCATCGGGACCGGTCTGCTCGGCGACCTCGGCCGCGTCCTGCAGGGCCGGCACCGCGTCGCCATCCTGCACCAGCCGGTGCTGAACGAGACCGCCGAGGCGATCCGTAGTTACTTGGCGGCGGGCGGAATCGACGCGCACCGCATCGAAATCCCGGACGCCGAGGCGGGCAAGGAACTGCCCGTTGTCGGGTTCATCTGGGAAGTGCTGGGGCGCATCGGGATCGACCGCAAGGACGCCATCGTCAGCCTCGGCGGCGGCGCGGCCACCGACGTCGCGGGGTTCGCCGCCGCCACCTGGCTGCGCGGCGTGGACATCGTGCACGTGCCCACGACGCTGCTCGGCATGGTCGACGCCGCCGTCGGCGGCAAGACCGGCATCAACACCGACGCCGGCAAGAACCTCGTCGGCGCCTTCCACCAGCCGCTGGCCGTGCTGGTCGACCTCGCGACGCTGGAATCGTTGCCGCGCAACGAGATCATCGCCGGCATGGCCGAGATCGTGAAGGCCGGCTTCATCGCCGACCCGGTGATCCTGGACCTGATCGAGGCCGATCCGGAGGCCGCGCTGGATCCGGCCGGCACCGTGCTGCCCGAACTCATCCGCCGTGCCATCGCCGTCAAGGCCGAGGTGGTCGCCGCCGATGAGAAGGAATCGGCACTGCGCGAAATCCTCAACTACGGCCACACTTTGGCGCACGCCATCGAGCGCCGGGAGCGCTACCAGTGGCGGCACGGCGCCGCCGTGTCGGTGGGCCTGGTGTTCGCCGCCGAGCTCGGCCGGCTTGCCGGACGCCTCGACGACGACACCGCGGACCGCCACCGCCGGGTGCTCACCGCGCTGGGCCTGCCGGTCAGCTACGACGCCGACGCCTTCCCGCAACTGCTGGAATCGATGGCGGGGGACAAGAAGACCCGTTCGGGCGTGCTGCGCTTCGTGGTGCTCGACGGCCTGGCCAAGCCGGGCCGCCTCGAAGGCCCGGACCCCTCGCTGCTGGCGGCCGCCTACTCGGTGGTGGCGAAAGACTGAGCTGCGCTCAGTAGACGGGGTTGAAATAGTCGGTGCCGCCGACCGGGCATTCGACCTTGGCTTTCCACGTCGTGCCGGTCTGGATGCCCGGGAACCACAGATTGTGGCTCTGGTTTGCCTGCAGCTGGAACGGCACCTTGTACACCGGCAGGGGCTTGACCGACTTCCATCCGAACCACGGCTCCGCGGAGTAGAAGCACAGACCTTCACTTCCGGTCGAGTTGATGTGGACCGTGACGCCCGCCGCGTCGCTTGTCGTATCGATCGACGACGCGGCCTGCGCGGTTCCTGTTCCGGTTCCGAGGGCGATCATCGCCAGGGCAGCTGCGGCGGTGACGAACTTCGTGCGGTTCATGATGTGCTCCTGTTTGGGATTTGCGGCTCCGGTTGAGCCGCTCTCACAGGTAGGAGCAGTTACGCCGCGGAAGTCTTACAACTTTTCGGCAAAAAAGATCGCGGCCCGTCTGATGACGGGCCGCGGCCTTTTTGCGTGGCTGCTCAGGACTCGGGGTTGGTCTTGGGCCTGGTCTCGATGACCTCGGTCTCGCCTTCGTGACCCTCGACGGGGACCGCGACAGCGACCGCGGCGAAGACGTCGGTGTCGGCGCGCTCGCTCTCACCGGCGTGGTCGTGCTTCGGCGGCGGCGGGGCGTTGCGGTCGACCAGGTAGCGGCCGAGCGAGACACCGCAGATGCCGCCCACGAAGACGATCAGTGCGGTGAACGCGGCGAAGGTGGTGAGCTCGGCGGCCAGGGCGTCGACGTAGATGTTGTCGTAGAACTGGCCGATGAGCCAGGAGAAGAAGCCGCTGACGACGCCGGCGAACAGACCGCCGACCAGCCAGGCCATCGCCAGGTCCTCGCGGCGGTCGGGGTCCGGCTGCGCCTTCGCGTCGCTCTGGCCGTCGAGGACGCCCCAGGCAAAGGCAGCGAGGATGTACAGCACGACGAGCGTGACGCTGATGATCAGCGACTGTTTTTCCCAGGCACCGATCATTGCGCCTTGCAGCAATCGGACGATCACCATCAACGCCGCAAAGACGATTCCGCGCAGCAACCACTTACTCATGAGCAGACAGCGTAGCGAGTAGCGTCACATATCGTGACAATTTCCCACCGGCGCCACATGCTGCGTCGCCACCTGGCGGCCGCCGAGCTGGATGCGATCCTGATAACCGACCTGGTCAACGTGCGTTATCTGTCCGGATTCACCGGCTCGAACGCGGCACTGCTGATTCCCACTGAAGGGGAGACGCCCATCCTCGCCACCGACGGGCGGTACCGGACGCAGGCGGCGCAGCAGGCCCCCGACGCACAGATCCTCATCGAGCGGGCGTGTGCGCCTCAGCTCGTGCGCGCCGCGGCGGCGGCCGGCATCAAGCGGCTGGGCTTCGAGAGCCACGTCATGACCGTCGACGCCCACGCGGCGCTGCAGCGGGTCGGTGGCGACGACCTCGAACTCGTCCGGGCGCCCGGCATGGTCGAAGTACTGCGCGAGGTCAAGGACGCCGGTGAGATCGCGATCCTGCGGCTGGCCTGTGAGGCCGCCGATGCGGCACTGAAAGATCTCGTCGAATCGGGTGGGCTGCGTGCCGGCCGCACCGAGAAGGAGGTCGGCCGCGAACTCGAGGCGCGGATGCTCGACCACGGCGCCGACGGCCCGTCGTTCGAGACCATCGTCGCGACGGGCGCCAACTCGGCGATACCGCACCACCGGCCCACCGAGGCCGTGCTGGCGGCCGGTGACTTCGTCAAGATCGATTTCGGCGCGCTGGTCGAGGGCTACCACTCCGACATGACGCGCACCTTCGTGCTGTCGCCGGTGGCGCAGTGGCAGCGCGACATCTACGACCTGGTCGCGACGTCGCAGCGGGCCGGCCGGGAAGCGCTGGCGCCGGGCACGACGCTGTCGGCCGTCGACCGGGCATCGCGGCAGGTCATCGTCGATGCCGGGTACGGCGAGCAGTTCTCCCACGGGCTCGGGCACGGCGTCGGTCTGCAGATTCACGAAGCGCCGGGAATCAACTCCGCCGCCGCCGGTACACTGCTTGCTGGCTCCGTGGTCACCGTGGAGCCCGGTGTCTACCTGCCCGGCCGGGGCGGTGTCCGGATCGAGGACACGCTCGTCGTCAGCGGCGATACGACACACACACCTGAGTTGCTTACCCGGTTCCCCAAGGAACTGGCCATCCTCTGATGACAGAGAGCTAGGAGCAGTACCCACCGTGGCATCTACCGCCGACTTCAAGAACGGTCTCGTCCTCAACATCGAGGGCCAGCTGTGGCAGATCATCGAGTTCCAGCACGTTAAGCCCGGCAAGGGCCCGGCCTTCGTGCGCACCAAGCTCAAGAATGTGCTGTCGGGCAAGGTCGTCGACAAGACCTTCAACGCCGGTGTGAAGGTGGAGACCGCGACCGTCGACCGTCGTGACGCCACCTACCTGTACCGCGACGGCGCGGACTTCGTCTTCATGGATGCCGAGGACTTCGAGCAGCACCCGCTGTCGGAGGCCCTCGTCGGCGACGCCGCCGGCTTCCTGCTGGAGAACCTGCAGGTGCAGATCGCGTTCCACAACGGCGCGCCGCTCTACCTGGAACTGCCCGTCAGCATCGAGGTCGTCGTCGCGCACACCGAGCCGGGCCTGCAGGGCGACCGCTCGAACGCCGGTACCAAGCCGGCCACCCTGGAGACCGGCGCCGAGATCCAGGTGCCGCTGTTCATCAACGTCGGTGACAAGCTCAAGGTCGACACCCGCGACAGCAGCTACATCAGTCGGGTCAATGCCTGACCGTCGCTCCGACAAGGGCCGGCACCAGGCGCGCAAGCGCGCCGTCGACCTGCTGTTCGAGGCCGAGGCCCGCGGGATCACTGCGGCCGAGGGCGCCAAGCTGCGCAACACCCTGGCCGACAGCGACCCCGAGGTGTCGGCGCTGAACCCGTACACGGTGACCGTCGCCAACGGCGTCACCGAGCACGCCGCCCACATCGACGACCTGATCTCGGCGCACCTGCAGGGCTGGACGCTGGAGCGGCTGCCCGCGGTGGACCGCGCGATCCTGCGTGTCGCGGTGTGGGAGCTGCTGCACGCGACGGACGTGCCGGAGCCGGTCGCCGTCGACGAGGCCGTCGAGCTGGCGAAGTCGCTCTCCACCGATGAGTCGCCCGGCTTCGTCAACGGCGTTCTCGGCCAGGTGATGCTGGTGACGCCGCAGATTCGGGCGGCGGCCGCGGCGGTCCGGGGCGAGTAGTCATGGACGAGCCGCAGGACTGGGCGCCGTACTCGAGTGTCGACGATGCGGCGAAGGTCTATCTGCGCGATCCGGAGCTGGCGCTCGAGCAGCTGCGGTCGGTGGTCGACTTCCGGTCCATCAAGTCCTTCATCATGTCGCGCGGCGCGTCCGAGGAGTCCTGGGGCGACGCCGTGTGGCAGGAGGTCGTCCTCACCGACGGTGAGCGACTCATCATGTGGCGGGCCGACGACGACGCGAGCGGCGACGACGAGCACCTGCGCCGGACGCTGGACACCTCGGTGCGGACCATCCTGTTGTCGACCATCACCGACCACATCCTGACCACGCAGTTCGAGGTGCTGGGCGACGGTACGCGGCGCCTGGCCGAGGTACGACTGCGGATGTACACCCAGCTGATCACCCGCAGCCGGCAGAAGTCGGCCATCGACACCGACTTCTTCTGCGAGTCGTTCCGGTACACCAAGTCCGTCGATGACGGTGGCCTGGCCCAGATGCAGCGGCTGCTGCAGTTCGGCCGGGAGCTTTCGCACGCGTTGTAGCCCGTCTCCCGGATATCGGGAGCAATCGTGACCCACGTCTCAGTAACGCCGTTACAGTCGGACGATGGGAACCCAGCCACGAATGATCGCCGGAGTCGGCGAAGACGGTCTGCACCTGCACGCCTGCTGCCTGTGCGAAGCCATGTGCGGCTTGGAGATTCAGGTGTCGGACGGCAAGGTCGCCGGCGTCCGGCCCAACAAGGCCGACGCGTGGAGCGCGGGCCATATCTGCCCCAAGGGCGCTTCCCTCGGCGCGTTGCACGAAGACCCCGACCGGATCCGCCGCCCGATGATCAAGGTCGACGGGCAGTGGCACGAGGTCGACTGGGACACCGCGTTCCGCCGCTGCACCGAACTGCTGGCGCCAGTGATCGCAAAGCACGGCATCGGGGCGGTCTCCGCGTACACCGGAAACCCACTGGCGCACTCGTTTTCGCTGTCGCGGTACGCGGCGATCCTGCTCGGCTTGTCCGGCATGCCGATCACGTACTCGCCGGGCACCATCGATCAATGGCCCAAGAACCTGTCGTCGCACCTGATGTACGGCAGCTGGTGGGCGTTCCCGACCCCGGACCTGGAACGCACCGACCTGCTAGTGGTGATGGGCGCCAACCCCGCGGCGTCGCAGGGCTCGCTGCTGGCCGCCCCAGACATCATGGGCCTCATCGGCGGAATCCGTAAGCGCGGCAAGGTGATCGTGATCGACCCGGTGCGCACCCAGACCGCGGCCAAGGCCGACGAGTGGCTGCCCATCACGCCGGGCACCGATGCGGCGCTGCTGCTCGGCGTCATCCACACCGTGTTCGACGAAGATCTGGTGAACCTCGGCGAGCTCGAGCAGCACCTCGACGGGGTGGCCGAGCTGTGCCGGGCCGTCGCCGACTGGTCGCCTGAAAGGGTCTCTGCCGCAACGGGTATCGACGCGGAGCGGATCAGGGGACTGGCGCGCGAACTGGCCGGCACGCCCCGCGCCGTCGTGTACGGCCGCATCGGTACGTGCAACCAGGAATTCGGCAGTCTCGCCAGTTGGCTCATCGACGTCGTCAACATCGTCACCGGCCACTTCGACGTCCCCGGCGGCGCGATGTTCGCCACGCCGACCGCCTGGACCGTCACCAGCCAGACCATCCCGGGACTCGAGGACGGGGCGCCCAACTTCGGCCGCTATCAGACCCGGGTCCGTGGCGCCAAGGAAGTGCTGGGTCAGGTCCCGGTCTCGTGCATGCTCGAAGAGATCACCACCCCGGGCGAGGGCCAGCTCAAGGCCCTCATCACCGTCGCGGGCAACCCCGTGCTGTCGACGCCGGGCGGTGACAAACTCGACGAGGCGCTGCCGCAGCTCGACGCGATGATCTCGGTGGACCTGTGGCTCAACGAGACCACCCGGCACGCCGACGTCATCCTGCCCGGCCCCTCGGCGCTCGAGCAGGCGCACTCCGCGGACCTGCTGCTGGGCGCGGCGATCAACAGCTTCGCCCGGTATTCGCCGCCGGTTTTTCACCGCGAGGACCCCGACGCGCCGGAGGAGTGGGAGATCCTGATCCGGCTCACCGGGCTGTGCACCGGCACCCCGGCCGAAGACGTCGACGTCGCCGCGCTCGACGACGGCTGGTTCGACTACCTGTGCTTCACGCAAGGACTCGACGGCGCCGAGATCCGCAAGAAGTACGACCACGGCGGTCCCGAGCGCATGCTCGACCTGACGCTGCGGACCGCCGCGTTCGGCGACTGGTACGGCGAGAATCCCGACGGGCTGACGCTCGAGAAGCTCAAGGCCCATCCCGACGGCATCAACTACGGCCCCATGGTGCCGCGCGTGCCCGAGGTGCTGGGTACCGCGGACAAGAAGATCCGGGTGGCCCCGCAGTACCTGCTCGACGACCTGCCCCGGCTCGCCGCGCGGCTGGAGCGCCCGGCCGACGAGTTGGTGCTGGTGAGCCGGCGCCACCTGCGGTCCAACAACTCCTGGCTGCACAACGTCGGCGCGCTGATGAAGGGCCGCGACCGCTGCACGCTGCTCATGCACGCCCGTGACGCGGCCGCGCGGGGTATCGCGGACGGCGACAACGCCGAAGTCGCTTCTGGCGCAGGCAAGATCGTCGTACCCGTCGAGGTGACCGACGCGATCAAGCCCGGCGTGGTGTCCATGCCGCACGGCTGGGGGCACGGGCAGCCCGGCACCCGGCTGGGGATCGCCAACGCGTCGCCCGGGGTGAACACCAACGTCCTGTCGCTGCCGGACTTCCTCGACGAGCCGTCCGGCAACGGCGCGCTCAACGGGATTCCGGTGACGGTGTCGGCCGCGGGGAGTTAGCGGCCGCGTTCTGCGTGTTGACTGTGCGGCCCGTCGAGTGCGCGGAGAGGTCCTTGGTTTCAATCGCAAGACACTGTTGGACGTTCTGATTGAAGGCAGGTACTTCTTCGGGGGTCAGCGGTCCCTGAGTTCAATCACCACGGCGGATTGTCATCACGATTGAACTCACGCACTTTCGCGGAGTCGAAGGTTGTGGCCGCGGGTGAACGCTGTTGAATTCATCGAGATTCGAACTATCGGCCGTTCTCGAGGTGGCGCAATAGCCCGCGAACTCAGGGTTTCCGCAGGTCAGGTGTGGATTGAGGCGGCGGAATGCGGGTACCGTCGAGACACCCGATTTGAGGGTGCAGACCTGATGGCGCTGGGTCCCTAGGTTCAACCGCATGCCCGAGTCCTCCCCGTCGCTTCGCTCGCCCCAGGCGACCGATCCGACCCCGCTACGCCGGCGCGCCGACCGTGCCCGCCAGGTGGCCGACGTGCTGCGCCATCAGGTGCGCGACGGCGTCTACGCGGCGGGCCTGCCCGGTGAGGCCGAGCTGGTGGCCGAGTTCTCGGTATCCCGCAACACCGTGCGCGAGGCGCTGGCGATCCTCAAGGCCGAGGGGCTCATCGACCGGGGTCCACGCGTCGGCACCCACGTGGCGCAGCGCAAATACGATCACGGCCTGCACGCGCTGGTCGGGCTGAAGGAGACCTTCAAGGACTACGGCGAGGTCCGCAACGAGGTCCGCGCCGCCACGCGGTTGCCGGCGCCCGCTGCGGTCGCGCGCCGCCTGCAGCTGACTCCCGGTGAGCCCGTGGTGTTCATCGAACGGCTGCGCTATCTGGGCGACCTGCCGCTGAGCCTGGATCTGACGTACCTGGTTCCCGATATCGGTGCCGCCGTCCTCGAGCACTCGCTGGAGACCAACGACGTGTTCGCGTTGATCGAGCAGGTCACCGAACAGCGGCTGGGCTCGGCCGACATTGCGCTGGAAGCGGTTTCGGCCGACCCGCACACCGCGGCCACGCTGGACATCCCGGCGGGCGGCGCGATCCTGATGCTCGAACGGCTCACGACCCTCGACGACGGGCGTCCCGTCGACCTCGAATACATCCGACTGCGTGGTGACCGAATCACCATGCGCGGCAACCTGTTACGGAGTGAATCATGACGCTGGTCAACAACCAACGAGCCGATGTCCCGGTCACGATCGACGAGTCGCTGTGTATCGAGGGCTGCACCCTGTGCGTCGACGTCTGTCCGCTCGACTCGCTGGCCATCAACCCCGACAACGGCAAGGCGTACATGCACGTTGACGAGTGCTGGTACTGCGGTCCGTGTGCTGCGCGCTGCCCAACCGGCGCCGTATCCGTCAACATGCCCTATCTCATCCGTTAAGGACCACCATGAAACGCCTTACCGCCCTGGCCGCCACCGTCGTCCTCGCCGCCACCGGCTGCTCGGTCGATTCGGCCGGCAAGGACGACAACACCGTCAACGTGGTTGTCGGCTACCAGTCCAAGACCATCAACACCGTCACCGCCGGAACGCTGCTGCGCGCCCAGGGCTACCTGGAGCATCGGCTCGATGACATCGGCGCCAAGACCGGCAGGAAGTACCACGTCGAATGGCAGGACTACGACACCGGTGCGCCGATCACCGCGCAGATGGTCGCCGAGAAGATCGACATCGGCTCGATGGGTGACTACCCGATGCTGATCAACGGATCGAAGACCCAGAGCAACGAACGTGCCAAGACCGAACTGGTGGCGGCCACCGGGTCCAGCCCGACCGGGGCGCTCAACATGGTTGTGGTGTCCCCGGATTCACCGGTTCAGTCACTGAACGAGCTGGCGGGACAGAAGGTCTCCGCCAGTGTCGGCTCGGCCGGTCACGGCACCTTGGTCCGGGCGCTGTCGAAGATCGGCATCGACCCGAAGACCGGCGTCGAGGTACTCAACCAGCAGCCGCAGATCGGCGCGTCGGCGCTGGAATCCGGTCAGGTCAAGGCGCTTTCGCAGTTCGTCGCCTGGCCGGGGTTGCTGGTCTTCCAGAACAAGGCCCGGCTGCTGTACGACGGCGCCGAGCTGAACTACCCGACCTGGCACGGCGTCGTCGTGCGACGGGCCTACGCCGCAGCGCATCCCGAGGTGCTCGATGCGTTCCTGCAGGCACAGCTCGATGCCACCGATTTCCTCAACACCAAGCCGCTGGAGGCGGCGAAGATCGTCGCGCAGGGCAGCGGCCTGCCGCAGGAAGTCGTGTACCTGTACAACGGCCCCGGCGGCACGCGGTTCGACACCACGCTCAAGCCGTCGCTCGTGGACGCGCTGAAAGGTGATGTGCCGTACCTGAAGTCGATCGGTGACTTCGCCGACCTCGACGTCACCAAGTTCGTCGAGGACGGACCGCTGCGCAAGGCGCTGTCGGAGCGCGGGCGCGACTACAACGCCGAGGTTGCCCGCACCGCGAATCCGTCGGTCGTGCACGGAACCGACCCGGTGTGCAACATCCCGGTCGACAACCCCGCGCTGGCCGGTGAGCTGTGGCTCGACGGTTCGGACAGCACACAGCCGGCGGCCAACCCGACGTGCCTGCTGAAGGCGATCCGGGCCGCGGAGGCCAAGGGCGCCAAGGTCCGCGCCGCGTACGTGCCGGACGCCGAGCTCGGAACCCGTTGGCTGGCGGACAAATCCGTGTGGGTGCAGCAGGGCGCGGACTTCGTGCCGTTCGACACCGACGCCGGCGCCCGCCGCTACCAGGCGGCCCATCCCGGTTCGTCGGTGGTGACCTACCAGCAGGCTCTGGTGGGTGTGGCATGACGGCGATAGCCGCGGTGTCGGCGGCACCGGTGCTGCCGGTCGAGGCTGACCTGCCGCGGCAGCGCGGATCCGCAAAGTGGCGCAGTTACCTCGTCAAGGCGCTGTCGGTCGTTGCGGCCGTGGGCATCTGGCAGCTGCTGACGGCCAATCACGTCCGGTTCTGGCTGCGTTTCGACAACCTGCCGACGGTGACCCAGATCGCCGCGAAATTCGTCGACCGCCTCGGCGCCACGCAGTACTGGCTGGACCTGACGCAGTCGGTGATCCGGATCGTCAGCGGCTTCGGGCTGGCGGCGGTGATCGGCGCCGCCGTCGGTATCGCGCTGGGCCGGTCGCGGTTGTTCGCCGACATCGTGGGGCCGCTGACCGAGTTGGCGCGGCCGATCCCGGCCATCGCGCTGGTGCCGGTCGCCATCCTGCTGTTCCCGACCGACGAGGCCGGCATCGTGTTCATCACGTTCCTGGCGGCGTTCTTCCCGATCATGGTCAGCACCCGGCACGCCGTGCGGGCGCTGCCGACACTGTGGGAGGACTCGGTGCGGACGCTCGGCGGCAGTCGCTGGGATGTGTTGCGGCAGGTCCTGTTTCCGGGTGTCCTGCCCGGGCTGTTCGGCGGTCTGTCGGTCGGTATGGGCGTGGCCTGGATCTGTGTGGTGTCCGCGGAGATGATCTCCGGCCGGCTCGGCGTCGGGTACCGCACCTGGCAGGCGTACACGGTGCTGGACTACCCGAGCGTCTTCGTCGGCATCATCACGATCGGCGCGCTGGGCTTCGGCACGGCGGCTGCGGTGGAACTGATCGGCCGGCGACTGACCCGCTGGTTGCCGCGCGGTGAGGAGAATGCGCGATGACTGCGGTACTCACTGCGGGTCTCCGGCTGGAGTTGGATCGGATTCGGCTGTCCTACACCGGCGAGCCGGTGGTGGACGGGTTGAGCCTGACGGTCCAGCCGGGGGAGATCCTGGTGCTGACCGGCCCGTCGGGCTGCGGCAAGTCGACGGTGCTGCGGGCGCTGGCCGGGCTGCTGAAGCCCGACGCCGGGCGGGTGCTGGCGGACGGTGAGCTGGTGACCACCACGTCGCGGGACCGCGGCATGGTGTTCCAGGACAGCGCGTTGTTGCCGTGGCGCACAGTGCGATCCAACATCGAGCTGGCGCTGCAGCTGCGCGGGGTGCCGCGCGCCGGGCGCCGCGAACGTGCCGAACGCTGGATCGACGAGGTCGGGCTCACCGGGTTCGCCGATTTTCTGCCGAAGAGCCTGTCCGGCGGTATGCGCCAGCGGGTCCAGCTGGCGCGTGGTCTGGCCGGTGCGCCGCGGGCCGTTCTGATGGACGAGCCCTTCGGCGCCCTGGACGCCAAGACCCGACATGCCATGCAGGCGTTGCTGATCGACACCTGGCAGGCCCATCCGACCACCATCGTGTTCGTCACGCATGACGTCGACGAAGCCCTCGCCCTGGGTGACCGGGTGGCGGTCCTCGGCCGCGCCGGCCAGCCGCTACGTGCGCTGCTGGACGTCCCCAGCCCCCGCGACGCCGAAATCTCCCGCACCGAACTGCGGGCCGAAATCCTTGGAGCACTACACCAATGAGCACGCTGGAGATTCCAGACCTCGCCGATGCCGTCCGCCTCGACTGTGACGTCCTGGTGATCGGCGGCGGCACCGCCGGCACCATGGCGGCCCTGACCGCCGCCGAGAACGGCGCCCAGGTCCTGCTGCTGGAGAAGGCGCACGTGCGCCATTCCGGTGCTCTGGCCATGGGTATGGACGGCGTCAACAACGCCGTCGTCCCGGGCAAGGCCACCCCGGAGGACTACGTCGCCGAGATCACCCGGGCCAACGACGGAATCGTCAACCAGCGCACCATCTATCAGACCGCGACGCGCGGTTTCGCCATGGTGCAGCGTCTCGAGCGCTACGGCGTGAAGTTCGAGAAGGACGAGCACGGCGAGTACGCGGTGCGTCGCGTGCACCGCTCCGGCTCGTACGTGCTGCCGATGCCCGAGGGCAAGGACGTCAAGAAGGCGCTGTACCGCGTGATGCGGCAGAAGTCGATCCGGGAGAAGCTGCGCATCGAGAACCGGCTGATGCCGGTGCGTGTCCTGACCGCGAACGGGCGGGCGGTGGGCGCGGCCGCGTTCAACACGCGCACAGGCGAATTCGTCACGGTGGCAGCCAAGGCCGTCATTCTGGCGACGGGGGCCAGCGGCCGGCTCGGCCTGCCCGCGTCCGGGTACCTCTACGGCACCTACGAGAACCCGACCAACGCCGGCGACGGCTACTCCATGGCGTATCACGCGGGGGCCGAGCTCTCCGGTATCGAGTGCTTCCAGGTGAACCCGTTGATCAAGGATTACAACGGCCCGGCCTGTGCCTACGTCGCGAATCCCTTCGGCGGATACCAGGTGAACGCGCTGGGGGAGCGGTTCGTCGACTCGGACTACTGGTCGGGCCAGATGATGGCCGAGGTCAAGAGCGAGATCGAATCGGCGCGCGGCCCGATCTACCTCAAGGTCACCCACCTGCCGGACGAGACCATCACCGCGATGGAGAACATCCTGCACACCACCGAGCGACCGACGCGCGGCACCTTCCACGCGAACCGCGGCCACGATTACCGCACTCACGACATCGAGATGCACATCTCGGAGATCGGTTTGTGCAGTGGGCATTCGGCGTCCGGCGTCTGGGTCGACGAGCATGCCCGCACCACCGTGCCCGGGCTGTACGCGGCCGGCGACATGGCGTGCGTCCCGCACAATTACATGATCGGCGCGTTCGTCTACGGGGACCTCGCCGGCGAACACGCCGCGTCCACGCTCGCCGATGTCGAAGCGCCCGTGGACCTTCCGCAGGACCAGCTGGCCGAGGCGCACGAACTTATCTACCGTCCCCTGCGGCATCCGGACGGGCCGCCGCAGCCGCAGGTCGAATACAAGCTGCGCCGCTTCGTCAACGACTATGTGGCCCCGCCCAAGACGGCCACCAAGCTGTCGATCGCGGTCCGCACGTTCGAGCGGATGGCCGAGGAGATCGAGCAGATGGGTGCCCGCACCCCGCATGAACTGATGCGGACGGTCGAGGTGTCGTTCATCCGGGACTGCGCCGAGATGGCGGCCCGGTCGTCGCTCACCCGGACCGAATCACGGTGGGGTCTGTACCACGATCGTGCCGACATCCCCGAGCGCGACGACGAGCAGTGGCGCTATCACCTGAACCTGCGTAAGGGCGAGGACGGTGAGATGGAGTTCCTGAAACGGCCGGTGGCACCGTATTTCGTGCCGGTGCCCGACCTGGACCACCTGCCGTCGGACCACGCAGTGCAGCATGTGCACCAGCCGGATCTGGTCGGCGGCAAGGCACCGGCGACCGCGGGCTCGCGGCTGCGCCCGGCCGAACCGGCGACGCCGCCGTCCCCGCGCATCGCTGCCGTGGTGGCGCTGGAAGAGCCGGTGCTCTCCGACCTCACCGAATACCTGCAGGACGCCGACGCGGGGGTCCGGCGAGCTGCCGTCGCCGTGCTGGTGGAGAACCTGCCGGACGGCTACCAGCCGGACCTGGTCGCCGCGCTCGGTGACGCCGACGGCGCGGTGCGCGAGGAGAGTGCCCATGCCCTGCGCGAACTCGTCGAGGTGCTGCCCGACCCCGCGGCGGTCGCGCCGTACCTGACCTCTGCCGACCCGGTGGTGCGGGCTGTGACGCTGTACGTGCTGAGCTCGCGCCGGGTCGGGGCGGCCCCGGATTACCGTGCCGCCGTGACAGATTCGGATCACCGCGTGCGGATCGAGGCCGTGCGTGCGCTGGTCTCCGTCGATGACGTCGACGGGGTGGCCGCGGCCGCCGCCGACGACAACCGCGAGGTGCGGATCGCCGCCGGGAACGGCCTGGCCACGCTCCGGTCGGGTGCCGACACCGTGCGGCAGCTGGTGGCCGACCGTGACCCGCTGGTGCGGGCGGCGGCGCTCGCCGCGCTGGCCGCCGTCGGCTGTGCCGAGCAGGACGTGCCGGAAGTGCAACGCGCCCTTCGGGAGCCAGCGTGGCAGATTCGTCAGGGTGCGGTGCGGGCACTGTCGGGCGCGGCACCGGAGGTTGCCGTCGAACCCTTGTCGCAGGCGCTGCACGACCCGCACCTGGACGTGCGCAAGGCCGCGGTGCTGAGCCTGACGCGGTGGGCCGACTCCGAGGAGGCCGCGCGGACCGCGCTCGGTATCGCGCTGGAAGACGGCGACGCCGACGTGCGGGCCTACGCCCGCCACGCGCTCGGTGACGCCGCGCGGCACGTGCTGGCGGGTTCCTGAATCCGCGCGAACGGCCGCTCGGCTTCCAGGAGGAAGGCCAGTTCGAGCAGCGTGCGCTCGTCGCCGTAGGCGCCGGACAGTTGCACGCCGACCGGTAGGCCGTCGGGAGACTGGTGCAACGGCAACGAGATCGCCGGTGTACCCGCGATGTTGTTGAGCGGCGTGTAGGCGACATACCGGCGCAGGCGGTCGATCAGCTCGGGGAAGTCGACGGTCGGTGCGATGTAGCCGAGCCGCGGCGTGGTGTGCGAAAGCACCGGCGACAGCACGACTTCGTGCCGAGCGAACATCTGCGCGTACTGGTGGGCGACGCGCCGTAGGCGCAGCAGCGCGCCTGGGGTGCGGTGCAGGTGGCGCCGGTGGTGCGCGCGCAGCCCCAGGCTCAGGCCGTCGGCCTTGGCCGCATCGAACGACCGGTCGAGGATCAAGCGGCCGGTACCGACCGCGAGATCGGCCAGCAGCGCCCAGTACTGGACGAAGTCGTCGGCGAACTGGGCGGTGACCGGCAGCGTGATCGGCTCGACGATATGACCGGCGGCCTCCAGCACCGCCGCGGTATCTTCGACGGCCGCGCGGGTGGCGTCGTCGACCGGCTCGCCGGTGACGCTGTCGAACAGCACACCGACGCGCAGGGTCCGTTGCGCCGGCCCGCTCACCCGGCCGATTGGTGCGAGTTTCGGATTACGCCAATGGTTCTCGCACGCGGCGACGAACGCGGCGGTGTCGCGGACGCTGCGGGTCAGGACGCCTTCGGAGATCATGTTGATCGGCAGATGCCGGGCCTGCTCGCCGTCGCGGTGCCGGCCCCGGCTCGGCTTGAGCCCGACCAGGCCCGCGCAGGCGGCGGGAATGCGGATGGAGCCGCCGCCGTCGTTGGCGTGGGCGATGGGCACGACGCCCGCGGCGACCAGGGCGGCCGACCCGCCCGACGAGGCGCCGACGGAGTATTCGGTGTTCCAGGGGTTCCGGACCGGCGGCTCCGTCATGTACTCCGTGGTGGCGTTGAAACCGAATTCGGGCATCCGCGTCTTGCCCAGCAGCGTCAGCCCGGTACTGAGCAACTGCGCCGCATACGCGCCGTCCCGCTTCGCAAGCCGGGCCGTGAACGCCTCCGAACCGTGCGTGGTCGGCAGGCCGGCGACGTCGGTGTTGTCCTTGATGAAGGTCGGGACACCGAAGAACTGGGAACCCCGGTCGGTGCCGTGCCGCGGCGGCAGCTCGCATGCCACCGCCCGCAGCTCGGGGTCGACCAGCTGCGCCCGGGCGCCGGCGGCGGCAGCCAGTTCGTCCGGGCTGACCTGCCGGTCCCGCACCAACCGGGCCAGGCCGACGGCGTCGTGGTCACCGAGCGCGTCATCGCCGAAGGCGTGGATCGTCGTCATGCGTGCCCTCATTCTCCGAGTACTCGGTGCAGGTAGTCGTTTGTGAATGTTCTTCTGGGGTCGAGCTTTTCGCGCACCGCGAGGAAGTCGTCGAACCGCGGGTAGGTGTCGCGCAGGTCCGCCGCGGTGCGGCTGTGCATCTTGCCCCAGTGCGGACGCCCGTCGTAACGGCGCATGATCTGCTCGACCGCGCGGAAGTACTCCGTCGGGTTGTCGCGCACATAGCGGTGCACCGCGATGTACGCGCTGCGGCGGCCGTACGCGGTGGACAGCCAGTTCTCGTCGTCGGCGGCGGCACGGACCTCGATGGGAAAGCCGATGCGCCAACCCCGTTGGGCGATCAGGCTGCGCACCTCGTCGAATGCGGCGCCGACCGCCTCGTAAGGGACGGCGTACTCCATCTCGCGGAACCGCACCCTTCGTGGCGAGGTGAAGACCCGGTCGGAGCGCTGGGTGTGCTCACGGTCGGACAGGAACCGGGTGACGGTGCGGTTCAGTGTGGGCACGGTGGACGGCAGCGCGCTGCCGACGGCGCAGATCGCTCCCAGCACGCCGTTCTCGATCAGTTCCTCCTCGACCCATTGCGACACCCGGTTGGTGGACTCCAGCGGGGTGTAGGCGGGCAGCCGGATATTGGCCTTGGTGAACGCGGTATCGGTGTGCGGGAACCAGTAGAACTCGAAATGGTCTGTGTGCGTGCAACGTTCGTCGAATGTCGCGACGACGTCATCGACCGGTTCGACGCGTTCGATGGCGTGGATCGCGAAGCTCGGGACGCACTGCAGCGTCACCTCGACGATGATGCCCAGTGCGCCCAGGCCGACGCGCGCCGCCGGCAGCAACTCGCTGCTCTGCTCCTCGTCGATGCGGACCAGCTCGCCGGTGCCCGACACCAGGGTCAGCCCGACGACCTGGGTCGCCAGGCCGCCGAAGGCCAGACCGGTGCCATGGGTGCCGGTCGAGATGGCGCCCGAGATGGTCTGGCGGTCGATGTCACCCATGTTCTCGAGCGCGAGTCCGTGCCGCGCCAGTAGCTGCGTCAGTTGCCACAGCGGAGTGCCGCCGCCGACGGTGACCTGCCTGCGCTCCCGGTCGACGCTGATGACGCCGGTCAGCGCGCCCAGATCCAGCTGGATGTCGGGAGCGACGGCGATGCCGGTGAAGCTGTGCCCGGACCCGACGACCTTGATCAGCCGGCCGGTCGCCGTCGCGCGGGTGACGGCGTCACACACTGCCTCGACCGTGTTGGGCCGCAGGACTTCCGTCGGGTTGGCGGTCTCGCAGCGTCCCCAGTTGGTCCAGGTCACAGGAACGTCTTCCCTTCGCCTCGGTAGGTGAGTGCCGTGCCGACGGTCGTGCCGGCATCGACAATGGCGAACGCGTCGACGTGCTCGCTGAGCTCGCCGGCCTTGCAGTGCCGGAACCACACGCGGTCACCGACTTTCAGTGCGGCAGCAGCCTTTCCGGTCACGGGCGTCTGCACTTCGCCGGCCATCTCGGCGGACAGCAGACTCAGCCCCGGCGGCCAGACCGGTAGCGGCACCCGGTCCCGGGCCGGTGGTCCGGAGGCGATCCAGCCGCCGCCCAGCACTGTCGCGATCTGCGGCGTGGGTTTGCGCACCACGGACAGCGCGAATGCCGCGGCCGGAGCCGGCGTGAAGCCCTGGTAGGTGTCGAACAGGTGCGGGCCGAAAAGGCCACTGCCCGCCGCGATCTCGGTGACCGCCGGATCCGAGGCGGTGAATTCCATGGACCCGGTTCCGCCGCCGTTGACGAACTCGAGGTCGGCCACCTGCCGGACTGCGGCCACCGCGAGGCCGCGGCGTTCGAGCAGTTCATCCTTGGAGCGCCGCTGCATCCAGCGGATCAGTTGGGACCGTGCGGCCTGGCCGCGGACATCGTCACCGACCCCGGCGATCTGGGCCTCGTAGGACATCAGGCCCACCAGCGTGAAGCCGGGGCGGCCGGCGATCGCAGCGGCAAGAGCGCGGGCCTGCGCCGCGGTGTGCACGGGGGAGCGGCGCACCCCGACGTGGCCGAGCACCGGCGCCTGCCACGAGGCGTCCAGGTCCAGGCAGACGCGCAGTGCCGGACGCGTCGACGGCGCGGCGACGCTGTCCACCAGGTCGAGCTGGGCGAGGGAGTCCACCATGAGCGTCACCCGCGCCGCCAGCTCCGGTGCCGACGCCAGCCGGGCGATCGCGGCGCGGTCGGCCGTCGGGTAGCCGACGACGACGTCGTCGTGCGGTGGGTGCTCGCCGTCGCCTGCGGCCAGCCACAGGGCTTCGGGCAATGTGAACGCCAGCACCCCCGCGTAGCCGTCGAGCGCCGTGACGGCGTCCAGGATCGTGCGTGACCGGACCGATTTGGACGCCACCCGGATCGGCGTTCCTGCCGCGCGGCGGCGCAGGTCGTGCGCGTTGTGGTGCAGCGCTGCGAGATCGATCGCCGCGAGCGGCGTCTCCAGATGCGCGGTGGCGGCGGTCAATGCCGGCCAGTAGATCTCCGGACGTGCCCACGACCCCTCGACGGAAGGCGGCTTCGACAGATCGACCGGCATTGACCACACCATGGATCGGGAGCTAATCGCATGTCGATGGGTGCGCACGAGGGCATCGGTGACCACAATGGGGGGAAATCCGGACACGTGTTGGAGGTGGGGTGGACAGGCACAGCGCGGCGTTGATCCCGACGTCGGTGCTCGTCAACGTCGTCGACGTCGCCGATCGCGCGGGTCTGCCCACGGAGCGGTGGCTGGCCGCGGCCGGCCTGACGGCCGCGACGCTCAATTCGCCCGAAACGCGGGTGTCGTTCCGGCAGGCGGCGCTCGTGCTGCGGCATGCGGTACGCGCCATGCCGGACCGGGGCCTCGGCATCGACGTCGGGGCCCGCGACATGTTCGTGTCCTTCGGCGTACTCGGACTGGCCATCCGATCGGCCGAAAACCTCGGCGCGGCAATGCAAGTCGGCCTGGAATTGCACCAGAGCGCGGGTAGCTTGATGGACGTCGGCGCCGAGCTGATCGGCGACACCTTCGCCCTGCGCGCCTACGAGCGTTCCCCGGAACCCGAGCTGCTGCCGTTCCTGTGTGAAGAGCTGTTCTGCAGCGTGCTCGTCACCGTCCGGACCGTGCTCGAGCTGCCGCAGCAGACACCGGAGTACGTCCAGGTCAATTACCCGCCGCCGGTGTACGCGCAGCGGTACCGCGAGTTTTTCGGCTGCCCGGTCCTGTTCAATGCCGACGCCAACCGGCTGGCGTTCCCGGATCCGCTGTGGTCGCAGCGGCTACCGCGCGCCGATCCGACGACGCACGCCGTCGCCGTCGCCGCCTGCCGTGACATGGTGACCCAGGGCGACCAGCCGACCGACGTGGTGCAGACCGTCGAGACGATGCTGCGCGAGAGCGTGCGCGATCCACTGACCATGGCCCAGGTCGCCAAGCGGCTCAACATCACCGAACGCACCCTGCGGCGGCGCCTCAGCGCCGATGGGCAGCAGTTCATCGCGTTGCGCGACAAGGTGCGCAGTGAACGCGCGCGATACCTGGTCCGTGAGACCGCGATGCCCATCCACGCCATCGCCGCCGAGGTCGGGTTCACCGACCCGCGGGAGTTCCGTCGCGCCTACATCAAATGGACCGGGCACGCCCCGACTCACGACCGATAGTCCGGCAGGTCGATCGACTCGGCCGTGGAGAACCATTTGCGCGCGGCCCATGGCCGCAGCGGCCACCGCTGCACCCACTTCATGACCGCCGCCCCGATGGCGATGTCACGTTCGGACTGCGGCGCGTAGCCGTCGAGGCCGGCCGGCAGGTCCTGACACCGGTCGACGTACGGCCGCATGACCGCCTCGTAGCGGCGCAATGCCGCCGCGATCCCGGCGGCGTCGAATGCCGCTGCCGGGCCGAGTTCACCGGCCAGCACGTACGCCCCGACCAGCGCCAGGCTCGTGCCCATACCGGACAGCGGCGACGCGCAGTACCCGGCGTCGCCGCACAGCGTGACGCGGCCGACTGACCAGGTGTCCATGTGGACCTGCACGAAATCGTCGAAGTAGAAATCGTCGGATTGCGCTGCGGCACTCAGTAATTCATCGCAGTACCAGCCGGCACCGCGGAGCCGCTCGGCCAGTAGCGCGCGCTGCGCGTCGAGGTCACGGCGGTCGTAGTCGATCGGCTCGGACCGGAAAGCCAGACCGGCCTTGGCCGTCGTCGTGTCGTGCGACGGCCGCAGCGAGGCGTTGAGCCCACCGGCGGCCTGGAACATCAGGAACCAGCCGTCCAGGCCGATCATGTCCGGTGCGGTGAACCAGGCGTTGTAGCCGCCGAGGCGCCGGACGAACCGCTCTTCCGGACCGAAAGCCAACTGCCGGACCGCGGAATGCGGACCGTCGGCACCGACGACCAGGTCGGCCTCGACCACGGAGCCGTCGGTCAGCGTGGCCCGCACCCCCGACTCGTCTTCCTCGAGCACGGAAACCCGCGTGCCGAAGCGGTATTCGGCCACGTCGCGGGTCGCCTGGTAGAGCACATCGGTCAGGTCACCGCGCAGAATCTCGAGCGCGGAGACAATCCCGTTGCCGCCGAACGCCTCGACCGGCATCTCGGCACGCCGGGTACCGTCGGCGCGCACCCAGGCGATGCCGCGCTGAAACAGGCACCGCTCGGTCATCGCAGGCAGCAGGCCCATTCGCGTGACCACCTCGCGGCCCGCGCCACGCAGGTCGACTGTCTGCCCGCCCGGGCGGATGCTCGGCGCCGCCTCGACGATCACCACCCGGTAGCCGTTACGTGCCAGCCAATGCGTCAAGGCGGGGCCGGCGACCCCGGCGCCGCTGATCAACACGGTCGGTTGCACCATGGCGAAAGCCTATGCGCACTGACAGCATTCACTCCTAGGCTGGCCCCATGGCGGACATCGACCGGCGCACAGTTCTCAAAGGCACGGCGGCAGTAGCGGGGGCGGCCGCGGCGGGGGTCGGTGGCTACCAGCTACTGTCGCGGGGCAGCCGCGAGCACTCGGCAAGCAAACCCAACATCCTGGTGATCATCGTCGACCAGATGCGGGCGCCCCAATGGTTTCCCGATGCCAGACAACTCGGCGAACTGCTACCCAACCTGGACCGGCTGCGACAGCGCAGCGTGTCCTTCGAGTCCCACTACTCGGCATCCAACATGTGCACGCCGTCGCGCGGCGTCCTGACCACCGGGCTCTACTCGCATCAAACGGGTTGCCTGTACACCGGGGAAGGCCCCACCGAATCCACCCTGGCGCCGCGCTTCCCGACGTGGGGCACCATGCTCCGCGACCAGGGCTACCGGACCTGGTGGTGGGGGAAGTGGCACCTGGGCCACATCTCCGACACCACCCCCGACGGCCTTGACGCTCACGGTTTCTCCGGCGGCACGTACCCGTCGCCCAACGGTGGCCCGAACCAGGGGCTCCAGGTCGACCACACCATCGCCGACCAGTTCGACGGCTGGTTCGCCGACCACGCGGGCAGTGGCCCGTGGTGCACCACGGTGTCGCTGGTGAACCCGCACGACATCTGCTGGTGGCCGAGAAACCCACTGCCGGACGATGTTCCGCGGGTGTTCTCCGGCACACCCGTCAACTTCGAGAACGCCGACGACCTGCGGCGGCGGGGCAAGCCGCAGCTGCAGATCGACTACATGAACTTCATGTCGCCGCTGATGACCGGCCCGGTGCCGTACTCGGGTCCCGACATGGCAGCGCAGTGGGCCCGGTGCCTCGACAACTACCTGTGGCTGCATCAGCAGGTGGACGTCCAGATCGGCCGCGTCCTGAACACTCTCGCGTCCCGCCCCGACGTCGAGCGCGACACCGTCGTGGTGTTCACCTCCGACCACGGCGAGTACGCCGGCTCGCACGGCCTGCGCGGCAAGGGCGCGGCCATCTATGAGGAGTCGATCCGGGTGCCGCTGTACATCCACGACCCGGCCGGTCACCTGACCCCCAAACCCGGCGAGCGCCGGCGGCAGCTCACCTCCAGCGTCGACATCGCACCGCTGCTGCTCACCATCGCGGCCGGCGGCAACGGCTGGCGCTCCGACAGCCGTTACGCCTACCTGCAGGCGCGCGGCGACATCGCCGCCATCGCGGCCGACCCGGGTGCAGCGGGCCGTCGGTGGGTAGCCCACGCGACCGACGACATGTCGGTCGAGGAAATGGCGACGCTGATGAAATCGCCTGCGGTGCAGAAGATGTTCGGCGGCGGCGCGGTGCCCACCGAGATTCCGACGTCGGCGCCCAGCCACATCGTCGCCGTGCGGACGCCCGACGCGAAGCTCGGCCGCTACGCGTACTGGCAGCCCGGCGGCATGGAAGCCGACCACAGCCGCAAGATCGACTACGAGCTCTACGACTACGAATCGCCCTCGGGCGCACACGAACTCGACAACCAGGCGGGCCGCAGCAGCAAGCAGGCCACGCTGCAGGGGTTGCTCGAAAACGAGGTGGTGCCCGAGCTGCGGGCCCCGCTGCCGGCCTGGATGCACGACGCCCAGGAACAGGGCATGGCAGACATGCAGCGGCTCACCGCAGCGCGGGCCGGCTAGTTACAGCCCCAGCGCCTGGTACGTCCGCTTCACGAATTTCGGTCGCGCCGAACGGAGTTTGGCCTGCGAGGCATTGCCGGCGACAGCTGCCGCGGCATCCACGCTGAGCTCCGGCTGATTCTGGATCAGGTAGATCAGGATCAGGTTCGCGTTCGGGTCGGCCTGCCACCACGTGCCGAAGGCGCCCGGCCAACTGAACGTGCCGGGGCCGCCGGGACCGAAGAACGGCGTCGCCTTGGCCTCGTCGGTGACCAGCGACAGGTTCAGCCCGAAGCCGCGGCCGATCCAGAACGGCGCACCCAGGAAGTTCTGCGACTTCTGCTCGGCGGTCAACCGGTCGGTCCGCATGGACCGCACGGATTCCTCCGACAGCACCCTTACTCCGTCGACCTCGCCGCCGGCCAGCAGCATCCGCGCGAACGTCAGGTAGTCGTCGACGGTCGACCAGAGTCCGCCGCCACCGGCGCAGAACGTCGGCGGCATCACCTGCGGTGGCCCCATCTTCCCGGGCTGCAGGCGCAGGGCGTCCCCGTCGGCGGCCAGCTGGTACATGGTCGCCGCGCGCCGCCGGCCCGAATGCGTCACCGCAAAACCGGTGTCGACCATGTTCAGCGGTTTGAAGATGCGCTCCGCCAACACATCTGGCAGCGGCTTGCCCTCGACGCGCGACAGCAGGAAGCCCAGCACGTCGGTCGACTGGCTGTAGGTCAGCGCGTCGCCGGGCTGGTGCGCCAGCGGCAGCTGTCCCAGCTCGGCCAGCCAGCGGTCGGGATCCTGCAGCGACTGCAGCTTGTTGTAGGCCCGGCCGAGTGGCGGCGGCACGGTGAATCCGTAGGCCAGACCGCCACGGTGGGTCATCAGATCCTCGACGGTGATGGGCCGCCGGGCGGGCACGGACCGGTCCAAGGGTCCGTCGAGGCTCGTCATCACGCGCGGGTTGGCGAGTTCGGGAATCCAGTTCGCGATGGGATCGGTCAGGGCGAGCCGGCCCTCGTCGACCAGCGTCATGGCCGCCGCGACCGTGATCGGCTTGGACATCGACGCGATACGGAAGACGGTGTCGCGCTCCATCGGCAGCTTGGCTTCCACGTCGCGGTGGCCGAGCGTGTTGACCTGCCGCACCGCGCCGTCCTGCCACACCAGCGTGACCGCGCCGGCCAGCAGGCCGGTGTCGATCGCCGCGCTGACCGATTCGGTGTTCGCGTCGAGATTCACCCCGTCACGTTAACCGGTGGGGGTGGGATGGTCGCGGTACCGTCCGAACCATCGGGAAGGTAGGCGATACTGCCTGACGTGGCTGCAGACGTGTCGACCCCGAGCACACCGATGAACAAGGTGGCGTTCGCCAGTTTCATCGGCACCGCGATCGAGTTCTACGACTTCTACATCTACGGGACGGCCGCGGCGCTGATCTTCCCGCAGGTGTTCTTCCCGAACCTGCCGCCCGCCATGGCGACCATCTCGTCGCTGGCCACGTTCGCGGTCGCGTTCCTGGCCCGCCCGATCGGCGCGGCGGTCTTCGGCCATTTCGGAGATCGGCTGGGCCGCAAGAAGACTCTGGTCGCGACGTTGCTGATCATGGGATTGTCGACCGTCGGCGTCGGCCTGGTGCCCAGCTCGGCGTCGATCGGTCTGGCGGCGCCCATCATCCTGCTGACGCTGCGGGTGTTCCAGGGCTTCGCCGTCGGCGGGGAGTGGGCCGGTTCGGCACTGCTGAGCGCGGAGTACGCCCCGGTCGGAAAGCGCGGCATGTACGGCATGTTCACGCAGCTGGGCGCCGGCGCCGGGTTGGCCGTCAGCAATCTGGTGGTGCTGATCGCCAACGTGACGATCGGGGAGAAGAGCCCGGTGTTCCTGGACTGGGGCTGGCGGCTGCCGTTCCTGTTCAGCGCCGTGCTGCTGGCCGTGGCGCTGTACGTGCGGCTGACCATCGACGAGACGCCGGTGTTCGTCGCCGAGCAGAAGCGGGGCACCGTGCCCCGCGCCCCGTTCGGGGAGCTGGTGCGCCGGCAGAGCAAGCAGGTGCTGCTCGGTGCCGGCTGCATGGTCGGCATCTTCACCATGAGCTTCCTCGGCGGCACCTACCTGATGAGTTACGCCAGCACCCGCATCCACCATCCGCGGACGCTGATCCTGTCGGTCGGGGTCCTGGCCGGGGTGTCGCTCATGGTGTTCTCGGCGATCTCGGCGGTGCTGTGCGACCGGTACGGGCGGCGCCGCGTCATCCTGGTCGGCTTCGGGCTGGCACTGCCGTGGGCATTCCTCGTGATGCCGCTCATCGACTCCGGGTCGCCGGTGGCCTTCGCGGTGGCGATCGCCGGCATCTTCTGCATCTTCGGGCTCGCCTACGGGCCCATCGGGGCGTTCCTGCCTGAGACGTTCGCCACCCGATACCGCTACACCGGCGCGGGCATGGCCTTCAATCTCGCCGGGATCGTCGGCGGCGCGCTGCCGCCGCTGGTCGCCGGGCCGCTCGTCGCCGCCCTCGGGAGCTGGGCCGTTGGGCTGCTGATCGCCGTCTTCGTGCTGGTCAGCATCGTCTGCACGCTGGTGTTGCCGGAAACTCGGGGCACCGAGCTCGACGATGCGCAGGATGACATGCGTGACGGTGACGCCGTGGCGGCCTGCTAAGCTACGCGGCTAGTTAGACGTCCTTTAACGATCCGTCCAGAGAGGCGGAGAAGGAGGTCCGGTGTCTCGTGGGTGACTCCACCGACCGGGAATTGCTGTCCGCTGCCGACGTCGGCCGGACCATCTCGCGCATCGCGCACCAGATCATCGAAAAGACCGCGCTCGACGCGCCCGACGCCCCGCGCGTGGTGTTGCTCGGCATCCCGACGCGCGGCGTCACCCTGGCCGCCCGCATCGCCGAGAAGGTCAAGGAATTCTCCGGTGTCGAGCTGCCGGCCGGTGCGCTCGACATCACGCTCTACCGCGACGACCTGAACTTCAAACCGCCGCGGGCACTGGCCTCGACCTCGATTCCGGAGGGCGGCATCGACGACGCGACGGTGATCCTCGTCGACGACGTGCTGTACTCCGGCCGCTCGGTGCGCTCGGCTCTGGACGCGCTGCGCGACATCGGCCGCCCCCGCATGGTGCAGCTGGCGGTCCTCGTCGACCGCGGCCACCGCGAGCTGCCCATCCGCGCCGACTACGTCGGCAAGAACGTCCCGACGTCGCGCAGTGAGAACGTCAAGGTGCGGCTGTCGGAGACCGACGGCGGAGACGACCACGTCTCCATTGCCCCCTACGGAGGACCCACCAGGTGAAGCATCTGCTGTCCGCCTCGGACCTGAGCCGCGATGCGGCGACGGCCATCCTCGATGACGCCGACAAGTTCCGCGAAGCACTGCTGGGCCGCGACGTCAAGAAACTCCCGACGTTGCGCGGCCGCACCGTCATCACGATGTTCTACGAGAACTCCACCCGTACCCGGGTGTCGTTCGAGGTGGCCGGCAAGTGGATGAGCGCCGACGTCATCAACGTCAGCGCCTCCGGCTCGTCGGTCGCCAAGGGGGAGTCGCTGCGCGACACCGCGCTGACCCTGCGCGCCGCGGGCGCCGATGCGCTGATCATCCGGCACCCGGCTTCCGGTGCGGCACAACAGCTTGCGGCGTGGACCCGTGAAGAGCACGGCGGGCCGTCGGTGATCAACGCGGGCGACGGCACGCATGAACACCCGACGCAGGCGCTGCTCGACGCGCTGACCATCCGCCAGCGCCTCGGCGGTCTCGAGGGCCGGCGCGTGGTGATCGTCGGCGACATCCTGCACAGCCGGGTGGCGCGCTCCAACGTCTCGCTGCTGTCGACGCTGGGCGCCGAGGTGGTGCTGGTGGCGCCGCCGACGCTGCTGCCGGTCGGGGTCACGGACTGGCCGGTGACCGTTTCGCACGACCTGGACGCCGAACTGCCGGCCGCCGACGCGGTCCTGATGCTGCGGGTGCAGGCCGAGCGGATGAACGGCGCGTTCTTCCCGTCGGCGCGCGAGTACTCGGTGCGCTACGGGCTGTCCGAGAAGCGCCTGGCCGGGTTGAGCGAGGACACGGTGGTGCTGCACCCCGGTCCGATGCTGCGCGGCATGGAGATCGCCTCGTCGGTCGCCGATTCTTCGCAATCAGCTGTACTGCAACAGGTTTCGAATGGGGTGCATGTTCGCATGGCAGTGCTGTTCCAGCTTCTCGTGGGTGCTGGGCCTGAAGGGGTGGGGGTGATCTCATGACGGTTCTCATTCACGGGGTCCGGCTGTACGGCGAGGGTGATCCGGTCGACGTGTTGATCGCCGACGGGCAGATCGCCGAAATCGGGACAGGCCTGGCCGGTGACGAGGTCATCGACGCCGCCGGCCAGATCATGCTGCCCGGCTTCGTCGACCTGCACACCCACCTGCGCGAGCCCGGCCGCGAGTACGCCGAGGACATCGAAACCGGTTCGGCGGCAGCCGCACTCGGCGGTTACACCGCGGTGTTCGCCATGGCCAACACCGATCCGGTCGCCGACACCGTCGTTGTCACCGACCACGTCTGGCACCGGGGACAGCAGGTCGGCCTGGTCGACGTGCACCCCGTCGGCGCCGTCACCGTCGGGCTCGAGGGCAAGCAGCTCACCGAGATGGGCCTCATGGCCGCCGGTGCCGGGCAGGTCCGGATGTTCTCCGACGACGGCATCTGCGTCGATGACCCGCTGGTGATGCGCCGGGCATTGGAATACGCTGCGGGACTTGGAGTTCTGATCGCGCAGCACGCCGAGGAGCCGCGCCTGACCGTGGGCGCCGTCGCCCACGAGGGCCCGAACGCCGCCCGGCTGGGACTGGCCGGCTGGCCGCGCTCGGCCGAGGAGTCCATCGTGGCCCGCGACGCGATCCTGGCCCGCGATGCCGGTGCCCGGGTGCACATCTGCCACGCCTCCACCGCGGGCACCGTCGAGCTGATCAAATGGGCCAAGGCGCAGGGTATTTCGATCACCGCCGAGGTCACCCCGCACCACCTGCTGCTCGACGACAGCCGGCTCGCGGACTACGACGGCCGTAACCGCGTCAACCCGCCGCTGCGCGAGGCCAGTGACGCCGAGGCGCTGCGGCAGGCGCTGGCCGATGGCGTGATCGACTGCGTCGCAACCGATCACGCGCCGCATGCGGAGCACGAGAAGATGTGCGAGTTCGCCCACGCCCGTCCCGGCATGCTCGGCCTGCAGACCGCGCTGTCGGTGGTGGTCGAGACCATGGTGGCGCCCGGACTGCTCAGCTGGCGCGACGTCGCCCGCGTGATGAGCGAGGCCCCGGCCGCCATCGTCGGCCTGCCCGACCAGGGTCGCCCGCTGGCGGTCGGCGAACCCGCCAACCTGACCGTGGTGGACCCCGACGCGACCTGGACGGTGCAGGGCACCGGCCTGGCCAGCCGCTCGGACAACACGCCGTACGAGTCGATGACGCTGCCCGCCACCGTCACGCTGACGATGCTGCGCGGCAAGGTGACCGCGCGGGATGGGGTCAGTCCGGCGTGAATACAGGGACTCTGATCACCTACCTGGTGCTGGCCGCCGTCGTGGTGGTGCTGCTGGGCTTCGCGATCCGGCAGATGCTCAAGGGCTGGGTGCACCGGGTGCAGCGGCAGGCCGGCGCCGTTGGCCTGCTGCCCGCGCTGCCCGACACCGTGGGACCGGCGATCGTGCCGGCCACCAAGGGCATGTACATCGGCAGCACCTTCGCGCCGAGCTGGCAGGACCGAATCGCGGTGGGCTCACTCGGGTTTCGCAGCAAGGCTGTGCTGACGCGCTACCCCGAGGGCATCATGCTGCAACTCACGGGCGGCAGCCCGATCTGGATTCCCGACGAATCCATCACCGCGATCCGCACCGAGCGGGCCATCGCCGGCAAGGTGCTCACGTACGACGGGATTCTCGCCATCCGGTGGCGGCTGCCGTCGGGTACCGAAATCGATACCGGATTCCGCAGCGACGACCGTCGCGAACTGGCCAAATGGGTTGAGGAGGACAGTAAGTGACGAGTGACCAGACCGCCGTGCTGGTGCTGGAGGACGGCCGGGTGTTCACCGGGACACCGTTCGGCGCCGTGGGCCAGACACTGGGTGAGGCGGTGTTCTCCACCGGCATGTCCGGCTACCAGGAGACGCTGACCGACCCGAGCTACCACCGGCAGATCGTGGTGGCCACCGCGCCGCAGATCGGCAACACCGGCTGGAACGGCGAGGACAACGAGAGCCGCGACGACAAGATCTGGGTTGCCGGCTACGTCGTCCGCGACCCGTCGCCACGGGCGTCCAACTGGCGCGCCACCGGCACCCTCGACGACGAACTGGTGCGCCAGGGCATCGTCGGTGTCGCGGGCGTCGACACCCGCGCCATCGTGCGGCACCTGCGCAACTTCGGGTCGATGAAGGCCGGTGTCTTCTCCGGCCCGGCCCTGGCCGACATCGACACCCTGGTGGACCGCGTCCGCAACCAGCCGTCGATGCTGGGTGCCGACCTGGCCGGCGAGGTCAGTACTGGCGACCGCTACGTCGTCGAACCCGTTGGTGCGGAGCGCTTCTCGATCGCGGCCATCGACCTCGGGATCAAGACCAACACCCCGCGCAACTTCGCGGCCCGCGGCATCCGCAGCCACGTGCTGCCGTCATCGGTGACGTTCGACGAGGTCGCCGCCCTCAAGGTCGACGGCGTGTTCCTGTCCAACGGCCCGGGTGACCCGGCCACCGCCGACCACATGGTCGAGTTCACCCAGCAGGTGCTCTCGGCCGGAATCCCGTTGTTCGGCATCTGCTTCGGCAACCAGATTCTGGGCCGTGCGCTCGGTCGCTCGACCTACAAGATGACCTTCGGCCACCGCGGTATCAACATCCCGGTGGTGGAGCAGGCCACCGGACGCATCGCGATCACCGCGCAGAACCACGGCTTCGCGCTGGAAGGCGAGGCCGGGGAAGAGTTCGACACCCCGTTCGGCCGCGCCGTGGTCAGCCACACCTGCGCCAACGACGGTGTGGTGGAAGGTGTTTCGCTGCTCGACGGGCGCGCCTTCTCGGTGCAGTACCACCCGGAGGCAGCGGCCGGTCCGCACGACGCCGAGTACCTGTTCGACAAGTTCGCCGATCTCATGGCAGGGGAGAAGTAATGCCACGCCGCTCAGACCTCAACCACGTCCTGGTGATCGGGTCCGGCCCGATCGTCATCGGCCAGGCCTGCGAGTTCGACTACTCGGGCACCCAGGCCTGTCGCGTGCTGCGCGCCGAGGGACTGCAGGTCAGCCTGATCAACTCCAACCCGGCGACGATCATGACCGACCCGGAGTACGCCGACAACACCTACGTCGAGCCCATCACCCCGGCATTCGTCGAGAAGATTTTTGCGCAGCAGGCCGAGCGTGGAAACAAGATCGACGCGGTGCTCGCCACCCTCGGCGGGCAGACCGCGCTCAACACCGCGGTCGCGTTGCACGAGAACGGCGTCCTCGAGAAGTACGGCGTCGAGATGATCGGCGCGGACTTCGATGCCATCCAGCGCGGCGAGGACCGGCAGAAGTTCAAGGACATCGTCGCCAAGGTCGGTGGCGAATCCGCCCGCAGCCGCGTCTGTTTCACCATGGACGAGGTCCGCGAGACCGTCGCCGACCTCGGCCTGCCGGTCGTGGTCCGGCCGTCCTTCACCATGGGCGGCCTGGGTTCGGGGATGGCCTACACCAACGAGGACGTCGAGCGGATGGCCGGCGACGGCCTGGCCGCATCGCCTTCCGCCAATGTGCTGATCGAGGAATCGATCTACGGCTGGAAGGAATACGAGCTCGAGCTGATGCGCGATCACCACGACAACGTCGTGATCGTCTGCTCGATCGAGAACTTCGATCCGATGGGCGTGCACACCGGTGACTCGGTGACCGTCGCGCCGGCCATGACCCTGACCGACCGCGAGTACCAGATCATGCGTGACCTCGGCATCGCGATCCTGCGCGAGGTCGGCGTCGACACCGGTGGCTGCAACATCCAGTTCGCCATCAACCCGGCCGACGGCCGCCTCATCGTCATCGAGATGAACCCGCGTGTGTCGCGGTCGAGCGCATTGGCCTCCAAGGCAACGGGTTTCCCGATCGCCAAGATCGCCGCGAAGCTGGCCATCGGCTACACACTGGACGAGATCGTCAACGACATCACCAAGGAAACCCCGGCCTGTTTCGAGCCGACCCTGGACTACGTCGTCGTCAAGGCACCGCGGTTCGCCTTCGAGAAGTTCCCCGGCGCCGACCAGACGCTGACCACCACCATGAAGTCGGTGGGCGAGGCAATGTCGTTGGGCCGCAACTTCATCGAGGCGCTCGGCAAGGTGATGCGGTCGCTGGAGACCAAGCGCGCCGGGTTCTGGACCGGAACCGATCCCGACAAGACGCTCGACGAACTGCTCACCGGACTGCGCACCGCGACCGACGGCCGGCTGTACGACATCGAACAGGCGCTGCGCCTTGGCGGTTCGGTCGAGGTCGTCGCCGAGGCCTCGGGTGTGGACCCGTGGTTCGTCGACCAGATCGCCACGCTGGTGGCGCTGCGCGGCGAACTCGTCGACGCGCCCGTGCTCAACGAGCGCCTCCTTCGCCGCGCCAAGCACAGCGGCCTGTCCGACCGCCAGATCGCCGCGCTGCGGCCGGAATTGGCGGGCGAGGCCGGTGTGCGCGCGCTGCGTGAGCGGCTCGGCATCCGGCCGGTGTACAAGACCGTCGACACCTGCGCGGCCGAGTTCGACGCCAAGACGCCGTACCACTACAGCAGCTACGAGCTGGACCCGGCGGCCGAGACGGAGGTGGCCCCGCAGACCGAGAAGCCCAAGGTGCTGATCCTGGGCTCGGGCCCCAACCGCATCGGGCAGGGTATCGAGTTCGACTACAGCTGCGTGCACGCGGCAACCACGTTGAGCCAGGCCGGTTTCGAGACCGTCATGGTGAACTGCAACCCGGAGACGGTCTCGACCGACTACGACACCGCCGACCGGCTGTACTTCGAGCCGCTCACCTTCGAGGACGTGCTCGAGGTGTACCACGCCGAGCAGGCCTCCGGCGCCGGTGGCCCGGGTGTGGTCGGCGTGATCGTGCAGCTCGGTGGCCAGACCCCGCTGGGCCTGGCCGACCGGCTGGAGAAGGCCGGGGTGCCCGTCGTCGGCACCAGCCCCAAGGCCATCGACCTGGCCGAGGACCGCGGCGAGTTCGGTGAGGTGCTGCGCGCGGCCGGGTTGCCGGCTCCGCGCTTCGGCACCGCAACGAGTTTCGAGCAGGCCCGCCGGATCGCTTCCGACATCGGCTACCCGGTGCTGGTGCGCCCGTCGTACGTGCTGGGCGGCCGCGGCATGGAGATCGTCTACGACGAGCAGACCCTGCAGGGCTACATCGAGCGCGCCACCGAGCTCTCGCCCGAACACCCCGTGCTGGTCGACCGGTTCCTGGAAGACGCCATCGAGATCGACGTCGACGCGTTGTGCGACGGCACCGAGGTCTACATCGGCGGCGTGATGGAGCACATCGAGGAAGCCGGCATCCACTCCGGCGACTCGGCCTGTGCGCTGCCGCCGGTCACGTTGGGCCGCACCGACATCGCGGCCGTGCGCAAGGCCACCGAGGCCATCGCCCACGGCATCGGCGTGGTCGGTCTGCTGAACGTGCAGTACGCGCTCAAGGACGACGTGCTCTACGTCCTGGAGGCCAACCCGCGCGCCAGCCGCACGGTGCCCTTCGTGTCGAAGGCCACCGCGGTGCCGCTGGCCAAGGCCTGCGCCCGGGTCATGTTGGGCGCCACCATCGCCGAGCTGCGGGCCGAGGGCATCCTGGCTGCCGAGGGCGACGGCGCCAGCGTCGCGCCCAATGCGCCGATCGCGGTGAAGGAAGCCGTGCTGCCGTTCCACCGGTTCCGTAAAGCCGATGGCTCGCAGGTGGATTCGCTGCTCGGGCCGGAGATGAAGTCGACCGGCGAGGTCATGGGTATCGACAGCGATTTCGGTACCGCGTTCGCCAAGAGCCAGACCGCGGCCTACGGCTCGCTGCCTTCGGGCGGCACGGTGTTCGTGTCGGTGGCCAACCGCGACAAGCGCTCGCTGGTGTTCCCGGTCAAGCGTCTGGCCGACCTCGGCTTCCGGGTGCTGGCCACCGAGGGCACCGCGGAGATGCTGCGCCGCAACGGCATTCCGTGCGAGGTTGTGCGCAAGAACTTCGAAGAGCCCAGCCCGGACCGTCCGGCGATGTCGGCGGTCGACGCCATCAAGGCCGGCGAGGTCGACATGGTGATCAACACGCCGTACGGCAACTCGGGTCCGCGCATCGACGGCTACGAGATTCGCTCGGCTGCGGTGTCGGCCAGCATCCCGTGTGTGACGACTGTGCAGGGCGCGTCGGCCGCAGTGCAGGGCATCGAGGCCGGTATCCGCGGCGACATCGGCGTGCGGTCGCTGCAGGAGCTGCACAGCCAGTTGGGCGCGAAGTGAGCTTCGGCTCGCGGTTGCGGGCCGCCATGGCACAGCGGGGTCCGCTGTGCCTGGGCATCGACCCGCACCCCGAGCTCTTGAGTGCCTGGGGTCTGCCGGTGTCGGCCGACGGTGTCGCGGCGTTCAGCGACATCTGCGTCGAGGCGTTCGCGGGCTTCGCGATCGTCAAGCCGCAGGTCGCGTTCTTCGAGGCCTACGGTTCGGCGGGCTTCGTCGTGCTGGAACGGACCATCGCCCGGCTGCGGGAGGCCGGCGTCCTGGTGCTGGCCGACGCCAAGCGCGGTGACATCGGCTCGACCATGGCCGCCTACGCGCAGGCGTGGGCGGGCGATTCGCCGCTGGCCGCCGATGCGGTGACGGCGTCGCCGTACCTCGGCTTCGGCTCACTGCAGCCGCTGCTCGACGTCGCGGCCGCCCACGGCCGCGGGGTGTTCGTACTGGCCGCCACGTCCAATCCGGAGGGTGCGTCGGTGCAGCGCGCGGTGGCGGGCGAGCGCACCGTGGCGCAGGCGATCGTCGACGATGTCGCTGCGGTGAATGCCGCGGGCGACGGCTCGGTGGGCGTCGTCGTCGGCGCCACGCTGGCCGAGGTCCCCGATCTGTCGCAGCTCGGCGGTCCGGTGCTGATGCCCGGCGTCGGCGCGCAGGGCGGTCGCCCGGATGCGCTGGCCGGGCTCGGCGGCGCGCAGCCGGGTACCTTGCTGCCCGCGGTGTCGCGTGAGGTGCTGCGGGCCGGGCCGGATGTCGCGGCCGTGCGGGCCGCGGGGGAGAAGCTCCGCGACGCTGTCGCCTACTTGGCCTGACGCCTGCGGCGGCGCGTCCACAGCACCGTGACCAGCAGTGCGCCGGCGACCGCGGCCGCGAGCAGGGCCAGGCCCGTGACGTCGCCGTGGTTGCGGGTCCGGTAGATGACCTGTGCGTAGTCGGCATCGGTCGTCGCACGCGTGAACGTGTAGTCGCCGTCGATGCGCTTCGGCTCATCGAGGTAGTCGGTCCACCTGGTCAGATAGCGACCCCGATACTCGGCGAGCGCCGGTGTGTCGACACGTCCGGCGTACTGCAGCGTCGGCGCGTTGCCGGGCACGGGCACCGCGCGGGGATCCATCCGGTGGTCGGCCAGCACGTACAGATCGACCCGCTGCGGCGCCGTCGCCGACCGGGACAGCCGCATCGGGTAGACGGCGGTGTCCGAGGCGAACGACAGCCGCAGGGGCTGCAAGTTCCCCGACAATGTCGCGCCGGCGGCATCGGGGGCGAGCTGGACCGCGACGATCTCCCAGCGGTCCGCGACGTACGGGGCCAGGTTGGCATCGAGGCCGTCGGGGTGAGGGAAGCCCTTGGCTGTCAGCCACCCGGCCAGGGCCGCGGGGTCGTCGCCGGCCAGGCGCGTGACGTCGAACGGGCCGATCCGCTGATTGCCCAGCACGCTGACGCTGCCGGGACGCGCACCCGCGCTCTCGAGCGCGCCCCGTGAACCCCCGGTGAGCCAGTCGAAGGTGGGCCACCAGCTGTCCCGGTATTCGGTCCGCGGCGCGGTGATACGCGCCAGCTCGGTGAACACTCCCGCATCGCCCAACGTGACACGCGCGGCCGTCGGCACGGGCATCACCCACGCGGCCCGATCCGAGGCGCCGCGCACCCCGAACGACATCAGGATGTCCTCGGTGCTGCCATCCCAGGCGATCAGGGCCCGCTCGTCGACGACGGCGGCGCCGGCGCGGTCCGGAATGTAGGCACCGCAACCGCAGGCCCATGCCGGCGCCGCGATGTTCGCCGTCAGGGTGGCGAACATCAGGATCAGGACGCACAGGAACCGGTACGCGACAGCCATCGGCATGAACGTACCGGCCGTGCACCTCAGGTCACAGCGGAATCCAGATCGGGCCGAGCCAGAAGCCCCACGCACTGAATCGCGGCTCGAACACCGGGTTCACCCATTGACCGTTGTAGCTGAACGGCTGGTGGTCGAACCGGCCGTCATCGATGCCGCGGCCACGCCAGTCCCGGCCGCGATCGTCGCGCCAGCCGTCCCGGTCCTGGTGCCAGTCGACGCCGCGCTGCCAGCCGCCACGGTCGTCGCGGTGGTCATCGTGGCCCCAGCATGGTGCGCCCGGCCCGCACCACGGGTCGGCACTCGCTGTCGCCAGCCCGATGCCGAACAGTCCGGCGGCGCCGATGCCGGCTGCCAGGGTGGATGCGGTAACTGCCTGCTTGATCTTCATACCGCTGACGCTATGGCGGTTCGATGGGCGTGCAATTAGCTGTACTTAGGTGTTTGCTGTGCGTGCGTGGGAGCCGGTTTCGCGCGCTGCCTGGAAGACGACGAGACGGCCCACCACGGGACGTGGCGGGCCGTCTCGTGGTGGGCACGATCAGCGGGTGGCGATCACAGCGGAATCCAGATCGGGCCGAGCCAGAAGCCCCACGCGTTGTGGCCGTTGTCCCACACCGGGTTCACCCACTGGCCGTTGTAGTCGAACGGCTGGTGGTCGAAGCGGGCGTCGTCGATGCCGCGGTGCTGCCAGTCGCGGCCCTGGTTGTCGTGCCAGTTGTCGTCACGGCCGACCGGCGCCGCCGGGCCACGGTTGTCACCCGGGCCCCGGTTGTCACCCGGTCCGCGGTTGTCGTGCTGGCCGCACGGCGCGTTCGGCGGGCAGCCCGGGTCGGCGTTCGCGCCGGCCAGGCCGACGCCGAACAGCCCGGCGACGCCGATGCCGGCTGCCAGGGTGGATGCGGTCAACGCTCGTTTGAGGTTCATCGTTGCTCAGTCCTCCTCGTGATGGGTTCGCCATTGAAGTTAGGACCGCCTAATGTGCGCTCACTTTGGCGTCGTTAGGTGTGTGCTGTGTATGCCGCAACGGTTCGGTCACCCGGCGCTGATCGTTGGCTGTGGGGAAGGCGTCCATCTGGGAAGACGTTGGGCGGGAAACGGTTTCGTCGCAAACCGACCGTCGGGGCGTTGTGTGGCGGGCCGGTCGAGTCGGTTGTCCGCGCCGCGCCTGAGTTTGCGGAGGTTGCGTGGTGGCGCTCATCCGTGTTTCACCGGCCGCGCCGGAGGGTGCTGAAGCGGCCGTCCAACCGGCAAAAAGCCCTCGATTTGGGCGGTTCAACCGCCCAAATCGGCCTCCGGGCGCGCGGGCGGTGCACCGACCGGTTCGGCCCGCCACCGACACGCCCGACACGCCGTGACCTGCGAAAATTTTCCTGACAAACCCCGGATGGCGGCCCGAAAATCGGCCGGGCGCGGTACCGGCCGCGCGGCGGTCATCCCACTGAGTGCTCAAAACCCTTGATACGCAGGCAGATCTGTGGCGAAGATGCCCCGAAACGGGTCTTGCCGAGCTTGCACTTCGCGGCCACCCGGGGCCGCCGTTCGCACTACACGCTGGGGTTTTAGCTTCGTTACCCGGGGGGTGGGGTTAGCGCTTGTCGGGAAGCGTGGGTACGGTCGTCGCTGGCTGGTTCACCCCAGCCGTGACAGAAATTATTTGACGGAGAATCGGAGGAACCCCGTGGCCCTTCCCCAGTTGACCGACGAACAGCGCGCGGCAGCGTTGGAGAAGGCTGCTGCCGCACGTCGAGCACGTGCCGAGTTGAAAGACCGGCTCAAGCGCGGCGGCACCAACCTCAAGCAGGTCCTGACGGACGCCGAGACCGACGAGGTCCTCGGCAAGATGAAGGTTTCCGCTCTGCTGGAAGCTCTGCCCAAGGTCGGCAAGGTCAAGGCTCAGGAGATCATGACCGAGCTGGAGATCGCTCCGACCCGCCGTCTGCGCGGCCTGGGCGACCGTCAGCGCAAGGCCCTGCTGGAAAAGTTCGACTTTTCCTGATCTGACGCAAGACTGACGAGCAGTAGGGGCCGGACGGCGATGAACCGTGTTGTTGTGCTGTCCGGCCCCTCTGCCGTGGGCAAATCCACGGTCGTGCGCTGCCTGCGTGAGCGGGTGCCCGACCTGCATTTCAGTGTCTCCGCCACGACGCGTGCACCGCGTCCGGGCGAGGTCGACGGTGTTGACTACACATTCGTCTCGGCCGACGAGTTCCAGCGCCTCATCGATGACGGCGAGCTGCTCGAATGGGCCGAAATCCACGGGGGACTGCAGCGCTCCGGCACCCCCGCCCGCCCGGTGCGGGAAGCCATCGCCGCAGGTCGGCCCGTCCTCATCGAGGTCGATCTGGCCGGTGCCCGGGCCGTCAAAGAAGCCATGCCCGAGGTGCTGACGGTGTTCCTCGCGCCACCCAGCTGGGAGGCGCTGGAGAGCCGGCTCATCGGCCGCGGCACCGAGAGTGCCGAGGTGCAGGCCCGTCGCCTGGATACCGCGCGGGCCGAACTGGCCGCTCAGGACAGTTTCGATGTGACTGTTGTGAACAGTCAGTTGGAATCCGCCTGTGCAGAATTGGTATCCTTGCTGGTGGGCCGCTGAGCGGTCTGCGCCTTACCGCACAGATATCGCTGATAGCGACACCAATCTTCACACCGAACGCCGGGAGAATCCTTCGTGAGCACCACTGTCGAGAGCATCGACTCCGACGCCGCCATCGCCTACGACACGCCGCTGGGTATCACCAACCCGCCGATCGACGAGCTGCTGGATCGGGTGTCGAGCAAGTACGCGCTGGTCATCTACGCCGCGAAGCGGGCGCGCCAGATCAACGACTACTACAACCAGCTCGGTGACGGCATCCTCGAGTACGTCGGCCCGCTGGTCGAGCCGGGCCTGCAGGAGAAGCCGCTGTCGATCGCCATGCGCGAGATCCACGGCGACCTGCTCGAGCACACCGAGGGCGAGTAAGGCCGCGTAGGCGCCGGACATGGCCGACCGCAAACGCATCGTCGTCGGAGTCGCCGGAGGTATCGCCGCCTACAAGGCGTGCACCCTGGTTCGTCAGCTGAGCGAGGCCGGGCATTCGGTCCGTGTCGTGCCGACCGAGTCGGCGCTCAAGTTCGTCGGCGCCGCCACGTTTGAAGCACTGTCCGGCAATCCCGTGCACACGGGAGTGTTCGAGGACGTCTCCGAGGTGCCGCACGTCCGGTTCGGCCAGCAGGCCGACCTGGTCGTGGTCGCACCGGCGACCGCCGACCTGATGGCGCGCGCGGTGGCGGGGCGCGGCGACGATCTGCTCACGGCCACGCTGCTCACCGCGCGCTGTCCGGTGCTGTTCGCCCCGGCGATGCACACCGAGATGTGGATGCACCCGGCCACCGTCGACAACGTCGCGACATTGCGGCGTCGGGGCGTCGTCGTGCTGGACCCGGCCTCCGGGCGTCTCACCGGCGCCGACAGCGGTGCCGGACGGCTGCCTGAGGCCGAAGAAATCACCACGTTCGCCCAGCTGCTCCTGGAGCGCGGCGACGCGCTGCCCCGCGACCTGGCCGGCGTCAAGGTCGTCGTCACCGCAGGCGGAACCCGCGAGGCCATCGATCCGGTGCGCTTCATCGGCAACCGCAGCTCCGGAAAGCAGGGCTACGCCGTGGCGCGCGTGATGGCCCAGCGCGGCGCCGAGGTCACCCTGATCGCCGGCAACACCGTCGGCTTGGCCGACCCGGCGGGCGTCGATGTCGTGCACATCAGCTCGGCAGCCCAGCTGCGGGACGCGGTGTTCAAGTACGTGTCCGATGCACACGTCCTCGTGATGGCCGCCGCGGTCGCGGACTTCCGTCCCACCGAGGTAGCGACCACCAAGATCAAAAAGACGCACGGCCCCGGCGAAACCGACGGCGCCCCCGTCATCGAACTGACCCGGACCGACGACATCCTCGCCGGCGCGGTGCGCGCCCGCACCGACGGTCAGCTGCCGAACCTGCGCGCCATCGTCGGATTCGCCGCCGAGACCGGCGATGCCAACGGCGACGTGCTGTTCCACGCCCGGGCGAAGCTGCAGCGCAAGGGCTGTGACCTGCTGGTTGTCAACGCGGTGGGGAACGGCAGGGCCTTCGAGGTCGACGTCAACGACGGTTGGTTGCTGGCGGCGGACGGAGCCGAGTCGGCGCTGGAGCACGGGTCCAAGACCTTGATGGCCAGTCGCATCGCCGATGCGATCACGGCTTTCCTGCGCGGCAAGGACGAATGAACATCGCCTGACCGCGCCGCGGAACGGGTTTGCTGTGCAGGGGTACCCGACAGTTGTTGGCCGGGCGTGGATATTATGCGCGGACTAAAGTTTTGGAAGGGATTTGCGACGTGAGTGAAGGTCGGCTGTTTACCAGCGAGTCAGTGACCGAAGGACATCCGGACAAGATCTGCGACGCCATCAGCGATTCGGTGCTGGACGCGCTGCTCGCGCAGGATCCCAAGTCGCGGGTTGCGGTGGAGACCCTGGTGACCACGGGTCAGGTGCACGTCGTGGGCGAGGTGACCACCAGCGCCAAGGAGGCGTTTGCCGACATCCCGCTGATCGTCCGGGACCGGATCCGCCAGATCGGCTACGACCACTCCGACAAGGGCTTCGACTACGCCACCTGTGGTGTGAACATCGGCATCGGCGCGCAGTCCCCGGACATCGCCGCGGGCGTCGACACTGCCCACGAGGCGCGCGTCGAGGGTGCCGGCGATCCGCTGGACGCCCAGGGCGCCGGCGACCAGGGCCTGATGTTCGGCTACGCCATCAACGACACCCCCGAGCTGATGCCGCTGCCCATCGCGCTGGCGCACCGGCTGTCGCGGCGCCTCACCGAGGTCCGCAAGAACGAGACGGTCGACTACCTGCGGCCCGACGGCAAGACCCAGGTCACCATCGAGTACCGCGACAACGTCCCGGTCCGCCTGGACACCGTGGTGCTGTCGACGCAGCACGCCGAGGGCGTCGACCTGGACGGCACGCTGGCCCCGGACATCCGCCGCCACGTCGTCGAGACCGTGCTGGCCGACCTGGCCCACGACACCATGGACACCTCCGACTTCCGGCTGCTGGTCAACCCGACCGGCAACTTCGTCGTCGGCGGCCCGATGGGCGACGCCGGCCTGACCGGCCGCAAGATCATCGTCGACACGTACGGCGGCTGGGCCCGCCACGGCGGCGGCGCCTTCTCGGGCAAGGACCCGTCAAAGGTGGACCGCAGCGCGGCATACGCGATGCGCTGGGTGGCCAAGAACGTCGTCGCCGCCGGCCTGGCCGACCGCGTCGAGGTCCAGGTCGCCTACGCCATCGGCAAGGCCGCCCCGGTGGGCCTGTTCGTCGAGACCTTCGGCACCGAGCACTTCGACCCGGCCCGCATCGAGAAGGCCATCACCTCGGTCTTCGACCTGCGTCCCGGCGCGATCATCCGCGATCTGGACCTGCTGCGCCCGATCTACGCGCCGACCGCCGCGTACGGCCACTTCGGCCGCACCGACATCGAACTGCCGTGGGAGCAGCTGGACAAGGTCGACGACCTGAAGGCTTCCGTCTAGCACCTGCACCACACAAAACTGCCCCTCGTCGCTGGACGAGGGGCAGTTTTGCGTTCGGTCAGCCGACCGGCTGCGGCTCCAGCCGGCGGCTTCGGTACAGGGCGAGCGCGACCAGCAGGCTGATCGCCGTGAGCGACACCCAGACCAGTGCCGGCCGGCCGGCGTGACGCGCCGTCTCCATCAGCGCGCCCGTGGCGAGATTTCCCACCAGGATGCCGACGCCGACGATGGTGTTGTAGAAGCCGTAATACGTCGCGACCAGCCGGTCGCCGGCCAGTGACACCACGGTGTCCATCTCGAACGGATAGATCGCGGCCGAGCCGACGGCCAGCAGCGCGGCCGTCAGCAACAGCGCGGCCACCGCGGCCGGTTGCCCCCAGCGGTCGTCGGGCACCACGATGAGCGGGACGAACGCCGCTGCGAGCACCAGCACGCCGATGGTCAGCGACTGGGCGCGGCCGTAGCGCGCCGTGAACCAGGCCGTGATGCGGATCTGGCCGCCGATGGCGACCAGTCCCGACACGGCGAAAACCGCCGCCACGATGGCTGATTCGTGGCGCGGCGACAGCACTCCGGCGTGCAGTGGCAACGCGAGGTACACCTGGAACGTCACCACATAGGTGCCGACCATGGACGCCGCGAACAGCAGGAACGGGCGGTTGGCGAGCACGGTGCGCCAGTCGTGTAGGACCGAGACGCGTTCGGTGACAGCATGATCGGCGTGGTCCTTCGGTAGTGCGAACAGCTGCGCGATGGTCAGCACCGCGAACACCACCGCCGCCATGCCCGCCGTCACCCGGAAGTCCAGTCCCATCAGGGCCAGGCCCACGAGCGGGCCGGCGAGGATGCCGCCTTGATAGAAGACGTTGAACACCGTGAACGCCGCCACCCGGCGCTCGCCGGAGTCCGCGGCCAGGTAGGCCCGCACCGCCGGGTTGAAAAGTGCCCCCGCGAAACCGGTTGCCGCCGAGGCGATCAGCAACGCCGGGAGCGACTGTGCGACCGCGAGCAGGCCGAACGCGGCCGTGCGCAGCAGACAGCCCGCCACGATCAGCGGCTTGTAGCCCAGCCGGTCGGCCAACGTCCCACCGACGATGAACATGCCCTGCTGCGAGAAGTTCCGGACCCCGAGCACCAGGCCGACGGCCCAGCCGGCCAGGCCGAGCGGTCCGGCCAGATATCCGGCCAGGTACGGCATCAGCATGTAGAAGCCGAGGTTGATGCCGAACTGGTTGAGCATCAGCACCCGGCTGGGCCAGCCGAAGCTGCGGAACTGCGTGAGCACCTCCATCAGAGCGTCGCAGCCTCGGGCCTGCGCACCGTGGTGCAGCGGGTCCACGAATCCACCACGCGCTCAGTGTGGTCCGCGATCACCGCGGGTTCGGCGGGCGGCTCGATGCCGAGGAGGTGGTGCCGGCGGCAGTAGTCGTCGTTGTAGACGGTGTCGAAATACCGTTGCGGCCCATCGGGAAAGATCGCGGCGATCGTGGTGTCCGCGTCGTGGTGGCGGGCCGCCCAGCCGGCGACCAGCGCCACCGCGCCGCCGCTCCAGCCGCTGCTGGCATAGCTTGTCGAGGCCAGTGCCCGGCACGCCCACACTGCCTCGGCGGGTGCCACCCAGTGCACTTCCGAGAACGCGGCGTAGTCGACGTTGTCGGGGTAGATGCTCGACCCCAGGCCACGCATCAGCCGGCTCTGCGCGGGCTGGCCGAAGATCGTCGACCCGATGGTGTCGACGCCGATCAGTTTCAGGTCGGGATTGAACTCCCGCAACACTTTTGCCACCCCGGCCGAATGCCCGCCGGTGCCCACCGAGCACACCAGGATGTCGACGATGCCCAGCTGCGACTGCAGTTCGAGCGCGAGGTCGCGGTACGCGTCGACGTTGTCGGGGTTGTTGTACTGGTCGGGGTACCACGCGGTGGGGTCACCGGCCAGGATCTCCGCGACCCGGTCGCGGCGGGCCTGCTGCCAGCCGCCGGTCGGGTGGGGCTCGGTGACCAGGTCGATGTCGGCGCCGTACGCGGCCAGCATGCGCAGCATCATCGGTTCCATGCCGGGATCGGTCACCAGCGTGACCGGGTGCCCGTACACGGTGCCGGCCAGGGCCAGACCGAGTCCGAGTGTGCCGCTGGTGGATTCGACGATCCGGGCGCCGGGCAACAGGTCGCCGCGGGCCCGGCCGCGTTCGACCATGTACATGGCGGGCCGGTCTTTCATACCGCCGGGGTTCACGCCTTCGAGCTTGGCCCAGAAGCCGCGGTCGTCGGTGGTGAAGGGCGCGGCGATCCGCAGCACCGGGGTGCCGCCGACCATGGTGCCCGGCCGGTCGTAGCGGGCCAGTCGGCACGGTCCCGACGCCGGTCGAGAGGGTTTTCTGGGCAGGGTGAGGTTGGACGAATTGTTCATGGGTGCATCACTTTTCGCTTGAGGCCGCGGTGCGGTAGCGGGATCGGGCAGCGAACACCGATCAGCCACGAACAGTGGCCGACCTGCGCTGACCGATCAGCGTCGGGAGATGCAGAGCCGGGTCAGGACCGCCCGGCCGGTGTGGAGCACAGCCACCTGCCGGGGCGGGCCCCGGCTCGTGAGCGTCCTCGACGCGCACCAGCACACCGTGGCGACACACAGCGCCACCACCAGGCCGCGAGCCAGGAGGGTGGTGGCGGACCGGGGGAGACCCGCGGTGGCGAACAGTTCCGGAGCCGGCAGGATCGAGCCGTCCCGCGCGTGCGGGTGTTCGGCGGTCACCGACGGCAGCGTGTGTCCGGGGGCGACGAGCATGGGGGCGGCGTGCGCGTGCGCTGTGGCAACGGGCTTGGCACCCAGCTGGATTCCCAGGCCGAGACCGAGCAGCGCGACGAGCAGCACTGCCGCTGTCCGCCATCGCATCGGCCGGGTCGTCACCTCCGCGACTGTACCGACGATTCAGCGCCTATAGCCGTGCCGCTGCGAACGCATGCGGAAAAGTTACCGGGTTCAAAGAACTTTCATATGAGTGCCGGCGCGGACCTCAGGCGCTGAACTCGTAGTCGTCGAGGTCGAAGCGGCGGCTGCGGACGTAGGCCTCCACCGTGGTGGCGGGCCGCAGCGGCACGTCACCGTTCTTGTCGAAGTAGTAGCTGTTGGCCGTCTGGCAGCTGTCCTGCCAGAACACCTGGCGGTGACGCTTGCGCATCATCTCGTCGAAGTACCGGTCATTGGCTTCCTGCGAGACCTCCACGCGGTGGGCGCCGAGCTTTTCCGCCCGCTGCAGACACCGCACGATGTGGTGGGTCTGGGCTTCGATCAGCGCGAAATACGACGAACCCACGTAGCCGTACGGGCCCATCACCGTGAAGAAGTTCGGGAAGCCGGGGATGCTGACGCCCTCGTAGGCCTGCAGCCGCTGCGTCTCCCAGAACTCGCCGAGGGTATGACCGCCGGCGCCGGTGACGGGGAACGTCGGCACGCTGTCGACGTCCATCACCTTGAATCCGGTGGCCAGGATCAGCACGTCCACCTCGTGCTCCGGCCCGTCGGCGGTGCGTACTCCCGTGGGCGTGATGCGTTCGATGGATTCGGTTACCAGGCTTACGTTTTCGCGGTTGTAGGTCGCGAGGTAGGTGTTGTGGAACCCCGGTCGTTTACAGCCGACGGCGTAGCGCGGCGTGAGCTTGTCGCGCACCACGGGGTCGTGCACCTCGCGGCGCAGGAACGACCGGCCCATCCGGGCCGCACCGTCGGCCAACGGGAACACGCTGTAGTACTGCGCCGACAGCGGGAAGGTGAGCTCGACGTAGGCCTGGCTGGCCAGCCGCTGCAGGGTCTTGCCGCCGGGGACGCGCATCGCCCACCGGGCGGCCGCGGGCAGCGGTAGGTCCAGCTTGGGGAAACACCAGATCGGCGTCCGCTGAAATACCGTGAGGTGCTCCACGACCGGTGCGATCTCGGGGATCACCTGGACGGCCGAGGCCCCGGTGCCGATGATCGCGACCCGCTTGCCGCGCAGGTCGATGCTGCTGTCCCAGCGCGCGGTGTGCAGCGTGATGCCCGCGAAGTCGTTGACACCGTCGATGTCCGGCGGCTTGGGCACCGTCAGGACACCGCTGCCGTTGATCAGGAACCGCGCGGTGATGGTGCCGCCGCTGGTGTGCACGCGCCACAGGTCGGCGGCATCGTCGTACTCGGCACCGGTGACCTCGGTGCCGAACCGGATCCGGTCCCGCAGCCCGTACTTGTCGACGCAGTGCTCGGCGTAGGCCTTGAGCTCGTGGCCCTTGGCGTAGGTGCGCGACCAATCGGCGCTCTGCTCGAACGAGAACTGGTACGAGAACGACGGGATATCCACGGCGACACCGGGATAGGTGTTCCAGAACCAGGTACCGCCGGGACCCGAGCCGGCCTCGAGAATTTGGTAGTCACCGAGCCCGGCCCGGTCCAGCAGGATGCCGGCCCCGATCCCGGAGAACCCGGCGCCGACGATCACCGTTTGGACATCAGGCGTTGTCATGGGTCCATACTTGCGGAAATTCAGGCGTAGAGGGCGGCTTTCAGGGCCGCGAGTCCACGGTTGGTGGCCTCGGTCGCCACCGGCGAAGCCAGGGCGAGGCTGACGAACCCGTGCACCATGGTCGGCTCGTTGCTCAACTCGACCGGAACACCTGCTGCGGCAAGCAGTTTGGCGTACTCGGCGCCGTCGTCCCGCAGCGGGTCGTGCTCGGCGGTCCCGATGTACGCCGGCGGCAGACCTGCCAGCGACTCGGCGTTCGCCGGGGCCAGGTCGGTCGGCAGGGCCGAGGCGTCGCTGAGGTCCATGCCCGGCAGGTACCAGGTCAGGAAGGCCGCCGTCACATTGCTGTTGAGCATGGGGGCGTCGGCGTTCTCGGTGAACGACGGCAGCGTGACATCACCCGTCACCACGGGGTACCAGAGCAGCTGGAACGCCAGCTTCGGGCCACCGGCGTCACGCGCCCGCAGCGCCATCACCGCGGAGATGTTGCCGCCGGCCGAGTCGCCGGCCACCGCGAGGCGCGCCGGGTCGCCACCCAGTTCGGCGGCATGCGCGCCGACCCACTGCAGCGCGGCCCAGGAATCCTCGATGGCGGCCGGGAACGGGTGCTCGGGCGCCAGCCGGTACTCGACCGACACGACGATGGCGCGGGCGCCGACGGCGTGGGCGCGCGCCACATGGTCATGGGTGTCCAGGTCCCCGATGGCCCAGCCGCCGCCGTGATAGAAGACCACGACGGGCAGCGGCCGGGTTTCGCCGTCGATGGGCGGCCAGTAGATGCGGACCGGAATCTGGCCTGCCGCACCGCAATCGAGCGTACGGTTCTCGATCCGCAGGTCAGGCAGCATCGCCGCCGGCGGCCGCATCGCGGCGATCTTGGCCCGCGCCACCTCGACACCGTCGTCGATGGTGAACTCCAGTGGCACGGCGTCCAGGAGGGCTTTGAGGATCGGGTCGATACCAGGCCGAGTGTCCGGCGTCACATCTGATGTCATGCCTCAGGCTAACGCTGCCTTCAGCGCGGCGATTCCGCGGTCGGCCGCCTCGGTCGTCGCCGGCACCACGCCGTGGTACCCGAGGTAGCCGTGCACCAGGGTCTCGGCGTTGTGCACCTCGACGGAAACCCCGGCCGCGGTGAGCATCTCGCCGTACCGGATGCCGTCGTCACGCAGCGGGTCATATCCGGCGACGGCGATGTAGGCCGGTGCCAGCCCGGCCAGCGACTCGGCCCGCGCCGGGACCAGGGCGGCCGGCGGGTTCCGCAGGTCGACGCCAGTGGCGTACAGCAACGAGAAACCGCCGACGGCGTCGCGGCCCAGGACCGGTGCGTCGGCGTTCTCGGTGAACGACGGCAGCGACGTGTCCCAGGTGGTCGCGGGGTACCACAGCAGCTGGGCGCGCAGCGTGATGCCGGCATCGCGGGCCAGCTGCGCGACCACGGCGGCGAGGTTGCCGCCGGCCGAATCACCGGCCACTGCAAGACGATTCGGGTCACCGCCGATCTCGTCGGCGTGGGCGGCCACCCACTGCGTCACGGCCCAGACGTCGTCGACCGCGGCGGGGAAGGGGTGCTCGGGAGCGAGCCGGTAGTCCACCGACACCACCACGGCGCCGGCACCGGCGGCGTGCAGGCGGGCGGTGCCGTCATAGGTGTCCAGATCGCCGACCACCCAGCCGCCGCCGTGGAAGAACAGCACCACCGGCGCCGACGGTTCGATGTCCGCGGGCCAGTAGACGCGCACCGGCACGCCGTCGATGACGCGGTCCTCGGCGCGGACCTCCGGGAACACCGCCTTGCGGGGCAGCTCGCGGAACCGGGCCCGGGCGGCTTCGACGCCACCGTCCATGGTCAATTGGAACGGAACCGCTTCCAGTACCTTTTGCAGAATGGGATCGAGCGGGGGACGCGCAGTGTCCGACATGAGTTCACCGTACGCACCGCGCCGGCGGCTGTGGCTGGCGGCCGCCGTGATCGCCGCCGGCTATGGCATCTTCCTCATCGCGACGGCGCTGCGGTTGCCGTCGGGCGCCGACCTGATCGGCCAATTCGCCCTGCAGCCCATGGTCAAGGCACTGCCCGCGCTGCTGCTGGCGGCGGCCGCGGCGAGCCATCCGATCGTCCGCGAACGCAACTGGCTGGTCGCCGCACTGGTGTTCTCGGCCGGTGGTGACTTCCTGCTGGCCGTGCCGGGCTGGCCCATGGGATTCGTCTTCGGGCTCGGCTCGTTCCTGATCGCGCACCTGTGCTTCCTGGCCGCCCTGCTGCCGTTGGCCCGCCGCACCCCAGCGGCCACCGCCGGCGCCGCGGTCCTGGTCGTCATCTGCCTCGGGCTCATCGTCTGGTTCTGGCCGAGCCTGGTCGCGCAGCAGATGACCATCCCCGTGACCGTGTACATGGCGGTACTGGTGGCCATGGTGTGCACGGCGCTGTTCGCCGACCTGCCGACCCGCTGGACCGCCCTCGGCGCGCTGTGCTTCGCGGTGAGCGACGGCATGATCGGCATCAGCAAGTTCGTGCTCGGTGACGAGACGCTGGCGGTCCCGATCTGGTGGGCCTACGCCGCGTCGTTGCTCCTGATCACCGCTGGATTCTTCGCCGGCAGGACGTTGTCGGCCGCGTCTGCTACACCGGCTGCGTGACCGTCACCAGACAGCAGGCCGAGCACGAGCCCGTGGCTCGGGTGCTGCCGATGCTGTCGGTGCCGCATCTGGACCGCGAGTTCGACTACCTGGTGCCGGCCGACCTGTCCGACGACGCCCAGCCGGGCGTGCGGGCCAAGGTCCGGTTCAATGGCCGCCTCGTCGACGCGTTCATCCTCGAAAGGCGTTCGGACACCGATCATTCGGGCAAGCTGGGCTGGCTGGACCGGGTGGTCTCGGCCGAACGGGTGCTGACCCCGGACGTGCAGCGCCTCGCCGAGGCGGTGGCCGCCCGGTACGCCGGCAGCCGGCCCGATGTGCTGCGCCTGGCCATCCCGCCGCGGCATGCCACCGTGGAGAAGCAACCGCCGCCGGAGCTTCCGCCGTTCGTTGCACGCGACGTCGACGCCGGCGCCTGGCAGCAGTACGGCCGCGGCGAGCAGTTCCTCGAAGCGCTTGCCGAGGGCCGGGCCGCGCGCGCGGTGTGGCAGGCGCTGCCGGGGGAGGACTGGGCCCGGCGGCTGTGCGAGGCGGCGGCTGTCGTCGTCAACGCCGGCCGCGCGGCACTGCTGATCGTGCCGGACCAGCGCGACGTCGACGCCGTCCACGCCGCGGCGCTGACGCTCGTCGACGAGTCCCGGGTCGTGGCATTGTCCGCCGGCCTCGGCCCGTCGCAGCGCTACCGGCGCTGGCTGTCGGTGCTGCGCGGTCAGGCCCGGCTCGTCATCGGCACCCGCAGCGCGGTGTTCGCCCCCGTCGCCGACCTCGGGCTCGTCGTCGTATGGGACGACGGCGACGACTCGCTCGCCGAACCGCGTGCGCCGTATCCGCACGCCCGCGAGGTCGCCATGCTGCGGGCGCACCAATTGCGTTGCGGCGCAGTCATCGGCGGCTTCGCGCGCACTGCCGAGGCGCAGGCCCTGGTCCGCAGCAAGTGGGCGCACGACCTGGTGGCGGGCCGCAGCGTGGTGCGCGCCCGAGCGCCACGCGTCGTCGCGCTCGACGACGATGCCCACACCCACGAACGCGACGCCGCCGCCCGCACCGCGCGGTTGCCGTCGATGGCCCTCGGCGCGGCCCGGGCGGCGCTGAGTGCCGGCCGGCCCGTGCTGGTCCAGGTGCCGCGCCGCGGCTACGTGCCCGCGCTGGCCTGCGGTAAATGCCGGACCATCGCGCGGTGCCGCCACTGCACCGGTCCGCTGTCGCTGCCGGACCGCGACACCGTCGGCGCGGTGTGCCGCTGGTGTGGCCGTCAGGACGTCGCGCTGCGCTGCGGCCGGTGCGGTTCGGACGCGGTACGCGCGGTTGTGGTCGGGGCCCGGCGCACCGCCGAGGAGCTGGGCCGGGCCTTCCCGGGCGTTCCCGTCGTCACCTCCGGCGGTGACGCCGTCGTGACCGAGGTGCCCGCGCGCGCCGCCGTCGTGGTGGCGACCCCGGGCGCCGAACCGCGGGCCGACGGCGGTTACGGCGCGGCGCTGTTGCTGGACGGCTGGGCGCTACTGGGCCGTCAGGATCTGCGCGCGGCCGAGGACACGCTGCGCCGGTGGATGTCGGCAGCGGCCATGGTGCTCGACCGCGCGGCCGGGGGCACCGTCGCGGTGGTGGCCGAATCGTCGATCCCGACGGTGCAGGCGCTGGTGCGCTGGGACCCCGTCGGGCACGCGGAGTCCGAGCTCGACGGCCGTACCGAGGTCGGGCTGCCCCCCGCGGTGCATCTCGCTGCCGTCGACGGTGTCCCGGAGGCGGCCGACGCGCTGCTGGAGGCCGCCGCCCTGCCGCCCGATGCCGAGGTGCTGGGTCCGGTCGACCTGCCGTTCGGCGCCCGTCGTCCACCCGGAGTGGACCCGGACGCTCCCGTGCACCGCATGCTGGTGCGGGTCTCGCGTGATCGCGGGCTGGTGCTCGCGGCGGCCCTGCGCCGGGCGACCGGCGTGCTCAGCGCCCGCCACGATCAGACGCCGGTGCGGGTGCAGATCGATCCGCTGCACATCGGATGAGTAGGTTCGGCCGCCGCACAAGTAGCCTGGTGGATCGTGCGTATCGTCTTCGCCGGAACCCCGGAACCCGCGCTGCCGTCGTTGCGTCGGCTCATCGCGTCGCCCCGCCACGAGGTGGTCGCGGTGCTGACCCGTCCTGACGCGGCCTCCGGTCGCCGTGGCAAGCCCGCGCCGTCCCCGGTCGCGGAACTTGCTCTGGCCGAAGGCATTCCGGTGCTGCGTCCGGCCAAGCCCAACGAGCCCGAGTTCGTCGCCGAACTCGCCGCGCTGGCCCCCGACTGCTGCGCCGTCGTCGCCTACGGTGCGCTGCTGCGCGACGAGCTGCTGGCGGTGCCCCGGCTGGGCTGGATCAACCTGCACTTCTCGGTGCTGCCGGCGTGGCGCGGCGCCGCCCCGGTCCAGGCCGCCATCGCCGCGGGCGACGAGGTGACCGGCGCCACCACGTTCCAGATCGAACGGGCCCTGGACTCCGGGCCCGTGTACGGCGTGCTGACCGAGGCGGTGCGGCCCATCGACACCGCGGGCGACCTGCTGGCCCGTCTGGCCGACGCCGGCGCCGGTCTGCTGGAGACGACGCTCGACGGTGTCGAGGACGGCGAGCTGACCGCGGTGCCGCAGCCCGCCGAGGGCGTGACTATCGCACCCAAGGTGACCGTCGAGGACGCGCGCGTGCGCTGGGACCTGCCCGCGCACGTCGTCGACCGCCGCATCCGCGCGGTCACGCCGAACCCGGGTGCCTGGACCGAGATCGGCGACCTGCGGGTGAAACTCGGGCCGGTGGTCCCGGTCGAAGCAGAACCGTTGGCGCCCGGGGTAATTCGCGTGCAGAAATCCGGCGTGCTGGTCGGCACCGGCAGCACTCCGGTGCGCCTGGGCATGGTGCAACCGCCGGGGAAGAAACTGATGAATGCGGCGGACTGGGCGCGCGGTGCCCGGCTGGACGAAGGTGTGGTGGCCCGGTGACCGAACGGAGCGGACGAGGCGGACGGCAGGGCCGGCCGAACAACCAGGGGCGTACCGGCGGCGGCCACCGGCAGCCGGCGGCCCGGGCACAGGCCCCCCGCGGCCCGCGCCGCAAGCCGCTCGATCCGGCCCGCCGCGCCGCGTTCGACGTGCTGCGCGCGGTGTCGCAGCGCGACGCCTACGCCAACCTCGCGCTGCCGGCCATCCTGCGCGAGCGCGACATCACCGGCCGCGACGCGGCCTTCGCCACCGAACTGACCTACGGCACCTGCCGCTGCGTCGGGCTGCTGGACACGGTGATCGAGAGTGCCGCCGGGCGCCCCACCGACCGGATCGACCCGGTTCTGCTGGATCTGCTGCGGCTCGGCGCCTATCAGCTGCTCCGCACCCGCGTCGACGCCCACGCCGCGGTGGACACGACCGTCGAGCAGGCCGGCATCGAATTCGATTCGGTGCGTGCGGGTTTCGTCAACGGCGTGCTGCGCGCCATCGCGAGCAAGGACGAGGCCGCCTGGGTCGCCGAGCTCGCGCCGTCGGCCGCCGCCGACCCGATCGGCCACACCGCGTTCACCCATGCGCACCCGCGCTGGGTGGCGCAGTCCTTCGCCGACGCCCTCGGCGCCGACGCGGGGGAGCTCGACGCGATGCTCACCAGCGACGACGAACGCCCCGTCGTGCACCTCGCGGCCCGTCCGGGAGAGATCAGTGCCGAGGAGCTGGCCGCGGCGATCGGCGGCGACGTCGGCCGCTTCTCGCCGTACGCGGTGTATCTGCCCGGCGGCGACCCCGGCCAGCTGGACCCGATCCGCGACGGCCTGGCGCAGGTGCAGGACGAGGGCAGCCAACTGGTGGCCCGCGCACTGACCGAGGTGCCGGTGGAGGGCAACGACAGCCGGTGGCTGGACCTGTGTTCGGGTCCCGGCGGCAAGACCGCGATGCTGGCGGCCATCGCCGCGCAGTGCGGCGCCACGGTGACCGCCGTCGAGCCGACGGAACACCGTGCCGATCTGGTGGAGCGCAACACCGCCGGCATGGGGGTCGAGGTCCTCCGGGTCGACGGCCGTGAGTCGGGCCTGGCGCCCGGATCCTTCGACCGGGTCCTGGTCGACGCCCCGTGCACCGGTCTGGGTGCGCTGCGCCGCCGGCCCGAGGCGCGGTGGCGCCGGCAGCCGTCGGACGTGCCCGGCCTCGCCCGGCTGCAGCGTGAATTGCTCGCTGCGGCAATCAAACTCACCCGCCCGGGCGGTGTGGTGCTGTACGCGACCTGTTCGCCGCACCTGGCCGAGACTGTCGGGGTGATCGCCGACGCGGTGCGCCGTCAGCCGGTCGAACAGATCGACACCCGCCCGCTGTTCGCGCCGGCGGACCGGCTGGGACCCGGACCACATGTGCAGTTATGGCCACATCGGCATGGCACCGATGCGATGTTCGCGGCCGCGCTCAAAGTAGTCTGACCGCCATGGCAGGACCACTGATCGCCCCGTCCATCCTTTCGGCCGACTTCGCCCGGCTCGCCGACGAGACCGCGGCGGTCGAGGGCGCCGACTGGCTGCACGTCGACGTCATGGACAACCATTTCGTCCCCAACCTGACGCTGGGTCTGCCGGTCGTCGAGAGCCTGCTGAAAGTCACCGACATCCCGATGGACTGCCATCTGATGATCGAGGACCCCAAGCGCTGGGCTCCGTCGTACGCCGAGGCCGGCGCCTACAACGTGACGTTCCACGCCGAGGCCACCGACGACCCGATCTCCGTCGCCCGCGACATCCGCGCGGCCGGCGCCAAGGCGGGCCTGAGCGTCAAGCCCGGCACCCCGATCGAGCCCTACCTGGAAATCCTGCGTGACTTCGACACCCTGCTGGTGATGTCGGTCGAGCCGGGCTTCGGTGGCCAGAAGTTCATCGCCGAGGTGCTGCCGAAGGTGGCGCTGGTCCGCAACCTCGTCGACTCCGGTGAGCTCACCCTGGTCGTCGAGATCGACGGCGGCATCAATGACGACACCATCGAAGCCGCCGCCGCGGCCGGCGTGGACTGCTTCGTCGCCGGCTCCGCGGTGTACAACGCGGCGGATCCGGGTGCCGCGGTGGAATCCCTGCGGCGTCAGGCCGCGGCCGCGTCACCGCATCTGGTGCTGTGACGCCGGAGGCCATCGAAGCGGCCATGCGGCTGGCCATCGGCCAGGCCGACGCGGTCAAAGGCACGACGTACCCGAACCCGCCGGTCGGCGCGGTGATCCTGGACCGTGACGGCGAAGTGGCCGGTGTCGGCGGGACCCAGCCGCCGGGGGAGGCGCACGCCGAGGTCATGGCGCTGCGGCGGGCCGGTACCCGCGCCGCGGGCGGCACCGCCGTGGTGACGCTCGAGCCGTGCAACCACCAGGGCCGCACCGGCCCGTGCGTGGACGCGCTGCTGGACGCCGGGGTGGCGGCCGTGGTGTTCGCCGTGGCCGACCCCAATCCGGTGGCCGCGGGCGGCGCCCAGCGGCTGACCGATGCCGGCGTGACGGTGACTTCGGGTGTTCTCGCCGACGAGGTCAGCGGCGGGCCGCTGCGCGAATGGCTGCACCGTCAGCGCACCGGCCGACCCCATGTGACGTGGAAGTTCGCGGCCAGCCTCGACGGGCGCAGCGCCGCCGCCGACGGCACCAGCCAGTGGATCACGGGCCCCGCCGCCCGGGCCGACGTGCACCGGCACCGCGCGGCGGCCGACGCCATCGTCGTCGGCACGGGGACGGTGCTGGCCGACGACCCGACATTGACCGCCCGGCTGTCCGACGGCACCCCGGCGCCCCGTCAGCCGCTGCGGGTGGTGGTCGGGGAACGCGAAATCTCGTCGGAGGCCAACGTCCTGAACGATGATTCCCGGACCATGGTGATCAGGACGCACGATCCGCTCGAGGTGCTGCGGGCGCTGTCGGACCGCACCGATGTGATCCTGGAAGGCGGGCCGACGCTGGCCGGGGCATTCGTCCGGGCGGGACTCGTGGACCGGATTCTGGCGTATCTGGCGCCGACGCTGCTGGGCGGACCCATCACGGCGATCGACGACGCCGGGGTGTCGACCATGTCGCAGGCCCGCCGCTGGCGTTTCGACGGCGTCGAGACCGTCGGGGCCGACGTGCGGCTCAGTCTCGTGCCGAACTGATTGCTCGGGCGCTTCCAGCGAACTTTTCGCGCCGTGCGCGGCGGTTCGGCGCAGGCGTACGGCGGGTCTGAAGGCCCGAACTGATTCCCGATTGTGGCTGAGATGTGCGATTCACCGTGACGCTCAATGTGAGTGGGCTCACCGCGGCCCATCTTTAGTTTTGCTAATCGTTACCACTTCGAGATCAACGCCGCGACATTCGCGCAGGAGGCCGCGATTTCGCATCCGTAAAATTGAGGGCAGACACCGGATCATCTGGATCCGGCTGAAATATCGCGCTCACCGATGTCGTTAGAGCGAAGGTGATCACGAGCAAAGGATAAGAGCATGACTGCACTGCAGGACTGGCTCAGCTTCCGTCCGAGTGAAGATGGCATCCGGGACATGATGTTCCGCCGGCCCCTACGGGCGGTGCTGAGTGTCGTCGAAGAGTTCGACGAAGCCGTGGACGTCGCGCTGGAACGCCTCGCGGCCCACGCGAACGGATCCCACCCGGATCCGGCGCCCGCGCCGACCCCGGCGTACATCCCGGACAACGTGGTGCTGATGCGCCCGGGCGTAGAGCGGTGCTAGTGCGCTGCCGCTGACGGCCGATACAACGCCGAGACAACGGAGCCGCAGAGTCGATCGACTCTGCGGCTCCGTTGTCGTTACGGCCTACGCCACCGGCGCGGGATCGACCTCGGGAGCGGTCTCGGGCTCCTCGGCCTGCTCGTGGCGACCGGCGATCAGCAGACCGGCCAGCGCACCCACCACACACACGATCGCGGTGATCAGGAAGATCGAGCTGTACTGCATGGTGTAGGCGGTCTTCACGTTCTTGGCGATCTGCTCCGCGGCGTCGGCAAGACTGCCGCCCTTGGCCGGCGGCAGGGCGGCCAGGTTCTGGTTGAACTTGTACAGACCCCATGCGGACAGCGCCGCCATACCGATCAGCATGCCGATCATGCGGGACACCACGACCGCCGCCGAGGCGATGCCGTGCTGCGCCGTCGGGACCACGCGCAGCGTCGCCGACGTCAGCGGTCCGATGACCAGACCCAAGCCCAGGCCGGCGATGATCAGATCGGTCGGCAGTGTCGGGAGCTTCACGATCGCGAGGTCGTGGGTGGCTTCCAGCACGTTCATGTCCCAGTGCGAGACCAGCAGATACGCGGCGGCTGCGATGAGCAGACCGACGAACGCGACGATCCGGTCGCCGATCCGGGTGGCGATCCACCCGCCGACCAGCGCGCCGACAGGCAGCGCACCCAGGAACCACGCGAGCTTGAAGATCGCATGCGCCTGGTCGATGCCGAGCACACCGCGGCTGAACAACTCGACGTTCACCAGCGTGACCATGAGCGCCGCGCCCGCGCACAGCGACGACGCCAGGCCCGCCAGGAACGGCCGGAAGTGCACGCCCACCGGATCGATCAGCTTGGTGCGGGCCATCTTCTCCCACACGAAGAACGCGACCGCGACGACCGCGGCGGCGATCAGCAACGGCGGGCCGTTTTCCGGGAGCACCTGCTTGCCGTCGGGGTTGGGGTTGTACAGGCCCCACGTCGCCAATCCCAGGGCGACGGCGAGCAGCACGCCGCCCAGGACGTCGATCTTCTCGGGCTTCTCGGTCTCGATGCGTGACGGCAGGCTGAAGTGGATCATCACGATGGCCGCGAGGGTCAGCGGCACGTTGATCCAGAAGACATCCCGCCAGTCGTGCAGCAGCCACACCACGGCGACGCCGTACAGCGGGCCGAGCACGCTGCCCAGCTCCTGCGCGGCACCGATGCCACCGAGCACGCCGGCGCGGTTGCGCGCGGCCCACAGGTCGGCCGCCAGCGCCAGCGTCACCGGCAGCAGCGCGCCGCTCGCCACACCCTGGATGGTGCGGCCGACGATCAGCTGATTGAGCGGCTCGATCAGCTCGTTCGCCGGGATGAACATGCCGGCCATCGCCGTGACGATCGAGCCGACCGCGAACAGCGCGAGGCTCGCCTGGAGCACCAGCTTGCGGCCGAACCGGTCGGACGCCCGGCCCAGCAGCGGCATCGCCGCGATGTAGCCCAGCAGGTACCACGTGACGACGGGCGTGACCTGCTGGATCTTGTTGATCGGGATGCCGATCCCGTCCGGCGGGTCCTTCATCATGTCGGTCATGATCGTCACGACGACGTAGGTGTCGAGCGCGCCGAGCAGGACCGCGAGACTGCCCGCGGCTATGGCGACGTGGCGGTTGCTACCCCCGGCCATTACTGAACGTCGGGCTTGTTGACGGTGACCGGCTTACCCCAGTCCGTCAGCGTCATCTGCAGGTTGTTGCCCGGGCTCGTCTCCAGCTGCGCCTGCGCGAGCTGGTGGTTGCCGCCCTCTTCGATCCAGGCGGTGCCCGGCAGCGCGGTGGTGACCTTCAGCTGCGGGGCGATCTTGTTGACGGCCTCGGCGCTGACGGTGCCGGTGACCTTGACGGTCTTCACGCCGTTGATGTCCTCGCGGCCCACGGCCTTGGCGTCGGTGAAGTTGTCCAGGATGTTGGCCAGGCCGGTCTCCGGGCGCAGGATCGCCGAGATGTCGTAGATGGCGTCGGCGGGGCCGAAGTCGGACAGCGGGCCACCGGACGACAGCGAGGCGTACAGGTGGTTGTCGTAGACGACGAACGGCGCGTCCTGGACGCCCATGCCGCCCACCGAGAGGTTGGCCTTGCCCTGGCCGGCGACGGCGGGGGTGAGCGTCATGTCACCGGTCAGCTTGGTGACCGTCAGCTTGGCGATCTTGCCGTTGACCGTCAGGACCAGGTGCACGCTCTGCTGGCCGCGGGTGGTGTCCGCGGACTGCTTGAGCAGCGCTGCGGCGTCGGGCAGCGGCGTCGAGGGGGCCTCGGACTTCGAACATCCGGAGACCAGGAGCACCCCGGCCATCACGGTGGAGAGTAGGGAAACAAGCATGGCGGAGCGTTTGCGCGTCTGCATGTCCTGCATCGTAATAGGTGCGCCCGACCAACAAGTTGCCTCGATCGGCCGGCCCGGCGCCAATAGCTAGGCTGAGGCCCATGTTCACCGGCATTGTCGAAGAGCTCGGCGAGATCGTCAGCAAGGACCAACTGGCCGACGCGGCGCGGTTCGTCATCCGCGGCCCCTTGGTCACCACCGATGCCGGGCATGGTGACTCGATCGCGGTGAACGGCGTCTGCCTGACGGTCGTGGACGTGCTGCCCGACGGCGCGTTCTCCGCCGACGTGATGGCCGAGACCCTGAACCGGTCGAGCCTCGCCGGCGTCGAAGTCGGCGGCCGGGTGAACCTGGAGCGCGCCGCGGCGATCAACAGCCGCCTGGGCGGGCACATCGTGCAGGGTCATGTGGACGGCACCGGCACTGTGTTGTCGCGCACACCGTCCGAGCACTGGGAGGTCGTGCGCATCGCGCTGCCGCCGCAGCTGGCCCGGTACGTGGTCGAGAAGGGCTCCATCACCGTCGACGGGGTTTCGCTGACGGTGTCCGGCCTGGGCCGAGACGAGCAGGGCGACTGGTTCGAAATCTCTCTGATTCCAACGACGTTGCAGCTGACGACGCTCGGCCGCGCCCCGGTCGGGACCACCGTGAACCTGGAAGTGGACGTCATCGCCAAATACGTCGAACGGCTGCTCGGCCCGGCGCAGTAGCGCCCGGTTCTACCGTGTCCGCTGAGCGGACCGGCGGGAGTAAGTCGGCCCGTACCAGTGGTTCATACTGGTAGGTGATCAACATGGCCCTGATGTGGCCACGGCAAGGGTGGTGGAGATGACGAGGCTTGATTCCGTCGAGCGGGCGATAGCCGATATCGCGGCGGGCAAGGCTGTCGTCGTCATTGACGACGAAGATCGCGAGAACGAAGGCGATCTGATCTTCGCCGCGGAGAAGGCGACGCCGGAACTGGTGGCCTTCATGGTCCGCTACACCTCGGGCTACCTGTGTGTGCCGCTCGACGGCGCCATCTGCGACAAGCTGGGCCTGCTGCCGATGTACGCGGTGAACCAGGACAAGCACGGCACTGCCTACACCGTCACGGTGGACGCGAAAAAGGGTGTGGGAACCGGCATTTCGGCTTCCGACCGCGCCAAGACCATGCAGCTGCTGGCCGATCCGGACGCCGTCGCGGACGACTTCACCAAACCCGGACACGTAGTCCCGTTGCGCGCCAAGGACGGTGGCGTGCTGCGCCGCCCCGGCCACACCGAGGCCGCCGTCGACCTGGCCCGGCTGGCCGGTCTGCAGCCCGCCGGCGCGATCTGCGAGATCGTCAGCCAGAAGGACGAGGGCTCCATGGCCCAGACCGACGAGCTGCGCGTCTTCGCCGACGACCACGACCTGGCGCTGATCTCCATCGCCGACCTCATCGAATGGCGCCGCAAGCACGAGAAGCACATCGAGCGCGTCGCCGAGGCCCGGATCCCGACCCGGCACGGCGAATTCCGGGCCGTCGGCTACACCAGCATGTACGAGGACGTCGAGCACGTGGCGCTGGTGCGCGGCGAGGTTTCCCCGGAGAACGGTGACGACGTGCTGGTGCGCGTGCACTCCGAGTGTCTGACCGGTGACGTGTTCGGCTCGCGGCGCTGCGACTGCGGCCCCCAGCTCGACGCCGCCATGGAGATGGTGGCCAACGAAGGCCGCGGCGTGGTGCTGTACATGCGCGGACACGAGGGCCGCGGCATCGGCCTGCTGCACAAGCTGCAGGCCTACCAGTTGCAGGACGCCGGCGCCGACACCGTCGACGCCAACCTCGAGCTGGGCCTGCCCGCCGACGCCCGCGACTACGGCATCGGCGCGCAGATCCTGGTCGACCTCGGCATCCGCTCCATGCGGCTGCTGACCAACAACCCGGCCAAGCGCGTCGGCCTGGACGGCTACGGGCTGCACATCATCGAACGCGTGCCGCTGCCCATCGGCCCCAACGCCGACAACATCCGGTACCTGATGACCAAGCGGGACCGGATGGGCCACGACCTCATCGGCCTCGACGATTTCGCCGGTGACGCAACAGACGGAGAAGGTAAATGAGTGGTGTCGGTGTGCCGGACATGCCGGCGCTCGACGCGTCCGGGATCAAGCTGGCCATCGTCGCCAGCACGTGGCACACCAAGATCTGTGACGCGCTGCTCGACGGCGCCCTCCGGGTCGCCACCGCATCGGGTATCGCCGAACCGACCGTGGTCCGCGTGCTCGGTGCCATCGAAATCCCGGTTGTGGCACAGGAATTGGCCAAGAACCACGACGCGGTGATCGCGCTGGGTGTGGTGATCCGCGGTGGCACACCGCATTTCGACTACGTGTGCGACGCCGTCACGCAGGGCCTCACGCGGGTGTCGCTCGACGAGTCGACACCGGTCGCCAACGGTGTGCTGACGGTCAACACCGAAGAGCAGGCCATCGACCGTGCGGGCCTGCCCGGCTCGGCCGAGGACAAGGGTGAGCAGGCCGCGTCGGCGGCCCTCGCCACCGCGATCACGCTGCGCGACCTGCGTCGATGACGAAGGAAACCGGCAGCTGGGACCTGGAGGTCCGGCCGCAGCGCGTGAAGTACGTCGCGTACGCGGCGGCCGCCGTCATCATCGCCGTGCACGTCACGGTGGGGGCGCTGCTCAAAATCGGTGCCACCGGGGTGATCTTCCAGACCGCCGACCAGGTGTCCATGGCGCTGCTCGGTGTCATCCTCGCCGGTGCGGTGCTGTTGCCGACACGGTCCCGGCTGCGGGTCGGCCCGGCCGGCATCGTCGTCCGTAACGTCTTGAGCGACAAGACGATTGCCTGGTCCGACATCGTCGGGGTGTCGTTCCCGCTGGGCGCCCGCTGGGCGCGGGTGGATCTGCCCGACGACGAGTACGTCCCGATCATGGCCATCCAGACCGTCGACAAGGCGCGGGCCGTCGACGCGATGGACCGGCTTCGGGAGCTGGTCGCGAAATACCGCCCGGACCTCAGCTCAGCGTCAAAGACATCGTGAGTTCGTCTGCCGGGCCCGGGCTTCGGGAACCCTCCGCCGGGTCGGCCGTGGCGACGAATCCGAAGGCGCGATAGACCCCGAGCGCGGCGGTGTTGTCGCGGTGCACCCGCAGCGTCACGGTGCGCGCTCCCAGACCGCGACCCCAGTCGATGGCCGCGGTCAACAGAGTGCGCGCCACCCCGCGGCCGCGGGCGACCGGATCGGTCCACAGCGAGTACAGGTACACCGAGCTCGGGCTGGCCCGATGTGCCGCGATCAGGCCCACCAGCTGGTCCTCCTGAGCCACGGCGAACTGCGCGTGCGCCCGCAGGCGACGGCGCCACTGCGTCCCGGTGAAGCTCATCTCGGCGCGGTACTCGGCATCGTCGGTGCCCGCGGAATCGGCCAGCGCGCGCAGCCGCAGCGCCGCGAACACCCGCCAGTCGGCTTCGGTGAGCCGGATCACCCCCACCTGGGTGCTCCCTCCCATGGGATAGAATTTGCTGATAGTGACCGATTTTCGCATGCCTTCGCCGCCCGACGCCGTGGCGATCGCACCCGATGAACTGGTCGGCCGCCTCGGTGCGTACCCGACGGTGACCGTGCCGATCTACCAGGGCCGGACCGTCGACACCCCGTCGCTGTGGCAGCACCTCGCCGAACCCGCGGACTACTTCGGGCTGACCATGCCTGCCCGCGCCGATCTGGACGCCGCGCTGGCTTCCTTCTCGACCCTGCCGGGACTGGTCGCCGCCACGGTCACGATCACCGACGGCGGCCGGTGCGCGGTGACGGGCCTGCCCTCGCAGGTCTGCACGCCGAAGCCGGTACGCATCGGATGGCGCGACAGCGGCTGGACCCCGCCGGCGGCGACGGACGAGCCGTGGCTGCGGATGGCGGCCCGGACGACCAGCCTGGGCACCGTGGACCTGCTGCTGCGCCGGCTGGCCGAACAGGGCTGCGTGGACGGCATCGCACCCGGTCCCGAGATCACGCCGGCCGTGGTCGGCGCGTTGCTCCTCGACATCGGCGCCGAACTGGTCGGCGTCGAGAATCCGGAGCCGGTCTCGTTGGTGGACCAGCTGCAGACGTGTGGCGTCGTGCGCGGTGTCGAGCGCCGTGCTTCGGTGCCCGCCGACCAGGTACTGCGCGCCTGGTGGATCTCGCCGCAGTACCGCACCCACCCGGTCGCACAACTCGGCGACCATGCCGTCCCCGTTGATCCCGCCCACCCGCCGTTCCTGGAGCAGCTGTGACCGAACCTTTTGTCCCACAGTCCTACAAGTCGTTCCGCATCGACGGCTACGACATCGAGGGCGGTGTGTTCCACGGGCGCTACACCATGTGCGGGGCCGACTCCGCCGACGATGTCAGCTTCGCCGAGACCGTCGATTTCGGCGACACCCTGGGCGGTGGCCGGCCCGACGACCGGCTGCTGCGCCTCCTGACGCTGACCTGCTCGTTGAGCTACTACAAGGCGGCAGCGCCGCCGCAGATCGAAATCGCCTTCCCGACTTACGATTTCGAACGCGAATATCTGCGGCAGGTGTTGGCAGGTGGCCTGGGTGAGTACGCGTACCGCAACAACCTCCCGGGCGCACTGAGCCCGGAGATCACCGGCGACCGTGCCGAGATCGGCGAGCCGCGGGCGGATACCTGGAATCCCGACGCGGCGCCGCTGGTGCCGGTCGGCGGCGGCAAGGACTCGGTGGTGACCATCGAAGCGCTCGCGCCGCTGCGGCCGGTGTTGTTCAACGTCAACAAGTTCGACCCGATCGACCGGTGTGTCGAGATCAGCGGGCTGCCGCACGTGCGCGTCATGCGGACCATCGACCGCACGCTCATCGACGTCAACGCCGCCGGCGCCTACAACGGGCACATCCCGGTCACCGCGATCAACAGCATCATCGGCCTCATCGTGGCCGACGCCAACGGCCTGGGGCCGGTCGTGCTGTCCAACGAACGCTCGTCCAACGTCGGCAATGTCGAATGGATGGGCCAGGACATCAACCACCAGTGGTCCAAGAGCGTCACCTACGAGACGCTGTTACGCGACACCCTCGCCGCGTACGGACTGAACCCGGACCGGTACTTCTCGCTGCTGCGTGGCCTGTCGGAGTCGCAGATCGCCGACCGGTTCGCCGCCAGCCCGCAGTATTTCCGCGCGTTCATCAGCTGCAACCGGCCGTTCGCGCTCGACGCCGGCCGCCGCGGCGCCACCTGGTGCGGGCACTGCCCGAAGTGCCAGTTCGTCTTCGTGCTGATGGCGCCGCGGCTGGGCCGCGCCGAGGTCGAGGCGATCTTCGGCCGAAACCTGTTCGAGGGCACCGACAGCCGTGCCGAGTTCGAGGACATCCTCGGGGTGGGCGCGCACAAGCCGTTCGAGTGCGTCGGTGAGTACTACGAGGCCGCCGAGTCGATGCTGACGATCCTCGACGACGAGGCCTGGGCCGGCCTGCCGCTGGTCGAGCAGTTCCGCAGTGCGCGAGCCGATCTGGAGCGCGTCGCCGCCGACCACGACGACAGCCCGGCGGTGCAGTACGTGCCCGAGCGTTACCGAGCCGCCCTGGACGCGCGGCCATGACGGCACAGCGCCCGCAACTTTCGGGTGCCACCGTCGGCATCTGGGGTTTCGGCAAGGAGGGCCAGTCGCTGGCCCGGACCGCGGCTGCCGCGGGAGCGGCGCGGATCGACGCCGTCGACGACGCCGGCCGCGGCACCCTGGACGCACCGACCGACATCGCCAACCTCAACCTGTGGCGCGGCGCCGAACACCTGACCCGCCTTGCGGACTCCGACGTCGTCTTCCTCAGCCCCGGAATACCTTGGCACCAGCCATTTTTCGCCGAGTTACGCGCCGCCGGCGCCACGCTGTCGAGTGCCGCCGACTGGTATCTGCGCCGGTACGCCGCGCAGACCGTCGGCGTCACCGGGACCAAGGGCAAGAGCACCACCGCATCGTTCCTGTCGCACCTGCTGTGCCGGCTCGACGCCGATGCCGTCGTCGCGGGCAACATCGGCACCCCGCTGTCGGACCTGGATCCGGGACCGGACGCCGTCGTGGTCGCCGAGCTGTCCAGCCAGCAGTTGGCACTGGTGACGGCGTCACCGCGGATCTCGGTGATCACCAACCTCTTCGAGGACCACCTCGACTGGCACGGCGACATCGACGCCTACCACGGCGCGAAAGCCAACATCTTCGCCCACGGCGGTGAGGTCCTGGTCACCACGCCACAGGTGCTGGCCGCCCTCGAGCGGCTGGGCATCGCGTTGCCGCCGGTGGTGCGCACCGTCGACCCGGCGGACGTGACGCGTCCCGAAGGTGACTACGTCATGGCCTACGAGCACAACGTCGTCAACGGCGCCCTGGCTGCCGCCGCGGCGGCAGAAGTGCTCGGCCGGGCTGTGACCGAGGACGAATTCCTCGGCGCGGTAACGACATTCGAGGCCCTCCCGCACCGGCTGCAGGTCGTGCGCCGCACCGGGGACGTGCGCTGGATCGACGACACCCTGGCCACCACGGGGGAGAGCGTGGTCGCGGCCCTGCGCTCCATGCGGCCCGACGACCGGGTGGCGCTCATCGTCGGCGGCATGGACCGTCAGCTCGACTACGACCAGATCGACGACTATCTGCTCTCGGGCGCACGTGACGTTCACCTCATCCAGGGACCGACCAACGGGACCGCGATCGGCCGCCGCTTCGCCGCGGCGCGGCCCGCGTCGGTGCACCCCGTGGACAGTCTGCAGGCGGCGGTGCAGGTCGCGGCCGCCGTGCCGGGGGTGACGGCCGTGCTGCTGTCGCCGGGCGCGGCGAGCTACGACCTGTACGCGAACTACGTGGCCAAGGCCGCGGCGTTCTGCGAGCTCATCGATGCTGTCAGCCGGCCGAACTAACCTGTAACGGTGCCTGATCCATCGACGTACCGGCCTGCGCCGGGGACCATCCCGTTGGAGCCGGGGGTGTACCGGTTCCGGGATCCGCACGGTCGGGTCATCTACGTCGGCAAGGCCAAGAGCCTGCGCAGTCGGCTGAACTCGTACTTCGCCGACCTGTCGGCGCTCGCGCCGCGGACCCGGCAGATGGTGACGACGGCCGGCAGTGTCGAGTGGACGGTCGTCACGACCGAAGTCGAAGCGCTGCAGCTGGAATACAACTGGATCAAGGAATTCGATCCGCGCTTCAACATCCGGTACCGCGACGACAAGTCGTACCCCGTGCTGGCGGTGACCCTCAATGAGGAGTACCCGCGGCTGTTCGTCTACCGCGGTCCGCGCCGCAAGGGCGTCCGGTACTTCGGTCCGTACTCGCACGCCTGGGCCATCCGCGAGACGCTGGATCTGCTCACCCGGGTGTTCCCGGCGCGCACCTGCTCGAACGGAGTGTTCAAGCGGCACAACCAGATCGGGCGGCCCTGCCTGTTGGGCTACATCGACAAGTGCTCGGCACCGTGCGTCGGCCGGGTGACCGCCGCCGAGCACCGCAAGATCGTCGAGGACTTCTGCGACTTCCTGGCCGGCAAGACCGACCGGCTGGCGCGGGACATGGAACAGCAGATGGCCGAGGCCGCCGAGGAATTGGAGTTCGAGCGCGCCGCGCGGCTGCGCGACAACATCTCGGCGCTCAAGCGGGCACTGGAGAAGCAGGCCGTCGTGCTCGGTGACGGCACCGACGCCGACGTGGTGGCCTTCGCCGACGACGACCTGGAAGCCGCCGTGCAGGTCTTCCACGTCCGGGGCGGCCGGGTCCGCGGTCAGCGCGGCTGGGTCATCGAGAAGTCGGGCGAGCCGGGGGAGTCCGGTGAGGACTATCTGGTGAGCCAGTTCCTCACGCAGTTCTACGGCGATCAGGCCGAGCTGCGCGGCGCCGGACCGACCGACGAGACCACCAACCCGGTACCGAAAGAGGTTCTGGTGCCGGTACTTCCGGACAACGCCGGCGAACTCGCCGACTGGTTGTCGGGCCTGCGGGGGTCGCGGGTGCAGTTGCGCGTGGCGCAACGTGGCGACAAGCGCGCCCTGGCCGACACCGTGCAGCGCAACGCGCAGGACGCGCTGGCGCAGCACAAGCTCAAGCGGGCCGGTGACTTCAACGCCAGATCGGAAGCATTGCAGAGCATTCAGGACTCGCTGGAGTTGGACGACGCGCCGCTGCGCATCGAGTGCGTCGACATCAGCCACGTGCAGGGCACCGACGTGGTGGCCTCGCTGGTGGTGTTCGAGGACGGGTTGCCGCGCAAGTCCGACTACCGGCACTACGCGATCCGGGAGGCCGCCGGCGACGGCCGGTCCGACGACGTCGCGTCCATCGCCGAGGTCACCCGCCGGCGCTTCGCGCGCCATGTCGCCGATACCCAGGTGCTGGAGAACGCCGACGTGACCGACGCCACCGAAACCCCGGTGCGGCCAAAGCGTTTCGCCTATCCGCCGAACCTGTTCGTGGTCGACGGCGGCGCGCCCCAGGTGAACGCGGCGGCCGCGGTGCTCGACGAACTGGGCGTCACCGACGTGGCGGTCATCGGGCTGGCCAAGCGTCTGGAAGAGGTGTGGGTCCCCGAGCAGCCGGACCCGCTGATCATGCCGCGCAACAGCGAGGGCCTGTATCTGTTGCAGCGGGTGCGTGACGAAGCCCACCGGTTCGCCATCACCTATCACCGCAGCAAACGGTCGAAGCGGATGACGGCGTCGGTGCTCGACGCGATCCCGGGTCTCGGTGAGCACCGGCGCAAGGCGTTGGTCACCCACTTCGGTTCGGTGGCACGGTTGAAGGAGGCCGGCGTCGACGAGCTGACGGCGGTGCCGGGCATCGGGGCGGCGACGGCGCAGGCGGTCGTGGATGCGCTGCGCTCGGATTCCCCGGGGCCCGATTCCCCGCCGGAACCGGGGGCGGCGCCGACGGTTATCGGCAATGATCGGACAGAGCAGTGAGCGCGCAGCACCAGCGGATGAGCAACGGGGGACGGACGAAGTCGTGACGGACGATCAGATGGACGGTGCTGCCGGCGAGATCGACGTGGTTCTGGTCACGGGTCTGTCCGGTGCCGGCCGCGGCACCGCCGCCAAGGTGCTCGAGGATCTCGGCTGGTACGTCGCCGACAATCTGCCCCCGGAGTTGATCACCCGGATGGTCGAGCTGGGTCTGGCCGCCGGTTCGCGCATCACCAAGCTGGCCGTGGTGATGGACGTCCGTTCGCGCGGCTTCACGGGCGACCTCGATTTCGTGCGCCGGGAATTGGCGACCCGCAGTGTGTTCCCCCGGGTGCTGTTCCTGGAGGCCTCCGATGACATCCTGGTGCGCCGCTACGAGCAGAACCGGCGCAGTCACCCGCTGCAGGGCAACCAGACGCTCGCGGAAGGCATTGCCGCCGAACGGAGATTGCTGGAGTCGGTGCGCGCCACGGCCGATCTGATCATCGACACGTCGACGCTGCCGGTGCCGGCGTTGCGCGCCAGCATCGAGCGCGCCTTCAGCGGGGAGGCTGTCGCCGGCACGAGCGTGACCGTCGAGAGTTTCGGCTATAAATATGGTCTGCCGATGGACGCCGACACCGTGATGGATGTCCGGTTCCTGCCGAATCCGCATTGGGTCGACGAGTTGCGGCCCCATACCGGGCAGCATCCGGCGGTTCGGGACTACGTGCTGGGACAAGAGGGCGCCGCCGAGTTCCTGGACACCTACCATCGGCTGCTGGGGGTTGTGATCGACGGCTATCGCAGGGAGGGGAAGCGCTACATGACCGTGGCCATCGGCTGCACCGGCGGCAAGCATCGCAGTGTCGCGATCGCCGAAGCGCTGGCGGGCCGGCTGCGTGGCGGTGACCACCTGACCGTGCGCGTGCTGCACCGGGATCTGGGGCGCGAATGACGGAAGATCGGGCTCCCGCACGCATCGTGGCGCTCGGCGGCGGGCACGGCTTGTACGCGACGCTGTCCGCGGCGCGCCGGCTGACGCCGCATGTCACCGCTGTCGTCACCGTCGCCGATGACGGCGGTTCCTCGGGCCGGCTGCGCTCCGAACTGGACATCGTGCCCCCGGGTGATCTGCGAATGGCGTTGGCGGCCTTGGCATCCGACAGTCCACACGGGCAGTTGTGGGCCACCATCATCCAGCACCGGTTCAACGGCAGCGGCGCGCTGGCCGGTCATCCGATCGGCAATCTCCTGCTCGCCGGCCTCAATGAGGTCCTGGCCGACCCGGTCGCCGCGCTCGACGAGCTGGGCCGGATCCTCGGGGTCAAGGGCCGCGTGCTGCCGATGTGTCCCATCGCATTGCAGATCGAGGCCGACGTGTCGGGGCTCGAGGCCGATCCGCGGATGAGCCGCGTGATCCGCGGTCAGGTCGCGGTCGCCACCACACCGGGCAAGGTGCGCCGGGTCCGGCTGCTGCCGGGCGATCCGCCGGCGACCCGGCAGGCCGTCGACGCCATCATGTCGGCAGACCTCGTGGTGCTCGGTCCGGGTTCCTGGTTCAGCAGTGTCATCCCGCATGTGCTGGTGCCCCAGCTGCTGGCCGCGCTGCAGGCGACCGAGGCACGCCGGGCCCTGGTGCTCAACCTCGCCGCCGAGCCGGGGGAGACCGCCGGGTTCTCCGCGGAGCGTCATGTACACGTGCTCTCGCAGCACGCCCCGGGCCTGACGGTCCACGACATCATCGTCGACGCCGCGAGCGTCCCCAGCGAACGGGAACGCGACCAACTGCGCCGGGCGGCGTCGTTTCTCGAGGCTCAGGTCGAGTTTGCTGACGTATCCCGACCTGGTACACCTTTACATGACCCGGCACGGCTTGCGGCTGCGCTGGAGCGGGTGCGTCGTGGTGGCAGCGCACCGGCCCGGCCCGCATACGAGCCATCTACTCCCGCCGCTCGGTCGGCCGACGGATTACTCCGTCAGCAGCCGGCCCCTGAAGGACCAAGAGGTGACGATTCGTGGCGATGACTTCGGAAGTGAAGGACGAGCTGAGCCGGCTGGTCGTCAACTCGGTGACCGCACGCCGGGCCGAGGTGGCGTCGCTGCTGCGGTTCGCCGGCGGCCTGCACATCGTGGCCGGACGCGTCGTCGTCGAGGCCGAGGTCGACCTGGGCAGCATCGCCCGGCGGCTGCGCAAGGACATCTACGACCTGTACGGCTACAACGCCGTCGTACACGTGCTGTCGGCCAGCGGCATCCGCAAGAGCACCCGGTATGTGGTGCGCGTCGCGCAGGACGGTGAGGCGCTGGCGCGTCAGACCGGGCTGCTCGATCTGCGTGGCCGGCCCGTGCGTGGCCTGCCCGCCCAGGTGGTCGGTGGCAGCGTCGGCGACGCCGAGGCGGCGTGGCGAGGTGCGTTCCTGGCGCACGGTTCGCTGACCGAGCCCGGGCGGTCGTCGGCGCTCGAAGTCAGTTGCCCCGGACCGGAGGCGGCACTGGCGCTCGTCGGTGCGGCCCGCCGGCTCGGGGTCAGTGCCAAGGCCCGCGAGGTCCGCGGCAGCGACCGCGTGGTGGTGCGCGACGGCGAGGCCATCGGCGCGTTGCTGACCCGCATGGGCGCCCAGGACACCCGGCTCAATTGGGAAGAGCGGCGCATGCGCCGCGAGGTGCGTGCCACCGCCAACCGGCTGGCCAACTTCGACGACGCGAACCTGCGCCGGTCCGCACGGGCGGCCGTCGCGGCCGCGGCGCGGGTCGAACGGGCGCTCGACATCCTCGGCGACACGGTGCCCGACCACCTGTCGGCCGCGGGCCGGTTGCGCGTCGAACACCGGCAGGCCTCGCTCGAGGAACTGGGCCGGTTGGCCGACCCGCCGATGACGAAAGATGCTGTGGCAGGCCGGATTCGGCGCCTGCTGTCGATGGCCGACCGCAAGGCCAAGCTGGAGGGCATTCCGGACACCGAGTCGGCCGTCACCCCGGACCTGCTCGACGACGCCTAGCGCGAGTCTCCGGTACCGCACGTGAGGTCCCTCACCGCACTAGGCTGGCTGAGGATTCACCGCATGACCTGTCCAGGAGTACCGGCGAGGGAGCACAGCAGTGACTATTCGGATCGGCGTCAATGGTTTCGGGCGTATCGGGCGTAACTTCTTCCGGGCCCTGGATGCGCAAAAAGCGGGGGGGAAGAACGCCGATCTGGAGATCGTCGCGGTCAATGACCTGACCTCGACGGATGCGTTGGCGCATCTGTTGAAGTTCGATTCGATCCTGGGCCGGCTGCCGTACGACGTCCGCGCTGATGGCGACACGCTGATCGTGGGTGAGACCAAGATCAAGGCCCTGGCGGTCAAGGAAGGCCCGGCGGCGCTGCCGTGGGGCGATCTGGGCGTGGACATCGTGGTCGAGTCCACCGGTATCTTCACCGACGCCGCCAAGGCCCGCGGCCACCTGGAAGCGGGTGCCAAGAAGGTGATCATCTCCGCGCCGGCGACCGGTGAGGACATCACCATCGTGATGGGCGTCAACGACGACAAGTACGACGGCAGCCAGGACATCATCTCCAATGCCTCGTGCACCACGAACTGTCTGGGCCCGATCGCCAAGGTCCTCAACGACGAGTTCGGGATCGAGCGCGGCCTGATGACCACGATCCACGCCTACACCCAGGATCAGAACCTGCAGGACGGGCCGCACAAGGATCTGCGCCGGGCCCGGGCGGCGGCGATCAACATCGTGCCGACCTCCACCGGCGCGGCCAAGGCCATCGGCCTGGTGCTGCCCGAACTCAAGGGCAAGTTGGACGGGTACGCGCTGCGGGTGCCGGTGCCCACCGGGTCGGTGACCGATCTGACCGCCGAGCTGGGCAAGTCGGCGTCGGCGGCGGAGATCAACGCCGCGATGCAGGCCGCGGCTGAGGGGCCGCTCAAGGGGATTTTGAAGTACTACGACGCGCCGATCGTGTCGTCCGATATCGTCACCGACCCGCACAGTTCGCTGTTCGATGCGGGACTGACCAAGGTCATCGACAACCAAGCCAAGGTCGTGTCCTGGTATGACAACGAATGGGGCTACTCCAACCGCATCGCTGATTTGGCTGCGCTGGTCGGCAAGTCGCTGTAGACGCACGTGAGAGAAAGACAGGTATGAGCATCAAGACCCTCGATGAGCTGTTGGCCGAAGGCGTAGAGGGGCGGGGCGTCCTGGTCCGCTCCGACCTGAACGTCCCGCTCGACGAGAACGGCAACATCACCGATCCCGGCCGGATCATCGCCTCGGTCCCGACGCTGGCCGCGCTGGCCGACGCCGGTGCGAAGGTCGTCATCACCGCGCACCTGGGCCGGCCCAAGGGCGGACCGGACCCCAAGTTCTCGCTCGCGCCGGTGGCCGCCGCGCTCGGAGAGAAGCTGGGCCGGCACGTGCAGCTCGCCGGTGACGTCGTCGGCACCGACGCGCTGGCGCGTGCCGAGGGTCTGACCGACGGCGACGTGCTGCTGCTGGAGAACATCCGCTTCGACCCGCGCGAGACCAGCAAGGACGACGCCGAGCGCGCGGCCCTGGCCCGCGAGCTGGCGGCTCTGGTCGAGGGTCCCGACGGCTCGCCCGGCGCGTTCGTCTCCGACGGCTTCGGTGTGGTGCACCGTAAGCAGGCCTCGGTGTACGACGTCGCGAACATCCTGCCGCACTACGCCGGCACGCTGGTCGACGCCGAGGTCAAGGTGCTCGAGCAGCTGACCAGCTCGACCGAGCGGCCCTACGCCGTCGTGCTCGGCGGCTCGAAGGTGTCCGACAAGCTCGCCGTCATCGAGAACCTCGCCACCAAAGCCGACAGCCTCATCATCGGCGGCGGCATGTGCTTCACCTTCCTTGCCGCGCAAGGCCTTTCGGTCGGTACCTCGCTGCTGCAGGAGGAGATGATCGACACCTGTAAGCGGCTGCTGGACACCTACGCCGACGTCATCCACCTTCCCGTCGACATCGTGGTGGCCGACAAGTTCGCCGCCGACGCCGCGCCGGAGACCGTGGCCTCCGACCGCATCCCGGACGGCAAGATGGGCCTGGACATCGGCCCCGAGTCGGTCAAGCGCTTCACCGCGCTGTTGTCCAACGCCAAGACCGTGTTCTGGAACGGGCCGATGGGCGTTTTCGAGTTCCCGGCCTTCGCCGACGGCACCAGGGGCGTCGCCGAGGCCATCATCACCGCCACGTCCAAGGGCGCGTTCAGCGTCGTCGGTGGCGGCGACTCGGCTGCCGCGGTGCGCCAGCTCGAACTCGCCGAGGACGGCTTCTCCCACATCTCGACCGGCGGCGGTGCGTCGCTGGAGTACCTCGAGGGCAAGACCCTCCCGGGCATCGAAGTGCTGGGGTCGTAAACCATGGCGCGTAAGCCGCTCATCGCCGGCAACTGGAAGATGAACCTCAACCACTTCGAGGCCATCGCCCTGGTGCAGAAGATCGCATTCGCCTTGCCGGACAAGTACTTCGCCAAGGTCGACGTCACCGTCCTGCCGCCGTTCACGGACCTGCGCAGCGTGCAGACCCTGGTCGACGGCGACAAGCTGCTGCTCACCTACGGCGCCCAGGACGTGTCCCAGCACGACTCCGGCGCCTACACCGGTGAGATCAGCGGCGCGTTCCTGGCCAAGCTGGGCTGCACGTTCGTCGTCGTCGGGCATTCCGAGCGCCGGACCTACCACCACGAGGACGATGCCCTGGTCGCCGCCAAGGCCAAGGCCGCGCTCAAGCACGGCCTGACGCCGATCGTGTGCATCGGCGAGGGACTCGACATCCGCGAGGCCGGCAACCACGTCGAGCACTGCACCGGCCAGCTGACGGGCTCGCTGGCGGGGCTGTCCGCGGACGAGATCAGCCGCGTCGTCATCGCCTACGAGCCCGTCTGGGCCATCGGCACCGGCCGCGTGGCCAGTGCCGGCGACGCGCAGGAGGTGTGCGCCGCGATCCGCTCGACCCTGGGCGAGCTGGCGTCACCCGAGATCGCCGCGACCGTGCGCGTGCTCTACGGCGGCTCGGTCAATGCCAAGAACGTCGGCGAGCTCGTGGCGAAGCCCGACATCGACGGTGCGCTGGTCGGCGGCGCATCACTCGACGGTGAGCAGTTCGCGACGCTGTCGGCGATCGCCGCCGGCGGGCCACTGCCGTGAAACGGCGAATTAGACCCCTGCCCTGACGGGCTAGTTCGCGGGCTCCAACACCATCGTGGGCAGGTTGCCCCTGTTGATCCCTCCGGGCAGTGGTCTGCTCGTGGTGGTCAACGGGGCGTCCGCCGCCTTGGCCGGTGGCGCGTGGCACCCGGTCTCCGGATCCATGCCGGGGATGCCGCCGGACTCGATGCAGCACAGATCGGCATTCCGGACGGTCTTCTTCATGCAGTTGTCGTACGCCTCGACATCCCAGGTGTCGTCGCTGGGAGCGGCGAGCGATATTGCCGGTGTCGTCAGCGCGGATGCGGCAGACAGCAAAGCGGCAGAAGCGATCTTGAGCGCTTTCACGGTGGCCTCCAATCAGGCCCGATGAGCAGTGGTTGACCAGTCCATGGTGCGCCGATGCCGGGCGTTGTGGACGGGAACTGCGAACTTCCTGAGCGAATCTGGCAAACCGGCGGTGGCACGGGCTGCGACGCGACGGCGGACCGTGGCCGGACCACGGCACTCCACCCGGTAAGCTGTGGCTCATGATTTTGGCCCTGCAGATCACTTTGATCATCACCAGCGTGTTGGTTGTGTTGCTGGTGCTGCTCCACCGGGCCAAGGGTGGCGGTCTGTCGACGCTGTTCGGTGGCGGTGTGCAGTCCAGCCTGTCCGGCTCCACGGTGGTCGAGAAGAACCTCGACCGGCTGACCTACTTCATCACCGGCATCTGGTTGGTGTCGATCATCGGCATCGCGCTGCAGATCAAGTACGGCGCCTGACCTCAGACTTCCGAACCGGCCACGCCCCTCGGGCGTGGCCGGTTCTGTTTGCCCAGCTACTGACAGGAATCGTCCAGCTGGTGCTGTGCCGGCGCTTATCCCGATGACAGGGCGCGCATAGCGCCGGCCCTTAATCTCGCCTCGTGGTGCATGTTCTTCGTATCGGCTCCGGCGCGCTGGTGTTGCTCTGCGTGGCCGGTGGTGCGGCTCCTGGTGTGGCCGGCGCCGATCCGCTCCCGGTGGCCGACGTCCGCCAGGCCGTCAACACCGAAGACGGTTGGCGCCTGGGGGTTTCGCTCACCCAGATGACCGTCAACTCGGTGCCCAACATGGCCGCGACGGCTTTCACGCGAGAAGGTTTCGTCACCGGCCGGGCCGAGGCCACCATCGATGGCAGCGGCTCGTCGGCGGTCAACAACGGGACGTTGGTCGTGGGTCTGCAGCTCGGCTGCCAGGTGGATCTCAGCGAGGGTGCCAGCGTCGGCGGCGACGCCGACATCGGCATCAACCCCGGCTTCAGCGGAAACGTACTGAATGCCATCGGCCCCTATGCGGATCTGGAAGGCAACGTCTCGGTGAACCTGCTGCCGGGCACGATCACCAATGTGGTGCTGGGCAAGAAATCGCTCAAGGGCCGCTCCGGCGGCATCACCGTGCACGACGCCCACGTCAAGGTCGACGCCTGCGGCGGGGCGGTGGCGATCCGGTTCTTCTCCACGGTGACCATCGATACCGACAAGAACGACGACAGTGTGAACGCCTACGGGGACATCCTGCAGCTATGAGCGTCGTACGAATGGTCGGCGTCGCGGCATCGGCCTGGTTCTTGGTTCTGGCACCGGTCGCTCGGGCCGACTGCACCGGCGCGGGAGACTTCGGCGCCGGATCGGGCTGCGCGCCACCGGGTGGCGGCAGCTCGTCGGCGAAGGCCTGGCCGCCGACATCGGTGGACTGGCCACCGAACGTGGATGCAGACAACTCAGGCGGGGACGGCGACGGCGGCGATTCGCACCCAATTGTGTTGCCCGACGGGCAGAAACCATCGGCCACGACGCCGCGTACGAGCGCCCCGGCCACGCCCACCACGTCGTCGACGCCGATCGTCCCCGTCGGTGCCCCGTGACCGGGTCGGTCGCCGTGCTCTGCGCCAACCGCGTGTGGCGTCGATACTGAAGTGATGGCCGAGGTTCCCAACGCTCCCGACACCACACTGCTGCCGATCGGATCGGTTCAGCGCACCGAACTGGGCCGCGAGGCCACCGAACCGATGCGCGAAGACATCCGCCTGCTCGGCGCCATTCTCGGTGACACGGTGCGCGAGCAGAACGGTGAAGCCGTCTTCGATCTGGTGGAACGGGCGCGCGTCGAATCGTTCCGGGTGCGTCGTTCCGAGATCGACAGGGCGGAGCTCGCAGCGCTGTTCTCCGGCATCGACGTTCATCAGGCGATCCCGGTTATCCGGGCATTCACCCATTTCGCGCTGCTGGCCAACGTCGCCGAGGACATCCACCGGGAACGGCGGCGTGCTCTGCACGTGGCAGCCGGCGAGCCGCCGCAGGACAGCAGCCTGGCCGCGACGTACCGCAAGCTGGACGAGGCCGGGGGACTGGACGCGGCGGAGGTCGCCGATGCGCTGCGCGGTGCGCTGGTCTCGCCGGTGATCACCGCCCACCCCACCGAAACCCGCCGGCGCACCATCTTCGACACCCAGAACCGGATCACCGACCTGATGCGGCTGCGGTTGCACGGGCACAGCGTGACGCGTGACGACCGCGACATCGAGACCGAGCTGCGCCGCCACATCCTCACGCTGTGGCAGACCGCGCTGATCCGCTTGTCGCGGTTGAAGATTCAAGACGAGATCGCCACGGGGCTGCGTTACTACCCGGCCGCGTTCTTCGATGTCATCCCACGCGTCAACGCGGAGGTGCGCGGCGCCCTGCAGGCCCGCTGGCCGGGTGAGCCGCTGCTGGAGACACCGATCCTGCGGCCCGGTTCGTGGATCGGCGGTGACCGCGACGGCAACCCCAACGTCACCGCAGACGTGGTGAGGCTGGCCACCGGCAGTGCGGCCTTCACCGCGTTCGACCGCTACTTCGCCGAACTCCTTGCGCTGGAACACGAATTGTCGATGTCGGCGCGGCTGGTCCGGGTCACCGATGCGCTGCAGGCGCTGGCCGACCAGCATCCCGAACCGGCCCACGCCGACGAACCGTACCGCCAGGCGCTGCACGTGCTCCGCGGGCGCCTGACGGCCACGGCCGCCGAAATCCTCGACCGGCAGCCCGAGCACGAGCTGGATCTCGGCCTGCCGCCGTACACCACGCCGGCCGAGCTGCTGGCCGATCTCGACGTCATCGACGCGTCGTTGCGCGCCGGCGGCACCAGCGTGCTGGCCGACGACCGGCTGGCCCGGTTGCGAGAGTCCGTGCGCGTCTTCGGTTTCCACCTCTGTGGCCTGGACCTGCGGCAGAACTCCGAAGTGCACGAGCAGGTGGTGGCCGAGCTGCTGGCCTGGGCCGGTGTGCACCCCGACTACGCGTCGCTGCCGGAAGATGAGCGGGTCGCCGTCCTGGTGGCGGAGCTGTCCACGCGCCGGCCGTTGGTGGGCCGCGACGCCCAACTGTCCGAACTGGCGCGCAAAGAACTGGACATCGTCGCGGCGGCGGCCCGGGCCGTCGAGGTCTTCGGGCCCGAGGCCGTCCCCAACTACATCATCTCGATGTGTCAATCGGTATCCGATCTCCTCGAGGCCGGGGTACTGCTCAAAGAGGCCGGCCTGCTCGATGCGGCGGGGCCCGAGCCGTACAGCCCGGTCGGCATCGTGCCCCTGTTCGAGACCATCGACGACCTGCAACGCGGGTCTTCCATTCTGGAAGCGGCCCTTGCCATTCCGCTGTACCGGTCGATCGTCACCGCCCGGGGCGACCATCAGGAGGTCATGCTCGGCTACTCCGACTCCAACAAGGACGGCGGTTACCTGGCGGCCAACTGGGCGCTGTACCGCGCCGAGCTCGATCTCGTGGAATCGGCCCGCAAGACCGGAATCCGGCTACGCCTGTTCCATGGCCGCGGCGGCACCGTCGGCCGCGGTGGCGGCCCGAGCTACGACGCGATCCTCGCCCAGCCGCCCGGCGCGGTCCGGGGCTCGCTGCGCATCACCGAGCAGGGTGAGGTGATCGCCGCCAAGTACGCCGAACCGCATGCCGCACATCGCAATCTGGAGACCCTGCTCGCGGCGACGCTGGAGTCGACGCTGCTCGACGTCGAAGGGCTCGGCGACGCCGCGGCACCCGCCTACGACGTGCTCGACGATCTCGCTGCCCGCGCGCAACGGGCCTACAGCGAATTGGTGCACGAGACACCGGGATTCGTCGAGTACTTCAAGGCCTCGACTCCCGTCAGCGAGATCGGTGCGCTCAACATCGGAAGCCGCCCGACGTCCCGCAAGCCGACCACCTCGATCGCCGATCTGCGGGCCATCCCGTGGGTGCTGGCCTGGAGCCAGTCGCGCGTCATGCTGCCCGGCTGGTACGGCACGGGGACCGCGTTCGAGGAGTTCGTCGACAACACCGACGGCGGCCTCGAGGTGCTGCAGGACCTGTACGCGAAGTGGCCGTTCTTCCGGACCGTGCTGTCCAACATGGCGCAGGTGCTCGCCAAGTCGGATCTCGGTCTGGCGGCGCGGTATTCGGAGCTCGTGGACGACGAGGCCCTGCGCCACCGGGTGTTCGACAAGATCGCCGCCGAACATGAGCGCACCATCCGGATGCACGCCCTGATCACCGGCCACGACGACCTGCTCGCGGACAACCCGGCCCTCGCCCGGTCGGTGTTCAACCGGTTCCCGTACCTGGAGCCGCTCAACCACCTCCAGGTCGAGCTGCTGCGCCGCTACCGCTCGGGCGACGACGCCGAACTCGTGCAGCGCGGCATCCTCCTGACCATGAGCGGGTTGGCCACCGCGCTGCGCAACAGCGGGTAGCCGACTCAGGCTGCGCGGTCGGCCAGTGTCACCGCGACGGATCCGTCGATCATCTTCGCCTCGATCACGATGCGCGCGGACGGTGTGGTGCGGCCGCGGAGTACACACTCGGCTGCCGGTGCGATGAGATGGGATCGGATGGTTCGGCGCAACCCACGGGCACCGTAGATCGGGTCGAACCCACAGTCTTGCAAGAACTGCACCACGGCTTCGTCGACACGGAGTTCGACCGATTCGCGGGCCAGCCGCGCGGTGAACAACTCCACTTCGCGCCGGGTCACCTGCCGGGCCGTCGAGGTGCTGAAGGGCTCCATGACGACGGTTTCGTCGATCCGGTTGAAGAACTCCGGGTCGAAGAACTCCTCGACCGCGGCGGTCACCAGACCGTGCATGTGGGTCACCGGATGTCGGCGCCACCGGGACGACCACCGGTGTGCGCGCTGGGCCGTGGCGACGGCCTTGGAACCCAGGTTCGACGTCATGAAGACGTAACTGTTGCGGAAGCTGATGCGTTCGCGCCCGTTCGCGAGCCTCAGCTGGCCGCTGTCGAGCACGTGCAGCAGCGCACGGATCACCGTGGGATCCGCTTTCTCGACCTCGTCGAAGAGCACGATGCCGGGTGTGTACGGATCGCCTTCGATCTTGTTCTTGTCGAACAGGGTGAAGGATTCCTTGCTTCCGGCGTATCCCGGTGGTGCCCCGGAGAACGACGCGGCGTAGTGCTCCTGGGCCAGGGCGGCCATGTCGATTCGGCAGAGGTCGTCGGGCCCGGTGCGGATCTCGGCGGCGACCTGGCGGACCAGTTCGGTCTTGCCGATCCCGGTCGGCCCGACCAGCAGCACGCTGGCCAGCGGGCGACCGGGATCTGCGATACCGGCATGCGCGATCGACAATGCCCGGGCGACGGCGCCGACGGCCTCCGGTTGACCGAGTATCCGCTGCCCGAGTCGGTCGGCGAAGGCATCGGGATCGAACCTGGTGACCGATTTCACGGCGACGTCGTTGATGCGCTGCGGCGTCGCGTTCTGATCGTGAAACATGTCGGTGAGGTAGGGCACGTCGCTCTCTTACGCCTCGACGGTCCGCTCGACGGGCAGGTTTCCCACGCGACAGTCCGCCACACCGACGGTGTCCCGGGTGATCGATTCGACGACTTCCTGAGCCTTCTGCGCGTCGGTCACCCACAGCTTGTAGAACTCGAACGGGCAATCGGCGACACCCTTGTCGCCGTCACCGGCCGCGTGCACGCCGGAGTAGCCGCGGTGCAGCAGTTTGAACAGGTGGTTCTGCGACTGGTCGTTCTGGCGGGCATCTCGAATCGCCGACAGCGACAGCTGCGCGTACTGGATTCCGTACTCTTCCTCGCCGGTTTCGCCCAGGGTGCGGCCGTCGAACCCGACGATGGCCGAGTGCCCGAAGTAGGAGTACACCCCGTCGAAGCCGGCCGCGTTGGCCACGGCGACGTAGGTGTTGTTCGCCCACGCCATCGCCTTGGCCATGAGCACCTGCTGCTCCTTGGCGGGATACATGTACCCCTGGCAGCGCACGATCAGCTCCGCACCCTTCATGGCGCAGTCCCGCCAGATTTCGGGGTAGTTGCCGTCGTCGCAGATGATCAGCGAGATCTTCATGCCCTTCGGCCCCCGGGAAACATAGGTGGTGTCTCCGGGGTACCAGCCCTCGATCGGACACCAGGGCAGGATCTTTCGGTACTTCTGCACGATCTCACCGGTGTCGTCGATGAGGACGAGGGTGTTGTACGGCGGCTTGTTCGGATGGTCTTCGTGGCGCTCACCGGTGATGGAGAAGACGCCCCACGTCTTGGCCTTCCGGCACGCCGCGGCGAAGATGTCGGTTTCGTCGCCGGGGATGGAAGCCGCGGTGGCGTACATCTCCTCGGGGTCGTACATGATGCCCTGAGTCGAGTACTCGGGGAACACCACGAGATCCATGCCCGGCAGCCCGGACTTCATTCCCACGACCATGTCCGCGATCTTGCGGGCGTTGTCGAGGACTTCTTCCCTGGTGTGCAGCCGGGGCATCTTGTAGTTGACGACGGCTACGCCGACGGTGTCCGGGCTCGACGAAATGTCACCATGACGCATGGCGGTTCTCCTCAAAAGGTAAGGGCTCGAACGGAATACGGACCGAAAACAACCGTGGCGATGCCGGGACTACGTCGACACCGGGCACGGTTGCCACCTCAAAAAGATTCAGATGAAATATCTTCAATTGAAATTAAATGCCCGTTGGCACGGTGTCAACCCGAGCCGGCCAAACCATCGGCCGTCACAATGCGGTCAGGGTGGTGAGCACATCGAAGTCGTATCCGTCGGCCACAGCCAGGTGCACCGGTTGCACCGTCGCGTCCGCCCGGTAGTGCACGGTGCCCCTCGGACCGTCGTACGAGACCCGATCGCTCGTCGCTATGTCGGTCAACTGCCCTGAGCGATGAATGAGTCGGGACAGCAGTTGCAGTCCCTCGTAACAGGATTCGGCGATACCGCTCAGCGGTGGCGCGGTGGGGCCGTGCAGGTCGTGGTAGCGGCCTGTCAACTCCATTGCGTTGGCGTCCACCAGCGAGGAGAAGAAGGAGGCGGCGACGAACAATCCTCGGGTGCCGTCCGCCCCGCTGCCCAGCAACATGCTCTCGTCCATCAACGGGCTGAACCGGAGGAACGAGTCGGCGGCGCCGAGGGCGGCGCAGGCGCGGTTGAATTCGACCGCGTCCTGCCCCACCAGCAGCATCAACACCGCATCGCATTCCGACGCCATGGCCGCCCTGACGGCCTCCGACATGTCAGCGCGGCCCAGGTCCACGAACCGGTGCCCGACGAGGTCGAGACCGAGATCGCGGGCATACTCCCGGACCGCGGCCACCGACGATCGCGGCCACACATAGTCGTCGCCGACGATGAACCAGCGCCGTACCCCGGCGTTCTCCCGCAACCAGCGCAACGCCGGCGCGATCTGGCGGTCCGGAGTCTCGCCGCAGCAATAGATGTCGCGGCGACGCTCGCCGCCTTCGTAGAGGGCGGGGTACACATAGGGCACCCGGCCGGCGATCACCGGAGCGAGCGCATTGCGTACGGAGGAGATGTGCCATCCGCTGACTGCGTGGATCGTGCCCGTTGTGATGAGTTGATCGATGCGCCGGGCGACCAGGTGCGGGTCGGCCCCGCCGTCGACCACCTCGATCTGCACTTCGCGGCCGAGGACTCCGCCGTCGACGTTGAGGTCGTGGGCCGCCAGCTCGCTGACGGCTTCACATGCCGGACCGAAAACGCCGCCCGGACCCTGCAGGGGCACCACCATGGCCACCCGCCATGCCTCGCCGACAGTGCTGGTGGCCTGCGAGTTCATGACCATTACGTCCTTTGCCGCACCGTCCGCGGACCGGCTATCATCATTTTCAATTGAAAGTATTGCGCTACCCGGCCCAGCGGGCAACACGTAGGAGTTGGTCATGGCGAGCACGGTGTCCCAGCACGACATGACGACGTCGATCACCGCCACGCTGCTTCGCGCAGCCCGCAATCTGACCGCCTGCCTGGATGCCGAACTTCACGACACCGGGCTCGGCGTCGACCACTGGCTGGCACTCGACGCCCTGGCCGCCGCCGCCGGACTCACGATGGCAGAACTGCAGGCGCTGACGCCGACCCCTGGACCCACCCTGACCCGGGTGGTCGACCGGCTGGTCGTCCAGGCACTCGCATACCGGGAGGTCGACCAATTCGACCGCCGTAAGGTTCGGGTCTTCCTCAGCGAACGCGGCACCCTGCTGCACGACAGTTTGCGTAGCCGGATCGAGCCCGTCGAAGCGCAATGGGCGGCGTCCAATCGCCGGCAGCTGTCTGACCGACTCGCGTCGCCGTAGTCCTACGAGGCCCAGTCGCGAACCGACTTCAGGACGCCGCGCACGACGTTCTCCGTGACCGTGATGGGCGACAGCACCGTCTCGGCGACCCCGACGATGGCCTCGACACGCGTCACGATCGCCTCCATGCGGTCGACGACGCCGAAGATGCGCGGCGCGAGTTCGTCGATCTGAGTGATGGTCTCGTTGAACCGCGACATCGTGGTGTCGAGGTCGCCGGTCAGCGTGCTGAGGGTCGCCAGGGTGCCTTCCATGTCGACCAGCAGTGCGTCGACCTGGGACACCGTGACGTCGGCGTTGAGCGCCGCCTGCGTGAGCGTCCGGATGCGGCCGCCGACCGGACGCGCGCGGCCATCGCCTTTGTCGACCATGGCTACAGTTTCGCTGCCGCGGCCTCGTCGAGCAACCACACCGTCGCCTCGGTGCCGACGGCGCCGGCCGCTGGAATGTCTTCTGCCGCAGCGCCACCGACCGCGGCCGCGACCGCGCCGGCCTTCTCGGCGCCGGCCACGACAAGCCACACCTGACGGGCCCGCCGGACCGCGGGCAGCGTCAGGGTGATCCGCCGCGGTGGGGGCTTGGGGGAGTCGGTGACGGCGACGACGTACCGTGCCGTCTCGCGCACCGCGTCGGTGTGCGGGAACAGCGAGTTGACGTGCCCCTCGCTGCCCATGCCCAGCAGGTGGACGTCGAATTCCGGTGTCGGCGAACCATTCCCGGCGACCAGGGCCAACTCGCGTTCGTAGGCGGCGGCCGCGGCGTCGATGTCGTCGCCGAACTCGCCGTCGCTCGCGGCCATCGCGTGCACGTTCGCGGCCGGAATCGCAACGGAATCCAGCAGCGCCTCGCGCGCCTGCTTGATGTTCCGGTCGGCATCGTCGGCCGGGACGAAACGGTCGTCACCCCAGAACAGGTGCACCTTGGCCCAGTCGATCGGATGTCCGCCGACGTGCTTGAGCAACTTGATGCCGGTGCCGCCGCCGGTCAGCACGATGTACGCCACACCGCGGGCCGCGATGGCACCGTTGATGGCCGACACCAGGCGGTCTCCCGCCGCGGTCACCAAAGCGTCTGCGTCGGCGTACTTTTCGATGATCTGCTCAGACATAAACAACCTTGTCCAGGCCCACCAGGGCGCGATGATAGATCTCGTCGGCATCCAGCCGGCGCATCTCTTCGGCGAGGCAGTCGCGAGCTTCCCGGCGGGCCAGCGGAATGCGGGCCTCCGGCCGGCCGGTGCGGGTGAGCGACGCGGTGACACCGGTCTGCGGGCGGCTCAGCGTGATGGTCTCGCTCGGCCGGGTCAGCACGACTTTGAGATCGCCGACTGCACGTGTCACAGGACCGTCGATGCAGGCCGCCAGCCAGCCGGCCAAGATGTCCAGGGCCGGTTCGTCTTTCAGCCCCGACACCAGTGCTTCGGTGATCGGTTCGTACGGTGCCTGATCCAGTGCGGCGGCGAGCAGCGCCCGCCAGTAGGTAACCCGGCTCCAGGCCAGATCGGTGTCCCCGGACGTGTAGCCGGCGAGTCGGCTCTTGATGCACGCCAGCGGGTCTTCGCCGTTGGTGGCGTCGGTGATCCGGCGGATGGCCAGCTTGCCCAACGGGTCGGCCGCCGGCACCGCCGGTGCCACGTCGGGCCACCAGGTGACCACCGGGGTATCCGGAAGCAGGAAAGGCGTCACCACGCTGCTGGCGTGGCCGGCCAGCGGCCCCGAAAGGCGAAGCACCACAACCTCGTTGGCGCCGGCATCGCGGCCCACCCGGAGTTGGGCGTCGAGGCGGGCGTCGGTGGCCAGGCGGTCACCCGGAATCACCACGATCACGCGGCACGGGTGTTCGCGGCTGGCGGTGTTGGCCGCGTCGATCGCCTCTTCCAGCATGGCTTCGGTGTCAGGTGCCACCACCAGGGTCAGGACCCGCCCGAGGGTGATGGCGCCGCCCTCTTCGCGCAGGGCGACGATCTTCTTGTTGATCGCACCGGTATCGGTGTCGGGCAGTTCGAGAATCACGGCCGCCTCCATTCGCGGCCGGTGCGCCGCAACATTTCGAACGCCGATTCCGGCCCCCAGGTGCCTGCTTCGTAGGCCTCGGGCCGGCCGCCGGCGCGGTCCTGCGCCGCCCAATGTTCGAGCACGGGATCCAATATCTTCCAGGACAATTCGACTTCGGCGTTGACCGGGAACAGCGACGGTTCGCCGAGCAGGACGTCGAGGATCAGTCGTTCGTAGGCTTCGGGGGAGTCCTCGGCGAACGCCGAACCGTACGAGAAGTCCATGCTGACGTCGCGGACCTCCATGAGATGACCCGGCACCTTCGAACCGAACCGCAGGGTGATGCCTTCGTCGGGCTGCACCCGGATCACCAGTGCGTTCTGCCCGAGCTCGTCGGTCATCGTCGCATCGAACGGCAGGTGCGGGGCCCGCTTGAACACCAGCGCGATCTCGGTGACCCGGCGCCCCAACCGTTTTCCGGTGCGCAGGTAGAACGGCACGCCGGCCCAGCGCCGCGTGTCGACTTCGACGGTGATGGCGGCGTACGTCTCGGTGGTGGACGTCTTCGAGAAGCCTTCCTCGTCGAGCAACCCGACCACCTTCTGTCCGCCCTGCCAGCCGGCGGCGTACTGACCGCGTGCCGTGGTCTCGTCCAGCGGCTCGGCCAGGTGCGTTGCCGACAGCACCTTGATCTTCTCGGCTTGCAGTTCATGCGGCGAGAAGTTGACCGGCTCCTCCAGCGCCGTCAGCGCGAGCAGCTGCAGCAGGTGGTTCTGGATGACGTCGCGGGCCGCGCCCACACCGTCGTAGTAACCGCCACGGCCACCGAGACCAATGTCTTCGGCCATGGTGATCTGCACACTGTCGACGTAATGGGCGTTCCACACCGGCTCGAACAACTCGTTGGCGAACCGCAGGGCCAGGATGTTCTGGACGGTCTCCTTGCCCAGGTAGTGGTCGATGCGGAACACCGATGACTCCGGGAACACACTGTTGACGACCCCGTTGAGCGCTTCGGCGCTGGCCAGGTCGTGACCGAACGGTTTCTCGATGACCACCCGGCTCCAGGACCCGTCCGACTTGTTGGCCAGGCCGGACGTCGACAGCTGCTCGCACACCTGCGGGAACGCGTTCGGCGGAATCGACAGGTAGAACGCGTGATTGCCGCCGGTGCCGCGTTCCTCGTCGAGCTTGTGCAACGTGTCACGCAGCCGTTGGAACGCTGCGTCGTCGTCGAACGTGCCCTGCACGAACCGGAATCCCTCGGCCAGTCGGTCCCAGACCTCCTGCCGGAACGGTGTCCGAGCATGTTGTTTGACGGCGTCGTACACGACCTTGCCGAAATCCTCGTCCGCCCAGTCCCGACGTGCGAAGCCGACCAGGGCGAACGACGGCGGCAGCAGCCCGCGGTTCGCGAGGTCGTAGATCGCCGGCATGAGCTTCTTCCGGGCGAGATCGCCTGTGACACCGAAGATCACGACCGCGCACGGGCCGGCGATGCGGGGCATGCGCTTGTCACGCTTGTCCCGCAGCGGGTTCACCCAGTCCGTCGGCCGCCCGCTGCTGTCGCTCATTTCAGCGCGTCGAGCTGACCCTGAGTGGCCTCGAGCAGCTCGCCCCAGGACTTCTCGAACTTCTCCACGCCCTCGACCTCGAGGACGTTGAACACGTCAGCAAGGTCGATACCGACGGCCGAGAGCTCGTCGAACACGGCCTGTGCGGCCGCAGCCGTGCCGGTGATGGTGTCTCCGGTGATCTGACCGTGGTCGGCGACGGCCTCCAGCGTCTTCTCCGGCATGGTGTTGACCGTGTCGGCGGCGACCAGCTCGGTGACGTACAGCGTGTCCGGGTAGTCCGGGTTCTTCACGCCGGTCGACGCCCACAGCGGACGCTGCACGCGAGCGCCCTCGGCCTTGAGGTTCGCGAACTGCGGGCCGCCGAAGACCTGCTCATAGGCCGCGTAGGCCAGCCGGGCGTTGGCGACGCCGGCCTTGCCGCGCAGACCCAGCGCCGAGCCGCCGATCTTCTCCAGCCGCGCGTCGATCTCGGTGTCCACGCGGGACACGAAGAACGAAGCGACGGAATGGATCTTGGACAGGTCATGGCCGGCTTCGCGGGCCTTCTCGAGCCCGGTCAGGTAGGCGTCCATCACGGCCCGGTGCCGCTCCACCGAGAAGATCAGGGTGACGTTGACCGAGATGCCCTCGGCGATCACCGCGGTGATCGCCGGCAGGCCCGCCAGCGTCGCCGGGATCTTGATCAGCAGGTTGGGCCGGTCGACGATCTTCCACAGCTCGATGGCCTGCAGGATCGTCTTGTCGGTGTCGTGCGCCAGGCGCGGGTCGACCTCGATCGACACCCGGCCGTCGACGCCGCCGGTGGCCTCGTACACCTTGGCCAGCACGTCGCACGCGTTGCGGACGTCGTCGGTGGTGACGGTGCGGATGGTGGCGTCCACGTCGGCGCCACGAGACGCCAGCTCGTGCACCTGCTCGTCGTAGGCCGTGCCCTTCGACAGCGCGGCCTGGAAGATCGACGGGTTGGTGGTGACGCCCACGACGCTGCGGGTGTCGATCAGCTGCTGCAGGTTTCCGGTCTGCAGCCGCTCACGCGACAGGTCGTCGAGCCACACGGAGACACCGGCGGCGCTCAGCGCCGCGAGGTTCGGGTTCTGAGTCATGAGGGTGCTCTTTTCTGAATCGGTTGTCAGTTGTCCAACGAGCGTTCTGCGGCGGCGACGACGGCCTCAGCGGTGAAGCCGAACTCCCGGAACAGGGTCTTGTCGTCGGCCGATGCGCCGTAGTGCTCGATCGAGATGATCTCGCCGGTGTCACCGACCAGCTTGTGCCAAGGCTGCGCGATGCCGGCCTCGACCGCAACACGTGCCGAGACGTCGGGCGGAAGCACCGCGTCGCGGTACTCCTTCGGCTGCGCCTCGAACCATTCCAGGCACGGCATCGACACCACGTAGGCGACGATGTCCTTGTCCGCCAACAGCTTCTGTGCCTCGACGGCCAGCTGTACCTCGGAGCCCGTCGCGATGATGATGACGTCGGCGTCGTCGGCGGGGTTACCGCCGCCGAGCACGTAGCCACCCTTCGCCGCACCTTCCGACGACGTGCCCTCGAGGACGGGTACCCCCTGGCGGGTCAGGATGAAACCGGTCGGGTTGTTGCCGTGGGTGCGCTGCAGGATGGTGCGCCACGTGTAGGCGGTCTCGTTCGGGTCGGCGGGACGGACCACCGACAGGTTCGGGATCGCGCGCAGCGCGGCCAGGTGCTCGATCGGCTGGTGCGTCGGGCCGTCCTCACCCAGACCGATGGAGTCGTGGGTCCAGATGTAGATCGGGTCGATGTTCATCAGCGCGGCCAACCGCACCGCCGGGCGCATGTAGTCGGCGAACTGCAGGAAGGTGCCCGCGAACGGACGCGTCGGGCCGTGCAGCACGATGCCGTTGAGGATCGAGCCCATGGCGTGCTCGCGGATGCCGAAGTGCAGCACGCGGCCGTACCAGTCGGCGGTGTAGTCCTCGGTCGAGATCGACGGCGGGCCGAAGGACTTCACCCCGTTGATGGTGGTGTTGTTGCTGCCCGCGAGATCGGCTGAGCCACCCCACAATTCGGGCAGCTTGCCGGCCACGTCGTTGAGGACCTTGCCGAACGCGGCACGCGTCGCGACGGCCTTGCTGCCCGGCTCCCAGTACGTCAGGTCGGCGTCCCAGCCCTCGGGCAGTTCGCCGGCCTCCAGGCGGTCCAGCAGCTTCTTGCGTTCGGGTTCCTTGGCGGCCCAGGCGTCGAACGCGACCTGCCACTCGTCGTGCGCCTTCTTGCCGCGGGCGACCAGTTCACGGGTGTGTTCGATGACCTCGGGCTTCACCTCGAAGCTCTTGTCCGGGTCGAAGCCCAGCACCTTCTTGGTGGCGGCGACCTCGTCGGCGCCCAGCGCCGAACCGTGCACCCCGCCGGTGTTCATCTTGGTGGGCGCCGGGTAGCCGATGATGGTGCGCACCGAGATGAACGACGGGCGGTCCGTCACCGCGCGCGCGGCGGCCAGCGCCTCTTCGATCGCGACGACGTTCTCGCCGCCCTCGACCTCCTGCACGTGCCAGCCGTAGGCGCGGTAGCGGGCGCAGGTGTCCTCGGACAGCGCGATGTTGGTGTCGTGCTCGATGGAGATCTTGTTGTTGTCCCACAGCACGATCAGGTTGCCCAGCTGCTGGGTGCCGGCGAGCGACGACGCCTCGCTCGTCACCCCCTCTTCGATGTCGCCGTCCGAGGCGATCACGTAGATGAAGTGGTCGAACGGGCTCTCACCCGGAGCGGCGTCGGGGTCGAACAGACCGCGCTCGTAGCGGGCCGCCATCGCCATGCCGACCGACGACGCCAGGCCCTGGCCCAGCGGACCGGTGGTGATCTCGACACCCTTGGTGTGGCCGTACTCGGGGTGGCCGGGGGTCAGCGAGCCCCAGGTGCGCAGCGCCTCGATGTCGGCCAGTTCGAGGCCGAAGCCGCCCAGGTACAGCTGCAGGTACAGCGTCAGGCTGGAATGTCCACACGACAGGACGAAGCGGTCACGGCCGATCCAGTGGGTGTCGGACGGGTCGTGGCGCATCTGGCGCTGGAACAGGGTGTAGGCCAGCGGGGCCAGGCTCATGGCGGTTCCGGGGTGGCCGTTTCCGACCTTCTGAACCGCATCCGCGGCCAGCACGCGCACGGTGTCGACGGCGGCCGAGTCCAGCTCGGTCCAGTCGTCCGGGTGGTGCGGGCGGGTGAGTTCGGAAATCTCTTCGACTGTGGTCACGGGCGCACTCCTACTGAGGGACGTCTCGGGCTCGGCAAATCGCAAGCGAGCTGCATGACTACCCTAGTGCGCGCCGCTGGTGTGGTGCAGACCGCTTCACCTTTGGCCTGTCCGTCATTGGGTTTCCGTTCACCTGAATGCACCCTGCGGTGTGGAGCACTCAGGTGCGCGGTCTACCATCGTCTGTAGTAGAGGCTGCGCGGCCGTGACTTCCGAGGAGATATCTGCGTGAGCATTCGCGAGCGCCGTTCCGTCCACGGGGCACACGGTTTCGGTCCCGGAGCTGCGGCGTCTGACGAGCACGACGCTGCTTCGGGGACCAAGTCGCCGAACCGCGTGCGGGACACGCTGCTGGCCTACATCGCGCTCACCAAGCCGCGTGTCATCGAGCTGCTGCTGGTGACGACCATCCCGGCGATGCTGCTGGCGCACCGCTTCGACGTGGTGGCCAGCCAGGGTCCGATCAAGCCGCTGTTGATCCTCAACACCCTGGTCGGCGGGCTGCTCGCGGCGGCCGGCGCCAACACGCTGAACTGTGTCGCCGACGCCGACATCGACAAGGTGATGAAGCGCACCGCCCGCCGGCCGTTGGCCCGCGCGACGGTGCCCACCCGCAATGCGCTGATCTTCGGTCTGGTGCTCACGGTCACGTCGTTCCTGTGGCTGTGGCGCAGCTCGAATCTGCTGTCGGGCCTGCTGGCGCTGGCGACCATCGCCTTCTACGTCTTCGTCTACACGCTGCTGCTGAAGCGCCGCACCTCGCAGAACGTGGTGTGGGGCGGCGCGGCCGGCTGCATGCCGGTGATGATCGGCTGGTCGGCGGTCACCGGCACCATCCAGTGGCCGGCGCTGGTGATGTTCCTGATCATCTTCTTCTGGACGCCGCCGCACACCTGGGCGCTGGCCATGCGTTACAAGGAGGACTACGAGGCAGCCGGCGTGCCGATGCTGCCCGTCGTCGCCACCGAGCGCGCGGTCACCAAGCAGATCCTGATCTACACCTGGGCGACGGTCCTCACGACGCTCGCGCTGGCGTTCGCCACCGGCTGGCTGTACGCGGCCGTCGCGCTCGTCGCCGGCGTCTGGTTCCTGGTGATGGCGCACCAGCTGTACTCGGGCGTGAAGCGCGGTGAGCCGGTGAAGCCGCTGCGCCTGTTCCTGCAGTCGAACAACTACCTCGCCGTCGTGTTCTGCGCGCTGGCGGTCGACTCGGCACTCGCGCTGCCGATGCTGTTCCACTGACCCGCTAGCTTGGGAGCATGCCCCAACCGGTGAGCCCCGACAATTTCGCCCGCGCCGAATCGGATCTGTACTTCTCCGGCATCGTGAACGACGGCGGCGTCGGTGGCTTTCTTCATCATCGCGAACTGAGCTCGATCGACCATCAGGTCGTCATCCGGCAGAACCGCGACACCCTCTACTCGGCCGCGGTGTTCGACCTCGACGCCGGACCGGTCACCGTCACCCTGCCCGACAGCGCGGGCCGGTTCATGTCGCTCCAGGTCATCAACGAGGACCACTACACGACCCAGGTCGCCTACGCCCCGGCGACGGTCGACCTGACACGCGAGGCCGTCGGCACCCGGTACGTGGCGGTGGCCGTCCGCACGCTGGTCGATCCCAACGATGCCGCCGACCTGGCCGCCGTGCACGCGCTGCAGGACGCCGTCACCGTCGCGCAGGACGCCCCGGGCAGCTTCGAGGTACCCGACTGGGACCCCGTCAGCCAGAAGACCGTGCGCGACGCCCTCGTCACGCTGGCCACCACGCTGCCGGACACCAAGGGCATGTTCGGCACCGCGGCCGACACCGACCCGGTGCGGCACCTGATCGGCTCGGCCAACGCCTGGGGCGGCAATCCCGCGCGCGACGCGTTCTACCTGACCGTGGTGCCGTCCCAGAACGACGGCACCACGGTGCACCGGCTCACCGTCGAAGACGTTCCGGTGGACGGTTTCTGGTCGGTGACGGTCTACAACCAGGACGGCTACTTCACCGCCAACGAGCAGAATGCCTACTCGCTGAACAACATCACCGCGGTCAAGGCCGCCGACGGTTCGACAACCATCCAGTTCGGTGGCGCGGGTGCCGACAATCTGCTGCCGATCACGCCGGGCTGGAACTACACCGTGCGGCTGTACCGCCCGCGGGCCGAGATTCTCGACGGCGCCTGGACGTTCCCGGCGGCCGAGCCGGTCTAGGGCACCAGCACCACCGAGCCGACGGTCAGGCGGGCCTGCAGGTCGGCGTGTGCACGGGCGGCGTCGGCCAGCGGGTAGCGCTGGCTGACCGTAACGTTGATGGTGCCGTCGGCGACGGCCTGCAGCAGTTCGCCTGCCCGCCACGAGAATTCGTCGGCCGTGCGGGTGTAGTGGGCCAGCGTCGGCCGGGTGACGAACAACGAGCCCGCGCTGTTGAGCCGCTGCAGGTCGAACGGCGGCACGGGACCGCTCGACGCGCCGAACAAGGCCAGGGTGCCGCGCACCGCGAGGCTGGCCAGGCTGGCCTCGAACGTGGACGCGCCCACCCCGTCGTACACGGCGGCGACGCCGTTGCCGCCCGTCAGTTCGCGGATCTTGGCGCCGAACTCGGCGGGGTCGTCGGGATAGTCGAGCACCTCGATGGCGCCGGCCCGCCGGGACAACTCGGCCTTGTCCTGGTTGGAGACAGTGGTGATGACCCGGACGGCCATGCTGGTGGCCCACTGCGTCAGGATGAGCCCGACGCCGCCCGCGCCGGCGTGCAGCAGCACGGTGTCGCCCTGCTGGACCGGATAGGTCGACTTGATCAGGTAATGCGCCGTCATGCCCTTGAGCAGTGCCGCGGCCGCCACCTCGGGGTCGACGCCCTCCGGGACGTAGGCCACGTAATCGGCTGGTGCGACGCAGTATTCGGAGTAGGTGGCGTCGGCCGCGGCGGTGACCACGCGGTCGCCGACGGCCAGCGCCGCCACATCGTCACCAACCGCGGTGATGGTGCCGCAGACCTCGGTGCCGGGGATGTACGGCACTTCGCGCTGATAGAGGCCGGAGCGGAAATACGTGTCGATGAAGTTGACGCCGATGGCCTCGGCCTTGATCAGGACCTCGCCCGGGCCCGGCGTGGGCTCGGGGCGTTCGACGAAGGACAGGACTTCTGGACCGCCGAGTTCGGCGACTTCGATGGCGTGCATGCCACCTATCATTCCAACGTGAAACTCGCGCGGCCCGATATCCGTCATCCACGCATCGTTTTGGCAGGTTGCCGGGCTCTCGTCGAAGGCGACGGAGACGACGACGGGTTGGTCAAGGCGTTGCGGGACCGCGGTTTGCATGCGCAGTGGCTGGCGTGGGACGACCCCGCCACACTGCAGGCCGATCTCGTGATCCTGCGGGCCACGTGGGACTACACCGAGCGGCACGACGAATTCCTGGCCTGGACCACGAAGGTGCGCAATCTGCTGAACGCGCCCGGGGTGGTGGCGTGGAACAGCGACAAGCGTTACCTGGCGGACTTGGCGGCGGCCGGCGTGCCGACGGTGCCCAGCGGTTTCTTCGCGCCGGGGGAGTCGGTGACGGTGCCCAGCGGTGAGGTCGTGGTCAAACCCGCAGTGGGTGCGGGTTCGGTTGGGGCGCAACGATTCACCGATGCCGCCGCGGCCGCCGCGCATGCTGCCGCGCTCCAGGCCGATGGCCGCACGGCGCTGATCCAGCCGTATGACGAGCGTATCGAGGCAGGGGAGACCGCCCTGGTGTTCCTGGCCGGCAAGCAGTCGCACGCGTTCAGCAAGGGGCCGATGTTGCCGCCGCCCGGTGGCAGTGTGGAGATGCACGAATCCGGCACGTACACCGAGGAACAGCTACAGCCTGCCGACCCGGATTTCGAATTGTGGGACGTCGGCTACGCGACGCTGGCCGCTGCGGCCACGCATCTCGGGATCGAGCCGGAGGAGTTCCTGTACGCGCGGGTGGACGTCATCGGCGATCACCGGGACCCGCGGTTGCTCGAGCTGGAACTCGTCGAACCGGGCCTGGGCTGGCGGCAACTGGCCGAGCCCGAACGCGCTGTGGCCCAACGGCAATTCGCCGTCGGCGTCGAGTCGGCCCTGGAGCGGCTCGGGCTAGGCCCGCTGTCGGGCCGGGGATAACCAGGCTGCCTGGGGCATGGTTGGCGGGCGAAGTGCTGAGCCGAGATCCCTGACGTCAATCTGCGGCGACGTGTCGCTACTTTGACTCAAGTCAGGGATCGATTTCGGCGTCGCTGCGTCCCTGGTTGAAATCTGTGGCGGGATGCCGCAGACCCGACTGAAGCCAGGGATTTCGTTACGGGGACGTCCGCTGTCGCATCGACGCCCATAGCGCTGCGGTGGCCGCGGTGCAGGCGCCGGCGCCCGCGACGTGGATGGCGACCAGAACGGCGGGGACGCCGGTGTAGAACTGGACCGCGCCGACGGCGCCCTGCGCGAGCACCAGCCCGGCCAGCACCGCCAGCCGCAGCAGTACGGGCTTGGGGGCGCGCACCGCGAGCAGTGCGAAGCCCAGGCCGATGACGAAGCTGAGGTAAGCCACCAGCAGCGACGAGTGCAGGTGCGCCAGATCAGTGATCTCGACCTGCAGGCGCTTGACCGGTTGGAGGGCGCTCTTGTCGCCGGCATGTGGTCCGGCGCCGGTCACCAAGGTCCCGGTGACGAGCACCGCGGACAGGGTGACGGCGGTCAGTGCGGTGAACCAGCGCAGCGGCTGCGGCACGACGAGTTCCTCGGTGCCCGAGTCGGGTTCGCCGATCTTGACGTAGAGCAGCACGGCCAGCCAGACCATCACCATCGACACCAGCAGGTGGACGGCGACGGTCCACCACAGCAGTCCGGTGCGGACCGTGATGCCGCCGATGACCGCCTGCACCACAGTCGACGCCGGCATCAGCCAGGCATAGACCTGCACCTCGCGGCGGCGGCCGGCACGGATGACGGCGAGCACCGCCAGGGCGGCCGTCAGCACGACGCCGAACGTGAACATGCGGTTGGTGAATTCGACGGCCTGATGCACGACGGGCACTTCGGCGTGCGGCACCGGCACGAAGCTGCCCGGGAAGCACTGCGGCCACGTCGGGCAGCCCAGACCGGATGCGGTGACGCGGACGATGGCTCCGGTGACGGCGATGCCGCCCTGGGTCAGGATGACGAGGAACGCGATGAGCCGCTGGACCCGAAGCGAGGGGATGGGCAGCTTGTCGAGCACGGTCTGATCGTAGGCCAGCGCTAACTACGTGGCGTAGTAGGGGCCGTCAGCTGAACCGGAACCAGCGCATCGCGGCTAGCCCGGCGAGCACTCCCCACACGGCCAGCACCGCGATGCCGAACCAGTCCACCGACAGCGTCATCGCCTGGGTGAGGGACTCGGTCAGCGCACCCGACGGCGTCAGCCGGGCCACCCAGCGCAGCGCCTCGGGGACGACGCGGTGCTCGATGGTCAAGGCGCCGAGGGCGGCCAGGATGAACCACAGCAGGTTCGCCAGGGCCAGCACGATCTCGGCCTTCAGCGTCCCGCCGAGCAGCAGACCCAGCGCCGCGAACGAGGCCGTACCGAGCGCGATGACGAGGGCGCCGAGCAGCAGGCTCAGCGGGCTCGGCCGCCAGCCCAGCGCAATACCGATGCCGCCCAACAGGATTGACTGCAGGAACACCGTCGTGATGACGGCCAGCGACTTACCGGCGATGATGCCCCAGACCGGCAGCGCGGTCGCGCCGAGGCGCTTGAGCGCGCCGTAGCGCCGATCGAACGCGACGGCGATGGCCTGTCCGGTGAACGCCGTCGAGATGACCGCCAGCGCCATGATTGGCGGGGTGAACGTCCCGGGCCGGTGATCACCGAGGGAGCCCAGCGGCAGCAGCGTGAGCCCGACCAGCAGCGTGATCGGGATGAACATGGTCAGCAGCAGCTGCTCGCCGTTACGCAGCAGCAGTTTGAGCTCCAGGCCGTACTGTGCCGCCAGCATGGCGGGGATACCCGCGGGCCGCGGGTCCGGGGTGAACGTCCCCGGTGCGAACCGATTGGTCTCGGTACTCACGACCGCAGCTCCCGTCCGGTCAGGTCGAGGAACACGTCCTCGAGGCTGCGCTGCTCGACGCGCATGTCGGTGGCCAGCACGTTCAGGCGGGCGGCCCATGCGGTGACGGTCGCCAGCACCTGCGGGTCGATGTGGCCTTCCACCAGGTACTCGCCGGCGCCGGCTTCGGTGGCGCGGTAGCCCTCCGGCAGCGCCGAGATCAGCAGCGAAAGGTCCAATTTGGGCGGGGCCGAGAAGCGCAACTGGTTCTCGGCGCCGCCGCGCGTCAGGTCGGCGGGAGTGCCCGCGGCGACGGCCGCGCCGTGGTCGATGATGACGATCCGGTCGGCCAGTTCCTCGGCCTCGGTGAGCTGATGCGTGGTCAGTACGACGGTGACACCGTCGCGGCGCAGGCCTTCGATCAACTCCCACACCACGATCCGGGCGTGGGCGTCCATGCCGGCGGTCGGCTCGTCGAGGAACACCAGCTCGGGCCGTCCGACGATGGCGCAGGCCAGCGCCAGGCGCTGCTGTTGCCCGCCGGACAGCCGGCGGTAGGTGGTGCGGGCGGCCTCCGTCAGACCGAGGGTGTCCAGCAGCCATTGCGGGTCGAGCGGGTTCGCCGAATACGCCGCGACCAGGTTCAGCATCTCGCCGGCCTTGGCGGCGGGGTAGCCGCCGCCGCCCTGCAGCATCACGCCGATGCGGGCGCGCAGCTTGGCGTTGTCGGCCGTCGGGTCCAGGCCCAGGATCGAGATGCTGCCGGAGTCGGGCTTGTTGAAGCCTTCACACATCTCGACAGTGGTGGTCTTGCCGGCCCCGTTGGGTCCGAGCAGGGCCAGCACCTCGGCGCGCTGCACCTCCAGATCCAGGTTGTTCACGGCCTGGATATCGCCGTAGCGCTTGCTGACGCCGCGCAGCAATACGGGCGTCTCACCGGAACTCACGGGGATTCAGCGTAAGCGTCGGACCTGGCAGCGCCGCTACCAGGGGCGTCACCGTTGTCTGATTCCGGCAATCCGCGCCAGGGCAGGCTGTTGCGCGTCAGGGCGATCAGCAGCAGCACGATGACGGTGCTGGCCAGCGTGGCGTCGAGGATCTGGAAGAGCGCGAACCGGTCACCGTTGGCCGTCGGGCCGAAGACGCCGACGACGAACGTCACCACGATGGTGGTGCCACGGAAGCCCGGCCGGGTCGCCCAGCAGGCCAGCGGGATGATCGCCCAGAGCAGGTACCAGGGCTGCACGACGGGGAACAGCAGCACCGTCGCGCCCATGGCGACGCCGAGGCCGCCGAGCGGGTGGAGCCGTCCCCGCAGCACCGACAGCAGCAGCCAGCTGACCAGCACGCCGATGACGAAGACGCCGATCCCACGGGTCAGTCCGAGGACCGCGGTGGTGTGGTCGCCCAGGCCCAGCAGGATGCCGACCTGTCCCGTGCCGAGCGCGACGAGTGTCGGCGGCGACATCCAGGACCGCACCACGTTCGCGGTGCCGAGGGTGAACAGCCAGCCGAAGCCCAGGCCGCTGGCCCAGCCGATGAGCGCCATGACCGCCAGCGCGACGGTGCCCAGCGGCACACAGGCCTGGAAGAAGGCCTTGACCGTCCCGCCCAGCCGGCGCGCGAGGGCCATCGCCACGAAACCCAGCGCGAGCAGGGAGGGCAGCTTGATCTGCGATGACATGGCGATGAGCACCGTGCCGGTCAGCAGCATCGCCAGCGGCCACCACGCGGACCAGTCCTCCCGGTGCCGTGGCCAGTGCAGTGGTCGGGGGATGAGGGGACGGCCGGAATCGATGCCGCGCATGGCGAATTCGGTGCCGGCGAGCATCAGGCCGAGCATCGGGGCTTCGTTGTGGATGCCCGCGATGAGGTGCATGAAGAGCAGGGGATTACACGGTCCCAGCCACAGCGCGCTGACCTCGGCGACACCGCAGCGACGGGCCAGACGTGGCGTTGCCCACACCGTGGCCGCGACACCGAGCAGCACGACCAGCCGGTGGGAGAGCACGCCGGCGACGATGTTGTCGCCGGTGAGCTCGGAGATGCCGCGCCCGATCCACAGGAACAGCGGTCCGTAGGGCGCCGGTGTCTCGCGCCAGAGGCTCGGCACCGTCAGGGTGAACACGTGGCCGAGCCCGAGACCGGTCGCCGGGCCGACACGGTAGGGGTCCAGCCCGATGCTCGCTATCTGGCTCTGCGCCAGATAGGAGTAGACGTCCTTGCTGTACATCGGCGGCGCGATCAGCAGCGGCAGCGCCCACAGCAGCAGTGTCTGGTCCAGCTGGCTACGCGACATCCGGCGTTTGCCCAGCGTGTAGCGGCCCAGCATCAGCCACGCCAGCGCCATCATGACGGCGCCGGTGGTGGTCATGGTCAGTGAGACGGTCTGGATGCGCGACGGCAGGTTCAGCAGGCGCACGCCGAACGTCGGGTCCTGCACGACGGGCCGGGCGCCGGCGCCGAGCGCGCCGATGGCCATGAGTACGGTTCCGGTGGCGCCGAATCGCCGGGTCCGGCGCAGGGATGCGACCTCGGACGCGTTCAGGGGCGAGCCGACGGACGGTTCGTCGGCGTGCCAATGCGCGACGGCCGTGCTCAGGTGCTGAAGGCGGTCGGGCATCAGAGCAGATTAGCCGTAGGCCTGTTCGGCCCCCGCCAACTCGGTGATAAGGGTTACCTTCCTAGATTCGGGTTCTGAATTCCGTCACAATGGTGTTGTGAAATTACCGTCCGGAGCTCCCGAAGCTGTCGGCACCGCGACCGCGGTGGCGTCGGCGACGGCTGTTTCCGATGGTCACACCCGTTCGGCCATCGTGCAGTTGCTGCTGGAAGGCGCGGTCACCGCGACCCAGATCGGCGAGCAGCTCGGCATCTCCGCCGCTGGTGTGCGGCGTCATCTCGACGCTCTCATCGAGGCCGGCGACGCCGAGTCCAGTGCCGCGGCCGCATGGCAGCACAACGGGCGTGGTCGTCCCGCCAAGCGCTACCGGCTGACCGCCGCCGGGCGCGCCAAGCTCGGCCACACCTACGACGACCTCGCCGCGGCCGCCATGCGCCAGCTGCGCGAAATCGGCGGTGACGACGCCATCCGCACCTTCGCGCGTCGTCGTATCGACTCGATCCTGTCCGGCGTGACCGCCACCGACGATGTCACCGACACCGCGGACCAGGTGGCCGCGGCGCTGACCAAGGCCGGTTACGCCACCACGACAACCCCGGTGACGGGGCCGATCGGCGGGGTGCAGATCTGCCAGCACCACTGCCCGGTCTCGCACGTCGCCGAGGAGTTCCCCGAACTGTGCGACGCCGAGCGTGAAGCGTTCGCCGAGGTCCTCGGCACGCACGTCCAGCGCCTGGCCACCATCGTCAACGGCGACTGTGCATGTACGACGCACGTTCCCGTCATCCCCGAGAACGCAGTCCACTCGATCCACCCCGCGACCCAAGAAGAAGGAGTGTCGCAATGACGACCACCCCGGAACAGCTGACCCAGGAGGAGACCATTGCCTCCCTGGGCACGTACGGCTACGGCTGGGCAGACAGTGATGCCGCAGGCGCCGCCGCGACCCGTGGGTTGAACGAGGCTGTCGTCCGCGACATCTCGTCGAAGAAGAACGAGCCGGAGTGGATGCTCGACTTCCGGCTCAAGGCGCTGCACATCTTCGACAAGAAGCCGATGCCGCGCTGGGGCAGTGACCTCGAGGGCATCGACTTCGACAACATCAAGTACTTCGTGCGGTCCACCGAGAAGCAGGCCGCGTCCTGGGAGGACCTGCCCGAGGACATCAAGAACACCTACGACCGCCTGGGCATCCCGGAGGCCGAGAAGCAGCGCCTGGTCGCCGGTGTCGCCGCACAGTACGAGTCCGAGGTCGTGTACCACCAGATCCGCGAGGACCTCGAGGCGCAGGGCGTCATCTTCCTGGACACCGACTCGGGCCTGCGCGAGCACCCGGACCTGTTCAAGCAGTACTTCGGCACCGTGATCCCGGCCGGTGACAACAAGTTCTCCGCGCTGAACTCGGCCGTGTGGTCGGGTGGCTCGTTCATCTACGTGCCGCCGGGCGTGCACGTCGACATCCCGCTGCAGGCCTACTTCCGCATCAACACCGAGAACATGGGCCAGTTCGAGCGGACGCTGATCATCGCCGACGAAGGCTCCTACGTGCACTACGTGGAGGGTTGTACCGCGCCGATCTACAAGTCGGACTCGCTGCACTCGGCCGTCGTCGAGATCGTGGTGAAACCCGGTGCGCGCGTTCGGTACACGACCATCCAGAACTGGTCGAACAACGTCTACAACCTGGTCACCAAGCGGGCCCGCGCCGAGGCCGGCGCGACCATGGAGTGGATCGACGGCAACATCGGTTCCAAGGTCACCATGAAGTACCCGGCGGTCTGGATGACCGGCGAGCACGCCAAGGGCGAGGTGCTCTCGGTGGCGTTCGCGGGCGAAGGCCAGCACCAGGACACCGGCGCCAAGATGGTGCACCTGGCGCCGAACACGTCGAGCAACATCGTGTCCAAGTCGGTGGCCCGCGGTGGCGGCCGCTCGTCGTACCGTGGCCTGATCCAGGTCAACAAGGGCGCGCACGGCTCCAAGTCGAGCGTGAAATGCGATGCGCTGCTTGTCGACAACGTGAGCCGCTCGGACACCTACCCGTACGTCGACATCCGTGAGGACGACGTCACGATGGGTCACGAGGCCACGGTCTCGAAGGTCAGCGAGGACCAGATGTTCTATCTGATGAGCCGCGGCCTGACCGAGGACGAGGCCATGGCGATGGTGGTGCGCGGCTTCGTCGAGCCCATCGCCAAGGAACTGCCAATGGAATACGCGCTCGAGCTCAACCGGCTGATCGAGCTGCAGATGGAAGGTGCTGTCGGCTAGTGAGTTCGAATCTGACTGAGGCGACGGAAGGCATCGTCGCCAACAAGGGTGAGCTGTTCACGTCCTACGACGTCAACGCTTTCGAGGTCCCGGGCGGCCGTGACGAGCTGTGGCGGTTCACGCCGCTGAAGCGTCTGCACGGCCTGCACGACGGCTCCGCTGTCGCCACCGGCGCTGCGCGCGTCGAGGTTTCGGAGCGCGACGGTGTCACCGTCGAGACCGTCGGCCGCGACGACGAGCGCCTGGGCCAGGGCGGCGTGCCCGCGGACCGCGTTGCCGCGCAGGCATATTCGTCGTTCACCGAGGCGACCATCGTGTCGGTCGGTCGCGACGTCCAGGTCGCCGAGCCCATCGAGATCGCCATCGCCGGCCCCGGTGAGGGCAAGACCGCGTACGGCCACCTGCAGCTGCGGGTCGCCGAGCTCGGCGAGGCCGTCGTGGTCATCGACCAGAGCGGCAGCGGAACCTACGCCGACAACATCGAATTCGTCGTCGGTGACGCGGCGCGGCTGACCGTCGTGTCGATCGCCGACTGGGCCGACGACGCGGTGAACGTCAGCACCCACCACGCCACGCTGGGCAAGGACGCCGTGCTGCGGCACGTCGCCGTCACGCTCGGCGGTGACGTCGTGCGGCTGACCTCGCGGACCCGTTACCTGGGCCCCGGCGGTGACGCCGAGATGCTCGGCCTGTACTTCGCCGACGAGGGTCAGCACTTCGAGTCGCGCCTGCTGGTCGACCACGCGGTGCCCAACTGCCGCTCGAACGTGCTGTACAAGGGTGCGCTGCAAGGGGATCCGGACTCGAAGAAGGCCGACGCCCACACCGTGTGGATCGGCGACGTGCTGATCCGGGCCGCGGCCACCGGCACCGACACCTTCGAGGTGAACCGCAACCTGGTGCTCACCGACGGTGCCCGCGCCGACTCGGTGCCCAACCTCGAGATCGAGACCGGCGAGATCGTCGGCGCCGGACACGCCAGTGCCACCGGACGTTTCGACGACGAGCAGCTGTTCTACCTGCAGGCCCGCGGCATTCCCGAGGACCAGGCCCGCCGCCTGGTGGTCCGGGGCTTCTTCGGCGAGATCATCCAGAAGATCGCCGTGCCGGAAGTCCGCGAACGCCTCACCGCCGCCATCGAACACGAACTTGAACTGACTGAAGGACGCAACAACTCATGACCACACTGGAAATCAAGGACCTGCACGTCTCGGTCACCGCGCCGGACGGCGCCGATGTGCCGATCCTCAAGGGCGTCAACCTGACGGTGAAGTCGGGCGAGACCCACGCAGTCATGGGCCCCAACGGTTCTGGCAAGTCGACGCTGTCGTACGCCATCGCCGGCCACCCCAAGTACACCGTCACCTCGGGCTCCATCACCCTGGACGGCGAGGACGTGCTGGAGATGAGCGTCGACGAGCGTGCGCGCGCCGGCCTCTTCCTGGCCATGCAGTACCCCGTCGAGGTGCCCGGCGTCTCGATGTCGAACTTCCTGCGCACCGCGGCGACCGCGGTCCGTGGCGAGGCCCCCAAGCTGCGCCACTGGGTCAAAGAGGTCAAGACCGCCATGTCGGAGCTGGACATCGACCCGGCGTTCGGCGAGCGCAGCGTCAACGAGGGCTTCTCCGGTGGTGAGAAGAAGCGCCACGAAATCCTGCAGCTGGGCCTGCTGAAGCCGAAGATCGCCATCCTCGACGAGACCGACTCGGGCCTGGACGTCGACGCACTGCGCGTCGTGTCCGAGGGCGTCAACCGGTACGCCGAGGCCGAGCACGGCGGCGTCCTGCTGATCACGCACTACACCCGCATCCTGCGCTACATCCGTCCGCAGTTCGTGCACGTCTTCTTCGACGGCCGCATCATCACCTCCGGTGGTCCGGAGCTGGCCGACGAGCTCGAAGAGAACGGCTACGAGCGCTACACGCAGGCCGCGGCCGCCGGAGCCTGATTCCCATGACAGCGTCAGTCGACCTCGACCTGACCAGGATCAGGGCCGACTTCCCGATCCTGAGTCGGGTGATGCGCGGCGGAAACACGTTGGCGTACCTGGATTCCGGGGCCACGTCGCAGAAGCCGCTGCAGGTGCTCGATGCCGAGCGGGAGTTCCTGACCACCTCCAACGGCGCGGTGCACCGCGGTGCGCACCAGCTGATGGAGGAGTCGACCGACGCCTACGAACAGGGCCGTGCCGACATCGCGGCGTTCGTCGGTGCCGACGACGACGAGCTCGTCTTCACCAAGAACGCCACCGAGGCCCTGAACCTGGTGTCGTATGCGGTGGGGGACAACCGGTTCGACCGCGTGGTCGGGCCGGGGGACGTCATCGTCACCACGGAGCTGGAGCACCACGCCAACCTGATCCCGTGGCAGGAGCTGGCCCGCCGGACCGGCGCGGAACTGCGCTGGTATTCGGTGACCGATGACGGCCGCATCGACCTCGATTCGCTGCAGCTCGATGACCGGGTGAAAGTGGTTGCCTTCACCCATCATTCGAACGTCACGGGTGCCGTCGCGCCGGTCGCGGAGATCGTGCGTCGGGCCAAGGCTGTCGGTGCGCTGACGGTGCTGGACGCCTGCCAGTCGGTGCCGCACCAGCCCGTCGACTTCCACGCGCTCGACGTCGACTTCGCGGCCTTCTCTGGTCACAAGATGTTGGGGCCCACCGGGATCGGTGTGCTGTACGGGCGCCGTGCGCTGCTCAACGCGCTGCCGCCGTTCCTCACGGGCGGATCCATGATCGAGACCGTCACGATGGAGTCGGCGACCTATGCGGCCGCGCCGCAGCGCTTCGAGGCCGGTACGCCGATGACGTCGCAGGTGGTCGGATTGGCCGCTGCCGCACGGTATCTCGATGCCATCGGGATGGCCGCTGTCGAGGCGCACGAAGCCGAGCTGGTGGCCGCCACGTTGGATGGGCTGACCCAGATTCCGCAGGTGCGGATCATCGGGCCGACCACCACCGAGCATCGCGGGTCTCCGGTGAGCTTCGTGCTCGACGGTGTACATGCCCACGACGTCGGCCAGATTCTGGATGACGAGGGCATCGCGGTCCGGGTCGGGCACCACTGCGCGGCTCCGTTGCACCGGCGATTCGGCATCGCCGCGACGGCGCGCGCGTCGTTCGCGGTCTACAACACGCTCGACGAAGTGGACCGGTTGGTCGCGGGCGTCAAACGCGCTGTGGAGTTCTTCTCATGAGAATGGAACAGATGTACCAGGAAGTGATCCTGGACCACTACAAGCACCCGCATCACCGCGGGCTGCGCGAGCCGTTCGGCGCGCAGGTGCACCACGTCAACCCGACCTGCGGTGACGAGGTGACGTTGCGGGTCACGCTGTCCGACGACGGCGAGACCATCGCCGACATCTCGTACGACGGCCAGGGCTGCTCGATCAGCCAGGCGTCGACGTCGGTGCTCACCGACCAGGTGATCGGTCAGAGTGTCGACGAGGCGCTCAAGACCGTCGGCGCGTTCACCGAGATGATCTCCTCCCGCGGCAACGTCGAGGGGGACGAAGATGTGCTGGGTGACGGCATCGCGTTCGCCGGTGTCGCCAAGTACCCGGCACGGGTGAAATGCGCGCTGCTGGGCTGGACTGCATTCAAGGCTGCGCTCGCCGAGGCGAGCGCCAAAGACACTGTGCTGGCAGCTGTCGGCACCGATGCGGAGGACAAGCGATGACTGAAGGCACCCCCGAGGCCACCACCGCGGCCAACGTGGTCGACGACCCCGAACTGCTCGACGCCGTCGAGGAGGCCATGCGCGACGTCGTCGACCCCGAGCTCGGTATCAACGTCGTCGACCTGGGGCTCGTCTACGGCATGACCCTCGAAGAGGGCGAGGAGGGCACCGTGGTGAAGCTGGACATGACGCTGACTTCGGCGGCCTGTCCGTTGACCGACGTGATCGAGGATCAGTCGCGGACCGCTCTGGTGGGCGCGGGCCTCGTCAGCGACCTCAAGCTGAACTGGGTGTGGAACCCGCCGTGGGGCCCGGACAAGATCACCGACGACGGCCGCGAGCAGCTGCGCGCGCTCGGCTTCACCGTCTAGTTTTCTCCCTGTTTTTCGTCGAAACGGCATTCCAGCAGGCGGTCACTCGCACTTTCTCTGCTGGAATGCCGTTTCGGCATGCGGGTGGCGGCAGCCTGTGGATAACTCGTGATTCTGACGCCTTATCGCGGCGTAGTTGTCGGTCGTCTTCTCTAACTTCCAGCGCAACAGGACCAATCGGGTCCGCTGCGACAGGAAGGCACCACGATGAACGCTGATATCGAACGACTGCGGGCCGCGTGCGAACGCGATCTCGACGACCCCGCCGGTTGGCCGACGCCCGTCGGCTATCCAGATTCCTTGGCGCTCTGCATCATTGACGCCATCTACGCCGCCGGCGCCCGGCACCTCACGGTCGACAAGATCGTCGAGCGGTACCGCAGCTACCGGGCCGGGCAAGGCGGTGACGCCGACACCGACGGCGCACCCGAACTGCTCGCGAACGTCGAGGCATTGGGCGGTCCCGAGCAGTGGGCCGCCCAGATCGCCAATCGGCGGCCGACATCCACGAGGAAAGACGCACCGCTGCGCTCGGTGGCGCTGACCGAGGTCGCGCAGGCCTTTGTCGCACTCGGGATCAGCACGACCGAGGACCTGCGGGTGATCGCCGCGGACCCCGAGCTGGCGAAGGAGGCCAAGCGGGCGTGGTGCGCGATACCCGGCCAGCGGTCGGGCTTCACCTGGCGCTTCCTGCTGATGTTGGCGGAACTGCCCGGCACTGATCCGAACGTCGCGGCATACGTCGCGCGCGAAATCGGTCGCGACGGCCCGATCGACACCGCGGGCCTGCTCGCCGCCGTCGCGGACGTCGCGGGCTGGCACGCCGATGCGCTGCACCAGGCGATCTGGCGGTTCGAAGCACGCCGCGCACACGAGCTGCCGTCATCGGCATGACGGCAGGCAACTGACCGGCAGCCGGGCACCGGCGGAATCGGTTGAGCCGTCAGGGTGTTGCATAGGCTCATGATCGTCGATGCATCTGGACTCTTCGCCCCACTGGCCCTGCGGAACCTGACCGTACCCAACCGGTTCGCGATGGCGCCCATGACCAGGCAGGCGTCGCCCGGAGGTGTGCCGGGGCCCGACGTGGCGGAGTACTACGCGCGTCGGGCCGCCGGCGGCGTCGGCCTGATCATCACCGAAGGCGTGCGGGTGGGTGACCCGTCGGCCGCCGGCTCACCGGACATCCCGACGCTCGTGGGCGCCGCGGCGCTCGACGGCTGGCGCAACGTCACCAGCGCGGTGCACCGCCACGGCGCGACCATCGCCGCCCAGCTGTGGCACCAGGGCGCCGAGCGTGGCGACCGCGACGGGGTGGCCCCCGTCAGTCCGTCGGGAGTCAACGGACTCGGCGAGCAGATCGGCCGGGCCCTGGCGACTGACGAACTGCCCGCCGTCGCGCAGTGGTACGCCGAGGCGGCGCGCAACGCCAAGGAGGTCGGCTTCGACGCCGTCGAACTGCACGGGGCGCATGGCTACCTGCTCGACCAATTCCTTTGGACCAGAACGAATCTGCGTACCGACGAATACGGGGGATCGGTGCAGAACCGCACCCGGTTCCCCGCCGAGGTGGTCGCGGCGGTGCGCGCCGCGGTCGGCCCGGACTACCCGATCATCTACCGCTTCTCGCAGTGGAAGGGCACCGACTACAACGCGACGCTGGTCGACGACCCGATGCAGCTGCAGGAACTGCTGGCGCCGCTGGTCGATGCCGGTGTCGATGCGCTGCATCCGTCCACGCGCCGGCACTACGTGCCGGCGTTCCCCGACGCCGACCCGGCCCTGACGTTGGCCGGCTGGACCAAGAAGGTCACCGGGACGCCCGTCATCGCGGTCGGTTCGGTGGGCCTGCAGACCGCGTTCCGGTCCGAGAAGCCCGGCCAGGTCATCGAGCCGGGCCCGGTGGACCAACTGGTGGAGCAGTTCGACGCGGGCGAGTTCGACATGGTCGCGATCGGCCGGGCACTGCTGGCCGACCCCGGTTGGGTGAACCGCCTGCGCAGCGGCACGCTGGACGGGTTCAATGGCTACGACGCGGCCAGTGCGCTGGCACGATTGAGCTGACCAGATACTGGGAACAAGCAGGTATACCGCAATGTTGGGAGAAGCGTGAGCACCAAGGACATCACCGCCGCCGAATTCAACGGCATCATCAGCGACAACGACATCGTGCTGGTGGACTTCTGGGCGTCATGGTGCGGGCCGTGCCGGGCGTTTGCTCCGACGTTCACCGCATCGTCCGAGAAGCACCCCGACGTCTTCCACGCCAAGGTCGACACCGAGGCCGAGCAGGCGCTGGCCTCCGCGGCCGAGATTCAGGCCATCCCGACCCTGATGGCGTTCAAGAAGGGCCAGCTGGTGTTCCGGCACTCGGGCATGCTGGCGGCCAATCAGCTCGACGAGGTCATCAGCCAGATCAAGGAATTCGACATCGACGCCGCGATGGCCGAAAAGGGCGACGCCACCGACGCCTGAGGCCGGCCGAGCACTGCCGGCGGGTGTGACATTGCGCACCCGCTAGCGTGCAGGACGTGAGCAAACAGAACCCACTGGTACTCGTCGACCATCCGCGGCCCGGCGTCGCACTGGTCACCCTGAACCGCCCCGAGCGGATGAACTCCATGGCGTTCGACGTCATGGTCCCGCTCAAGGCGGCGCTCGACGACATCACCAACGACAACGATGTCCGCGCGGTCGTCCTCACCGGCGCGGGACGCGGGTTCTCGTCCGGTGCCGACCACAAGTCGGCCGGCTCGGTGCCGCACGTGGCGGGGCTGACCCGGCCGACGTTCGCGCTGCGCTCCATGGAGGTGCTGGACGACGTCATCCTGGCACTTCGCAAGCTGCACCAGCCGGTTATCGCGGCTGTCAACGGAGCCGCGATCGGCGGTGGCCTGTGCCTGGCCCTGGCGTGCGATATCCGGGTCGCCGGCGAGGGCGCCTACTTCCGGGCTGCCGGCATCAACAACGGTTTGACAGCCAGCGAGTTGGGCCTGTCCTATCTGCTGCCGCGGGCCATCGGCACGTCGCGGGCATTCGAGGCGATGCTGACCGGCCGGGACATCGATGCGGCGGAGGCCGAGCGGATCGGTCTGGTGTCGAGGACCGTCGCCGACGATCAGCTCCTGCAAACCTGCTTCGACATGGCCGAGCGCATCGGCTCGTTCTCCCGCCCGGGAATTGAATTGACCAAGCGGACTCTCTGGAGTGGACTGGACGCCGGTAGTCTGGAGAGCCATATGCAGGCCGAAGGCCTGGGTCAGCTCTTCATCCGACTGCTCACCGCCAACTTCGAAGAGGCGGTTGCCGCGCGCGCCGAGAAACGACCCGCGGTCTTCACGGACGACAAATGAGCTAGGAGGCAGCTGCGTGATCACCGCAACGGACCTGGAGGTCCGCGCCGGAGCGCGCACGCTGCTGGCCTTCGAGGGTTCCGCGCTGCGGATCCAGCCGGGCGACCGGATCGGTCTGGTCGGCCGCAACGGTGCCGGCAAGACCACGACGCTGCGCATCCTGGCCGGTGAAGGCCAGCCGTATGCCGGGACGGTCGAGCGCATCGGCGAGGTCGGTTACCTGCCGCAGGATCCGAAGGAAGGCGATCTGGACGTCCTGGCCCGCGACCGGGTGCTCTCGGCCCGCGGCCTGGACACGCTGCTGGCCGACCTGGAGAAGCAGCAGGCCATCATGGCCGAGGTGGTCGACGAGGCCGCCCGCGACAAGGCGGTGCGCCGGTACGGCGTTCTGGAGGAACGGTTTTCGGCCCTCGGTGGATACGCCGCCGAGAGCGACGCCGGCCGCATCTGCGCCAGCCTCGGCCTGCCGGACCGCGTGCTGACGCAGCCGCTGCGGACCCTGTCGGGTGGTCAGCGTCGTCGTATCGAACTGGCCCGCATCCTGTTCGCGGCCTCGGAGGGCTCCGGCTCCAACACCACGCTGCTGCTGGACGAGCCGACCAACCACCTCGACGCCGACTCGATCGGTTGGCTGCGCACGTTCCTGCAGAGCCACACCGGCGGTCTCGTGGTGATCAGCCACGACGTCGAACTGCTCGCCGACGTGGTGAACCGGGTGTGGTTCCTCGACGCCGTGCGCGGCGAGGCCGACGTCTACAACATGGGCTGGCAGAAGTACCTCGATGCCCGCGCCACCGACGAGCAGCGCCGCCGCCGTGAACGCGCCAACGCCGAGAAGAAGGCGGGTGCGCTGCGGGCGCAGGCCGCCAAGATGGGCGCCAAGGCCACCAAAGCCGTTGCCGCACAGAACATGCTGCGCCGCGCCGAGCGCATGATCGCCGAGCTCGACGCCGAGCGGGTGGCCGACAAGGTCGCCAAGATCAAGTTCCCGACGCCGGCGCCGTGCGGCAAGACCCCACTGATCGTCAAGGGCCTGACCAAGACCTACGGCTCGCTGGAGATCTTCACCGGCGTCGACCTCGCCATCGACCGGGGCTCGCGGGTCGTGGTCCTCGGCCTCAACGGCGCCGGTAAGACGACGCTGTTGCGCCTGCTGGCCGGCGTGGAGACCGCCGACGCCGGTGGCATCGAACCGGGCTACGGCCTCAAGATCGGGTACTTCGCGCAGGAGCACGACACCCTCGACAACGCCGCGACGGTGTGGGAGAACATCCGGCACGCCGCCCCCGACACCGGGGAACAGGATCTGCGTGGCCTGTTGGGCGCGTTCATGTTCACGGGTCCGCAGCTGGATCAGCCCGCCGGCACGCTGTCCGGTGGTGAGAAGACCCGGTTGGCGCTGGCCGGCCTCGTCGCCTCGACCGCCAACGTGCTGCTGCTCGACGAGCCGACCAACAACCTGGATCCGGCGTCGCGCGAGCAGGTGCTCGACGCGCTGCGCAGTTACGCGGGTTCGGTGGTGCTCGTGACGCACGATCCGGGCGCGGCCGAAGCGCTCAATCCGCAGCGCGTGCTGCTGCTGCCGGACGCCACCGAGGACTTCTGGTCGGACACCTACCGCGATCTCATCGAATTGGCCTGACCTGATTCACCGAATCGCCCGCGCCGAGCGAGCGCTGTTCTTACGCTGATTCCCGTCAGCCCGGTATACCGCCGGGGGAGAGTCAGGGGACCGGCGATGAGGCAATCCAAGGCATCTCGCGACCAGATGATGACCCAGCTGCGTAACGCCTACGAGAGCGGCGCCAGTATCAGGTCATTGGTGGCCACGTCCGGAAAATCCTATGGGTCGGTGCACAGCATGCTGGTGCAGTCCGGCGCGGTGATGCGCAGCCGCGGCGGCCCGAACCACCGCAGCCGCAAGATCGCCTGAACGACCCTGCGGCCCAGCCGCTTTCGCCGTGAACAGTCAGTCGCGGCGTAACCCGTTGGTGCTCCTTAGATTTCGTCGGTCAGTCGGACCGGGGCGATCATGTCGAAGACGTCGCCCGGACCGGGGTTGGTGGGCGAGGTCGACCCGCCGAACTGGTCCATCACGGCCCACACCGCGTTGAGCGCCGTGGTGATCGCGCCCTCCGCCCAGCCCGCCGTCCACGAGATGTCGTCGCCCGCCAGGTAGATGCCGCGATGCCGCGCGTCGAGGTCACGCTGCATGAAGTGCGTGTACAGCAGCTCCTGGTAGCGGTAGTGGCCCGGCAGGTTCGCCTTGAACGCACCCATGAAGTTGCGCTCGGTCTCCCACGAGACCGTCTTGGGCGTCTCGATGATGTGGCTGCGGATGTCCACGTTCGGGTAGATCGCCTGCAGTGACTTGAGCATCAGATCCATGCGCTCGGTGGCGCCCAGCGGCACGATCTTCCGGGAGTCGTCCTCCCAGGTGTACGACAGGCAGATGACGCCGGGCTTCTCGTTGCCGTCGGCGTCGAGCCCCTGGTCGAGCAGATAGGTGCCGCGGCTCATCCGGTCGGTCAGCGTCATCGACATGACGTCGCGGCCCTGGGCGTCCTTGTCCTTCCAGAACGGTCGGTCGACCAGTACGAACACCTTCGACGAACCCATGTAGTGCGTCTGCTCGATGGCCGACCACACGTTGGACGGGAACAGGTCGTCGTCGCAGCGAATGTTGTTGAGCAGCATCCACGATTGGGCGGTGACGATGACGGCGTCGTAGGTGCGTGTCTCGCCGTCGGCGTCGGTGATGGTGTAGCGGTTCGGGTGCGTGCGCCGGATGTCGGTGACGGCACCGCGGGTCCGGCCGCCGTGCAGCGATTCGAGCGAGGTGCCGGCAGGCCAGTGGGCGAGGCGCTGCGGGGAGCGCTTCCACAACCGCAGCGGCAGCTGCTGCGAACCGCCGACCACGCCGCGGTGGTTGTCGTCGGCCTCGGTGAGCACCACGCGCAGGATTTCGAGCATCGAGCTCGGGTAGTCGGTGTCCCAGCCGCCCGTGCCGAAGCCGACCTTGCCGAAGATCTCACGCAGCTCGAACGACTTGAAGTGGTGCGACTTGGTCAGAAAGCCCCAGAACGTCTCGTCGTCGAGTTCGCGAACGAGCTTGCCCCACGCCGACTTCAGGGCCTGGGTGTCGCGTTCGCGGATGGCGTTCTGGATCGCGTGCAGGTCGGCGCCGTCCTCGAGCGTCTTGCGCCAGGCGTCGGCGACGTCGGTGAAGGCCTGCGGCAGGTCGGCGAGTTTCTCGGCGTAGTATGTCTGGCCCTTGAGGTCGACGACGGTGCTGGGGGTCGCGGGGCCCAGCGGGTTCGGGAATTCGATGGTCTCGATGCCGACCTTGTCGAAGTACCGGTACAGCGTCGTGGACGTGGGTGGGAAGCGCATGGCGCCCATTTCGGCGACGGCTTCGGGAGCGTGCTCGAACGGGATGGACCGCATCCGGCCGCCGATCTGATCCGCTTCGTACACAACGGGTTTCAGGCCCATCTTCATGAGCTCGTAGGCGGCGGTGAGACCCGCGCAGCCGGCGCCGACGATCGCGACCTCGGTGCCGTGGCGGTCGGAGGGGATCTCGCCGAGGCCGTCGGCGGAGGACACGTAGTCGTCGTAGGCGAATGGGAAGTCGGGACCGAACATGGTGATCGGCTTGTCGGACGACCGTGGTCCGGTCTCCGACAGCTGCGTCTCTTCGATGGGCTGGGGGACGGTCATCGGGTCTGGTTCTCCTGGTAGAGATCTCGGCGGCGATCGCCGAGATGGGTGTTGACGGCGCGGGACACGGCCACCGCGGCGGGATCGATGTGGGTGACGAGGAGGTCCTCGGTCCGGCCACCGCGACTCAGTTCGGTCGTGTCGGGCGCGATGGTGCAGCTCAGTCCGCAGTACTCGAGGCCGTTCTCGAACCCCGTGCGGTTGACATAGGACAGGAACAGCTGGCTCTCGTACGCGCGGGCCGGAACGATATGCGTCGCAACGAAACTCCACGGCTCCATGAGCCCGGTGGGGACGACGAGCCACTCGGTGCCGGCGTCGGCGTGGGCTCGGGCGTTCTCCGGGAATTCGATGTCGTAGCAGATCAGCAGTCCGCAGGTGACGCCGTCGAGCTCGAACTGCGTGACCCACTCGGCACCCGGGGTGAAGAAGTCGCGGTCGAACCCGTACAGGTGGGTCTTGCGGTAGTTGGCCAGGGCCGCGCCGTCCCGGTCCACGACCTGAACGCTGTTGTACGGCTTGCCTTCTGCGACTTCGGGATACCCGTAGACGACGGCGATCCCGGTGTCGCGCGCAATCGTGCTGACTGCCTGGAAGATCGGGCCGTCGGCGGATTCGGCGCGTGCGGCGATCTCGGTGCCGATGTTGTAGCCGGTGGCCGACATCTCGGGCGTGACGAGGACCCGGCAGCCGGCGTCGGCGGCCCGCCTGGCCGCCGCCGCGATGGCGGCGAGGTTCTCGGCGACGGTCCCGGATTCCTGCGGGCCCTGGAACATGCCGACGGTGATCATCTACGCGACGTCCACGCGCAGCTTCGACTTGCGGATGCTGTACCCGAAGTAGACCGCCAGCCCCAGGACACCCCAGATGCCGAACGCGATCCACGTCGCGACGGGCAGTGCCCACATCAGGTAACAGCAGAACAGGAAACCCAGCACAGGTGCGACGGGGAACAGCCGCAGGCGGAACGTGCGATGCAGATCGGGGCGCGTGCGCCGCAGGATGATGACGGCGATGTTGACCAGCGCGAAGGCGAAGAGGCAGCCGATCGAGGTGGCGTTGGCCAGCTCACCGAGCGAGACGAATCCGGCCAGCAGGGACACGACGACGCCACAGATGACGATGTTCCAGGTCGGCACGAAGGTCCGCGGGTTGATCTTGGCGAACAGCGCGGGCACCAGGCCGTCGACAGCCATGGTGTACAGGATGCGGGTCTGTCCGTACTGGACGGCGAGGACGACGCTGGCGATCGCGATGACGGCGCCGATCGACAGGATGATGGCCGGCACGTTGCTGGTGGTGATGCCGCTGAGGGCGACGGCCAGGGTGGCGCCTTCGTCGGCGCTGAACTTGGTCCAGCTCATCGCGCCGAGGGCGGCCAGCGCGACGGCGAGGTACAGCACCGTGACGATCAACAGTGAGGCCATGATGGCGCGCGGCAGGTCCCGCTTCGGGTCCTTGGCCTCGTTGCCCGCGGTGGATGCCGCATCGAAGCCGATGTAGGAGAAGAAGACCTGCGAGGCGGCGGCGGAGACGCCGAGGAAACCCAGGGGCATGAACGGGGTGAGGTTGCCGGCCTTGAACGCGGTGAAGGCGACGGCGCAGAAGAACACCAGCACGACGCACTTGAGGACCACCATCGCGGTGTTGACGGCGGCTGACTCGGACGCGCCCCGCAGCAGCAGTATCGAGGCGAGGACCACGATCGTGATGGCGGGCAGGTTGATGACGCCGCCTTCGCCGGGTGCGCCGGTGATGGTGGCGGGAAGCTCGATGCCGAACAGCTGGTGGAGCAGGGTGTTGATGTAGCCGCCCCAGCCGACGGCGACGGCAGCGACCGAGACTCCGTATTCGAGCATGAGGCACCAGCCGCACACCCAGGCCCAGAATTCGCCGAGGGTGGCGTAGGCGTAGGAGTAGGAGCTGCCGGAGACGGGGATGGTGCCTGCCAGTTCGGCGTAGGACAGCGCCGAGAACAGTGCGGTGACGGCGGCGAGGATGAACGAGATCAGGACGGCCGGGCCGGCTTTCGGGACGGCGGCGCCGAGGATGACGAAGATTCCGGTGCCGAGCGTCGCGCCGATGGACAGGGCGGTCAGATGGATGAAACCCATCGAGCGCTTGAGGTGGGGGCCGTCGGGTGTTTCGTTGGCGGCGACGATGTCGTCGACGGATTTTTGTGCGCTCATGGCGCGCAGGATGCCCGGCCGTGGGGCCTCGGTGATGGCCAAGGGGAGCTCCGTGGAGAGGAGGGCGCGCCACGAGATTTGTGACTCGCGTAACAGAGTGCGGTACGTCACTCCCATCTGTCAACATGTGGAGTGAGCTAGGAAACAATTGTTGCCTTTGGCGGTCGGAAATGCCTACTCTAGGGCCAGTGATCTGAGCCACATCAAAGGGGATGCCATGGCAGGCGCGATCGAGACCCGGTCGACATCGTCGAGGTGTCCCCGGCGTACGACCACGCCGAGCTGACGGGCATCGCCGCCGCACACGTCGGCTACGAGCTGCTGTCGGTGATGAGCGCGAACCGCTGAAAGGGTTGAGCCGCTAGGGCTTTCGGCGGACCGATGCCTCGACGATGTCGAGGACGGCCGCCAGATCCTCGCCGGTCTGCCCTGAGGCCAGCCGTGCGATGAGGCCGTCGAGCACCAGGTCGAGATAGATGTGCAGCACTTCGGTGGGCACGTCGTCACGCAGCGTGCCGGCGGCCTTCTTGCGCTCCAGGCGCGCGATGGTGGCCTGGTTGAGTTCCTCGTAGCGCTGCTGCCACTCGGCGCGGAACTCGGCGTCGGTGCGCAGCCGGCGGGCGATCTCCAGCCGGGTGCCCAGCCACTGGTAGTTCTCCGGCTTGGCCAGCATGTTCCGCATGACCTGCACGAGGCCGTCCTTCTCGACGGTCTCGGCCATCCGCTCGCCGTCTTCCTCGGCGAGCGCGAAGAACAGCGCGTCCTTGTCGCGGAAATGGTGGAAGATCGCGCCGCGCGACATCGTGGTGGCTTCTTCGAGAAGCCGCACTGTCGCACCTTCGTACCCGAACTCGGAAAAACAGCGTCGGGCGCCGTCGAGGATCTGCGCTCGACGGGCGGCGAGATGATCGTCGCTGACTTTGGGCACCAGGACTCCTACTGGCGTTCGGTTGGGCAGCGCCCTCGTATGTCCAGGGGCTGCCCAACCGAATCAGCCAGCTATCAGGCCTCGCTACCCGACCGCAGCATGTTGCGCAGCACGTACTGCAGGATGCCGCCGTTGCGGTAGTAGTCGGCCTCACCGGGGGTGTCGATCCGGACCACGGCCTCGAACTCGACCTTGGTGCCGTCCTCCTTGGTGGCGGAGACGTGCACCGTCTTCGGCGTCTTGCCGGCGTTGAGCTCCTCGATGCCGGTGATGTCGAAGGTCTCGGTGCCGTCCAGGCCCAGCGACTTGGCGCTCTCGCCCGCCGGGAACTGCAGCGGGATGACGCCCATGCCGATCAGGTTGGAGCGGTGGATGCGTTCGAACGACTCGGTGATGACGGCCTTGACGCCCAGCAGCGTGGTGCCCTTGGCGGCCCAGTCACGCGAGCTGCCCGAGCCGTATTCCTTGCCGCCCAGGACGACCAGCGGGATGCCGGCCTTCTGGTAGTTCATGCACGCGTTGTAGATGAACTCCTTCGGGCCATCTTCCTGCGTGAAGTCGCGGGTGTAGCCACCCTGCGTGCCCTCCAGGCCGATGGTGTCGAGGATCCGGTTCTGCAGGCGGATGTTGGCGAAGGTGCCGCGGACCATGACCTCGTGGTTGCCACGACGGCTGCCCAGCGAGTTGTAGTCCTTGCGGGCCACGCCGTGCGCGTCCAGGTAGTCGGCGGCCGGGGTACCCGGCTTGATCGGGCCGGCCGGGCTGATGTGGTCGGTGGTCACCGAGTCACCCAGCAGCGCCATGACGCGGGCACCCTTGATGTCCGAGACCGGTGCCGGCTCGAGCTCCATACCGTCGAAGTACGGCGCCTTGCGGACGTAGGTCGAGGCGTCGTCCCACGCGAAGGTGTCGCCGTCCGGGGTCGGCAGGTTGCGCCAGTTGTCGTCGCCCTTGAACACGTCGGCGTAGGACTTGCGGAACATGTCCTGGCTGATCGCGCTCTTGATGGTGTCGTCGATCTCCTGAGCCGACGGCCAGATGTCGCGCAGGAAGACGTCGTTGCCGTCGGTGTCCTTGCCGAGGGAGTCCGTCTCGAAGTCGAAGTCCATGGTGCCGGCGAGGGCGTAGGCGATGACCAGCGGCGGCGAGGCCAGGTAGTTCATCTTGACGTCGGGGGAGATGCGGCCCTCGAAGTTGCGGTTACCGGAGAGCACCGCGGTGACGGTCAGGTCCTCTTCGTTGACGGCCTTGGAGATCTCCTCCGGCAGCGGGCCGGTGTTACCGATGCACGTGGTGCAGCCGTAGCCACCCAGGTAGAAGCCCAGCTTCTCCAGGTACGGCCACAGGCCGGCCTTCTCGTAGTAGTCGGTGACGACCTGGCTGCCCGGGGCCATGTTGGTCTTGACCCACGGCTTGCTGGACAGGCCCTTCTCGACGGCGTTGCGGGCCAGCAGGGCGGCACCGATCATGACCGACGGGTTGGAGGTGTTGGTGCACGAGGTGATACCCGCGACCGCGACGGCGCCGTGGTCGAGGATGAACTCGCCGCGGTCGCCCTTGACGCGCACCGGCTTGCTCGGGCGGCCCTCGGCACCGTTGGCGGCGGACTGGACGTTGACGGCACCGTCGTCCGCGAACGACAGGGCGGCCGGGTCGGAAGCCGGGAACGACTCCTCGACGGCCTCGTCGAGCTTGGTGTGGTCGGCCGGGTGCTGCTCCTCCACGTAGTTGTGGATGTCCTTGCGGAACGCGATCTTGCTCTCCGACAACAGGATTCGGTCCTGCGGGCGCTTCGGGCCGGCGATCGACGGCACGACCGTCGACAGGTCCAGCTCGAGGTACTCCGAGAACGCCGGCTCGCGGTCGGCGTCGTGCCACATGCCCTGGGTCTTGGCGTAGGCCTCGACCAGCGCCAGCTGCTCGTCGGTGCGGCCGGTCAGGCGCAGGTAGTTGATGGTCTCTTCGTCGATCGGGAAGATCGCACAGGTCGAGCCGAACTCGGGGCTCATGTTGCCCAGGGTGGCGCGGTTGGCCAGCGGCACCTCGGCGACGCCCTTGCCGTAGAACTCGACGAACTTGCCGACGACGCCGTGCTTGCGCAGCATGTCGGTGACGGTCAGCACCACGTCGGTGGCGGTGACGCCCGGCTGGATTTCGCCGGTCAGCTTGAAGCCGACGACGCGGGGGATCAGCATCGAGACGGGCTGGCCCAGCATGGCGGCCTCGGCCTCGATACCGCCGACGCCCCAGCCCAGCACGCCCAGGCCGTTCTCCATGGTGGTGTGGCTGTCGGTACCCACACAGGTGTCGGGGTAGGCCTGGCCGTTACGGACCATGACGGTGCGGGCCAGGTACTCGATGTTGACCTGGTGGACGATGCCGGTGCCCGGCGGGACGACCTTGAAGTCGTCGAAGGCGCCCTGGCCCCAGCGCAGGAACTGGTAACGCTCGGCGTTGCGCTCGTACTCGAGGGCGACGTTCTTCTCGTAGGCGTCGGCGGTGCCGAACACGTCGAGGATGACGGAGTGGTCGATGACCATCTCGGCGGGTGAGAGCGGGTTGACCTTGTTGGGGTCGCCGCCGAGGGCGGTGACGGCCTCACGCATGGTGGCCAGGTCGACGACGCAGGGCACGCCGGTGAAGTCCTGCATGATCACACGGGCCGGGGTGAACTGGATTTCGATGCTCGGCTCGGCCGACGGATCCCAGTTGGCCAGGGCCAGAATGTGATCCTTGGTGATGTTGGCGCCGTCTTCGGTGCGCAGCAGGTTCTCCGCAAGCACCTTGAGGCTGTAGGGAAGCTTCTCGGTACCCGGAACCGCGTCGAGGCGGAAAATCTCGTAGCTGTTTTCCCCGACAACGAGCGTGTCACGGGCTCCAAATGAATTGCTGCTCACATCAACTCCCGGCTAGATCTCGCCGCGACGGGCTGTGTCAGCGGCGCGTTGCTACCCTAACAGTACGCTTGTCCTATGAGCGCCCAGGGGGTGGCTACAGTCTTGTCGGGTTCCGGGTGCGCCGTCAGGGAGTTCGAGGAAATTCCAGTACCGTTTGCCGCGTGACAACTTTCGCGGCATTCATTCCGCCGGACGTCTGCGCCACGGTCGGGCAGGACCCGGCCAAGACCCCTGTCGACGTGTGTATGGCGACAGTGATCACGCAGGTGCGTGACGGTGGGGTCAGCGCGCCGGGCATCGCGCCCGCCAAGACGCCGGCCACGCCGCAGGAGGCGAAGCAGGCGGCCGAGGCCGCGCAGGAGGCCGCCGCCCTGCGTCAGGTCGTCGCCGACGCCCACGCCAAGGGCATCGACCTCAAGATCGTGGTGCTGCCGACGAGTCCGGGCATCGACACCCCGCTGCGCGACATCGCCGCGGACGTGGGCCGGGTGTACCCCGAGTCGACGGTGCTGACCCTCAGTCCCGGCTTCGCCGGCTCGGTCAGCCCGACCTATGACAGGTCGCTGTTGGAGGCCGGTCAGGATCTCGCGAAGACACCGAGCGTTGTGCAGAACTCGAAGAATTTTGTGAGCCAGCTGGAAACCCCGATATTTCCCTGGACGTCGTTCACTGTGGTGGTCATCCTCGGCGTGGTGGCGGCTGCCGTGGGCACCCGGTTTCTGCAGGTCCGGGCTCGGAAAGCGGCCGCGGCTGCGGCGCCGCAGGACGCCGCCGCGCCCGCATCTCGGTAGCTGCGCGCGGGGCGCCGCGAATTCGAATATCACTATTCGGTCACACCTTTTTCAATTACAACGGTGTGGTTTGTTACTAACGTTTCATTTGTGCAACCTGTGACGTACGGTGCAGTTGGTACCGCTTGTTGCAGTTGTGATGATTTGTGATTTCTGCGACTTACGGGACCAACGGATCGAGCCCGCTTTTGCCTTAGGCGGGCACCAGCGCGCTGGAGCCTTAGGAGACCTGAGTCAATGGGACGCAGCATTCGGCCCTTCACCGGTGGGCTGGCCACCCGGCTGGGCAGTCGCGTCGGCACCGGGTCGCTCGTATTCGGTGTCATGACCGCGTCCGTCTTCGCCTCCGGTATCGCGTCGGCCCAACCCGGCAGCAGCGAGATCGCCGCCCTGGTCACCGAACTCGCCAATGCCAACCAGAAACTGCAGGACCTCGGCGCGGCCATCCAGACCCGGCAGGAATCGGTCAACAAGGCCATCGCCGACGTGCAGACCGCCCGGGACGACGCCGCGACCGCCCAGCAGGACATCGACACCAGCCAGACCGGTCTGAAGGACGCCAACGCGGCCATCGCCGCCGCCCAGGCGCACTTCGACAAGTACGCCGAGGCGGCGTACATCAACGGGCCGTCCGCGTCCTACCTGACCGCGACCGATCCCGGAGAGATGATCAACACCGCCGCCACCGGCCAGGCGCTGACCATCAGCTCGCAGGAGGCCATCGCCGATCTGCAGCGCAGCCGGACCGAACTGGCCAACCGCGAATCCGCCGCCCGACTGGCCAAGCAGAAGGCCGACCAGGCCGTCAAAGATGCCCAGGCCAGACAGGACGACGCGGTCAAGGCCCTGACCGACGCCCGGACCACGTTCGCCGACCAGCAGACCCAGTTGGACCAGTTGGTCAGCCAGCGCGACGCGGCGCAGGCCAAGCTCAACGCCGCGCGCACGCAGTGGGCCGCGAGCGCCCCGGCGTCCGGAACTCCGGCGGCCGACCCCGGCCGGTATGCCGACAACTGGGACGGCGCGCCCGCCGCGGCCGGCCCCCGCAAATGGGACGACGGTGGCTGGGATCCGACCCTGCCCAAGATTCCGAGCGCCAACATCCCCGGTGACCCGATCGCCGTCATCAACAACGTGCTCGGCATGACCGCGACGTCGGCTCAGGTCACCCAGCAGATGGGCCACAGCTTCCTGCAGAAACTCGGCCTGGTGCCCGCCACCGTCACCAAGTCGGGCTACACCAACGGCGCCATCCCGCGCGTGTACGGAAAACAGGCCTCGGAATACGTCATCAAGCGCGCCATGTCGCAGATCGGCGTGCCGTACTCATGGGGCGGCGGCACCGCAGCCGGTCCCAGCACGGGCATCGACTCGGGTGCCGGCACCGTCGGCTTCGACTGCTCGGGTCTGATCCTCTACGCCTTCGCCGGCGTCGGCATCAAACTGCCGCACTACTCCGGCAACCAATATGAGGCGGGCCGCAAGATCCCGACATCGCAGGCCCGCCGCGGGGACGTCATCTTCTACGGCCCGGGTGGCAGCCAGCACGTGACCCTGTACCTCGGCAACGGGCAGATGCTCGAAGCGCCCTACACCGGTTCCAACGTCAAGGTGTCGCCGGTGCGAACCAGCGGCATGACGCCGTACGTGATCCGTTACATCGAATACTGATACAGGGGTTATTGCATTGCAGGGCAAGGAATTTCACCGGAGAGACCTTCTCGCGGGCGTGGGCGCGCTGGCGCTGGCACTCGCGTTCGGGCCTGCGCCGAGTGCGGTTGCCGACCCCGACGGCGGCTGGGATCCCACCTTGCCCGCGAAACCCAGCTCCGGCGCGCCCGGTGACCCGGTGGCCATCGCCAACGCGACGTTCCAGGCCAGCCAGCTGGCCCTGCAGACCACCCAGAACCTCGGCCAGAGCTTCCTGTCGAGCCTGGGCCTCGGCGGCAAGCCCAGCGGCGGTGGCGGCGGCAGCGCCACGATGATGCCGGGCGGCCGCGTCGGCGGTAAGCAGGCCATCGAATACGTCATCCGGCGCGGCGGCTCCCAGATGGGCGTCCCGTACTCGTGGGGCGGCGGCACCCTGACCGGTCCCGGCCCCGGCGTGGACTACGACGCCGGCAAGATCGGCTACGACTGTTCGGGTTTCACCCGCTACGCCTACGCCGGTGTCGGCGTGCAGATCCCCAAGTACTCGGGCGACCAGTACAACACCGGGCGCGCCATCCCGCCGTCGCAGGCCAAGCGCGGCGACCTGATCTTCTACGGCCCCGGCGGCAGCCAGCACGTCACGATCTATCTCGGCAACGGAAAGATGCTCGAGGCGTCCGGCAGTGCCGGCAAGGTTACGGTCAGTCCGGTCCGGACGGCCGGCATGTCGCCGCACCTGTCGCGCATCATCGAGACCTGATAATCACCTAAGTCCGTCGTGGCAACGTCGACGGATGCCGGGCCGCCTGGAATAGTTGAGTCCGGGCGCGCCGCTATATTGGCGGCTACCCGCTAGACCAGCGATTTTGTGCCGGACACCCGGCCGAAACAATTGTGGGAGGAAGCTAGATGACGTCACCGAGTGGGCCGCCCGACGGCGCCGGAGGCTACCCAGGCCCGGCACCCACGCAGGGTTACCCGCCCGGGGCGCACGCCGCCCCCGCCGCGCAGCAGCCCGTCAGCGGCTCGTTGCAGTCCGAGGTGCACACCCTCGAGCGCGCCATCTTCGAGGTCAAGCGCATCATCGTCGGCCAGGACCAGCTGGTCGAGCGCATGCTGGTCGGCCTGCTGGCCAAGGGCCACGTCCTCCTCGAAGGTGTGCCGGGCGTCGCCAAGACCCTCGCCGTGGAGACCTTCGCCAAGGTGGTCGGCGGCTCGTTCGCCCGCATCCAGTTCACCCCCGACCTGGTGCCCACCGACATCGTCGGTACCCGCATCTACCGCGTCGGCAAGGAAGAGTTCGACATCGAGCTCGGCCCGGTGATGGTCAACTTCCTACTCGCCGACGAGATCAACCGCGCACCGGCCAAGGTGCAGTCGGCGCTGCTGGAGGTCATGGCCGAGCGCAAGATCTCCATCGGCGGCAAGACGTTCCCGCTGCCCAGCCCGTTCCTGGTCATGGCTACCCAGAACCCCATCGAGCAGGAGGGCGTCTACCAGCTGCCCGAGGCGCAGCGCGACCGCTTCCTGTTCAAGCTCAACGTCGGCTACCCGTCGCCCGAGGAAGAGCGCGAGATCATCTACCGGATGGGCGTCAAGCCGCCGGAGCCCAAGCAGATCCTCACCACCGAGGACCTGCTGCGCCTGCAGGACGTGGCCGCCAACACCTTCGTGCACCACGCGCTCGTCGACTACGTGGTGCGCATCGTGACCGCCACCCGCGAGCCCGAGAAGTTCGGCATGCCCGACGCCAAGGCGTGGATCGCCTACGGCGCCTCGCCGCGCGCCTCGCTGGGCATCATCAGTGCCTCCCGGGCGCTGGCGCTCGTGCGTGGCCGTGACTACGTCATCCCGCAGGACGTCGTCGAGGTCATCCCGGACGTGCTGCGGCACCGCCTCGTGCTCACCTACGACGCGCTCGCCGACGAGATCTCCGCCGAGACCGTCGTCAACCGCATCCTGCAGACCGTCGCGCTGCCGCAGGTGAATGCCATTCCGCAGCAAGGACATTCGGTTCCGCCCGTGATGGCCGGCGCAGCTGGGGCCTCTGGTCGGTGACCGCCCCCGGGTCTGATCGTTCGGCTTCGCCGCAGACCGGCCGGTCCGTCGATCTGCCGTCACTGCAGCGCGGCCAGATTCGCGATCCCGAACTGTCGGCCGCCCTGCGCAAGCTGGAGCTCACCGTCCGGCGCAAGCTGGACGGTGTCCTCCACGGCGACCACCAGGGTCTGATCCCCGGGCCGGGTTCCGAGCCGGGGGAGTCCCGGCTCTACCAGCCCGGCGACGACGTCCGCCGGATGGACTGGTCCGTCACGGCCCGTACGACGCATCCGCACGTGCGGCAGATGATCGCCGACCGGGAGCTGGAGACCTGGCTGGTCGTCGACATGTCGGCGAGCCTGGACTTCGGCACCGCCGGCTGCGAGAAGCGTGATCTGGCGGTCGCCGCGGCGGCCTCCATCGCGTTCCTCAACAGCGGTGGTGGCAACCGGCTCGGCGCGATCATCTCGAACGGCGACACCGTCCGCCGGGTACCCGCACTGTCCGGCCGGTTGCACGAGCAGGAGCTGTTGCGCGCCATCGCCACCACACCCAAGGCCCCGGCCGGGGTTCGTGGTGACCTGGCCGCCGCCATCGACGCGCTGCGCCGGCCGGAGCGCCGCCGCGGCATGGCCGTGATCATCAGTGACTTCCTCGGCCCGATCAACTGGATGCGCCCACTGCGGGCCATCTCCGGGCGCCACGAGGTGCTGGGCATCGAGATCATCGACCCGCGCGACGTGGAGCTGCCGGCCGTTGGCGACGTGGTGCTGCAGGACGCCGAGTCCGGCATCACCAAGGAATTCACCATCGACGAGCAACTTCGGGACGACTTCGCCCGCGCCGCCCAGGCGCACCGCGACGAAGTGGCCCGCACGCTGCGCCGATGCGACGCCCCGCTGCTGACGCTGCGCACCGACCGGGACTGGATCGCCGACGTCGTCCGGTTCGTGGCGAACCGTCGCCGCGGCGCCATGGCGGCGCGCTGAGCGGACAACGCGTGCACAGACCGTTGTGCGGCTCGCCGCAGCGTGCCGATTTAGGCGTGCACCGGCCGAGACGATAAGTTGACCAGCATGAGTGACACTGTTGCCACCGAGGGTGCCGCCACGCCCGCAGCCGGCCGTCCGGCCTTCGTTTCCCGTTCCGTGCTGGTCACCGGTGGTAACCGGGGTATCGGCCTGGCCATCGCGCAGCGCCTGGCCGCCGACGGCCACAAGGTCGCGGTGACCCACCGCGGTTCCGGTGCGCCCGAGGGCCTGTTCGGCGTCGTGTGTGACGTGACCGACGCCGAGGCCGTCGACCGGGCGTTCAAAGAGGTCGAAGAGCACCAGGGCCCGGTCGAGGTGCTGGTGTCCAACGCCGGTATCTCCAAGGACGCGTTCCTGATGCGCATGACCGAGGAGCGGTTCACCGAGGTCATCGACGCCAACCTCACCGGCGCGTTCCGCGTCACCCAGCGCGCGTCGCGCAGCATGCAGCGCAAGCGGTTCGGCCGGATCATCTACATCGGCTCGGTCTCGGGCATGTGGGGTATCGGCAACCAGGCCAACTACGCCGCCGCCAAGGCCGGCCTGATCGGTATGGCGCGCTCCATCTCGCGCGAGCTCTCCAAGGCCGGCGTCACCGCCAACGTCGTTGCCCCCGGCTACATCGACACCGAGATGACGCGTGCTCTCGACGAGCGCATCCAGGAAGGTGCGCTGGAGTTCATCCCGGCCAAGCGCGTCGGCACGGCCGAAGAGGTTGCCGGTGCCGTCAGCTTCTTGGCGTCCGAGGACGCCGGCTACATCGCCGGTGCGGTCATCCCGGTCGACGGCGGCATGGGCATGGGTCACTGACCCGAATTCTTTGGCTTAGCAGAACTTTCGTTTAAAGGAGTCAGCACAATGGCAGGTTTGCTCGAAGGCAAGCGGATCCTCGTCACCGGGATCATCACCGACTCGTCCATCGCGTTCCACATCGCGAAGGTCGCCCAGGAACAGGGCGCCGAGCTGGTGCTCACCGGCTTCGACCGGATGAAGCTCATCCAGCGCATCGCCGACCGGCTGCCGAACCCGGCGCCGCTGCTGGAGCTCGACGTGCAGAACGAGGAGCACCTGGCCTCGCTCGGTGAGCGCGTCACCGAGGTGATCGGCGCGGGCAACAAGCTCGACGGCGTCGTGCACTCCATCGGCTTCATGCCGCAGAGCGGCATGGGCATCAACCCGTTCTTCGACGCACCCTACGAGGACGTCGCCAAGGGCATCCACATCTCGGCCTACTCGTACGCCTCGCTGGCCAAGGCCCTGCTGCCGATCATGAACGAAGGCGGCGGCATCGTCGGCATGGACTTCGACCCGACCCGCGCCATGCCCGCCTACAACTGGATGACGGTCGCCAAGAGCGCCCTCGAGTCGGTCAACCGGTTCGTCGCGCGCGAGGCCGGCAAGTACGGCGTGCGCTCCAATCTCGTTGCGGCAGGCCCCATCCGGACCCTGGCCATGAGCGCCATCGTCGGCGGTGCCCTCGGCGACGAGGCCGGCCAGCAGATGCAGCTGCTCGAAGAGGGCTGGGACCAGCGCGCGCCGATCGGCTGGAACATGAAGGACCCGACGCCGGTCGCCAAGACCGTCTGTGCGCTGCTGTCCGAATGGCTGCCCGCGACCACCGGCTCGATCATCTACGCCGACGGTGGCGCCAGCACCCAGCTGCTGTGATGAGCGCTTGCGCGAAGAACCAACAGCGCTGATGGATTTCGACGCACTGCTGCTGCTGTCGTTCGGCGGGCCCGACGGCCCCGACGACGTGCGTCCGTTCCTGGAGAACGTGACGCGCGGACGTGGGGTGCCGCCGGAGCGCCTCGACGCCGTCGCCGAGCACTACATGCACTTCGGGGGCGCGTCGCCGATCAACGCCATCAACCGGGCGCTGATGTCCGAGCTCGAGGCGGCGATGCCGCAGCTGCCGGTGTACTTCGGGAACCGGAATTGGGATCCGTACATCGAAGACACGGTTGTCGCCATGCGGGACAACAGAGTTCGCCGGGCAGCGGTGTTCACCACGTCGGCGTGGGGCGGCTACTCGAGCTGTCGGCAATATGTCGAGGACATCGCGCGCGGCAGGGCTGCGGCGGGACCGCAGGCGCCGGAGCTGGTGAAGGTGAGGCAGTACTTCGACCATCCGCTTTTCGTCGAGATGTACGCCGAATTCGTTTCGCAGGCCTTGCATGCCGCGCCTTCGGGCGCGCGCCTGGTGTTCACGGCGCACTCCATACCGCTGGCCGCCGACGAACGGTACGGACCGCGGCTGTACAGCCGGCAGGTGGCGTATGCGGCGCGTCTGGTCGCTCAGGCCGTCGGAGTGGGCGACTACGACCTGGTGTGGCAGTCTCGGTCCGGCCCGCCACAGGTGCCGTGGCTGGAACCGGACGTCGGCGACCATCTCGCCGCGCTCGGGGACGCGGGCGCCAGCGCTGTCGTGGTATGTCCCATCGGATTCGTCGCCGACCACATCGAGGTGGTGTGGGACCTGGACAACGAGCTCGCCCAACAGGCCGCCGAGGCCGGAATCACGTTGGTGCGCACCGCAACTCCCAATGCCGACCGGCGTTACGCGAAGCTGGCGGCAGCGCTGATCGAGGAGTTGCGCACGAGCGCCGAGCCGGCTCGGGTCGACGGTGACGATCCCGTGCCCGGTTACGGCTGCAGCATCAACGGCGCACCCTGCTCGCCGCAGTGTCCCGGCTCGTGAGTTTCTCTCGCGAACTGACATGAAACTGTGCGAGGGCCCACGCTCGGCGTAGGTCAACTTGAGCCGAATGCCGAGTAGCGAGCTGCCAAGACGCACGGTCAATTTCCGGCGACACGCCGCGGCCACGGCCGGTGCCAGTAGGGGACGCCTAGCGCTCCCAGGCGGAGTGCAGGATCGCCGTCACGGCGGCCAGCCGGGCGGACCGCACGATGTCGGTCAGCGGCCGCATGGCCTCGGTGGCGATCTGCATCTCCGATGCGCTCTGCAGGCCGATGGGCGCCAGCCCGGCGCTGACGGTGATGATCGCGTCGATGTGGGCCGCGGTCTCCAGCACCCGCACCGCGCGGGTGGGGGCGTGGTCCGGTAGCTTGTGCAGGTGTCCGGCCTCGAGCAGCTGCTCGACCATCTCGCGCGGATCCTCGATGTCCGAACCGGGTTCGGCCCGCAGGCGGCCGAGGGCGTCGGCCGCCGACCGGACCGCGTCGCGCAGGCGGTACTCCTCTTCGCCGAGGTCGAAGTGGCCGGCCACGGGAGCGCTGGGCAGCGAGTACACCGTCCAGGACAGGGCCTTGACCTCGGCGTCGTCGGTGTCGTCCTCGTATTCGAAATCGGGGACCAGCCCGACGGCCTCGCCGTAGTTGGAGGTGACGACGACGGCTTCGCCCATGTCGACGGCGTCCTGCTGGAACTGGGTGCCGGGGGTCAGTCCACGGACATCCCCGGGTACGGGCAGTACCAGGTTCAGGGCCGGCTCCGAGCGCGCGGCGCCGGCCGCGTGCCGCAGCGTCTGCAGCAACGTGACGCCGCCGTAGTTGGTCAGGTCGGGCCACGGCAGCCCCGTCCGGCTGGCCGCCACGGCGTCGTAAGCGGCAATGGAATGCCTTGGTGCCCACGGCGATAGCGCATCGAGGACATCGTCGGGTGCGGCCAGGCCGGCATGCCAGGCATTGGCCCACACCGTCAGCGAAACACTTGGACACCACATGATGCACGCAGTGTAAAACGCTCCGGCCGATTAAGCCTGCAAGGCGCTACTCTGGTCGCATGCCGGTGCCGTTGCTGTGGCTCATCGTGGCGATCGGGCTCGCCGGTGCCGAAGCGCTGACCGGTGACATGTTCCTGCTCATGCTGTCTGGCGGTGCCCTCGCGACGGCAGGTCTGAGCTGGGCCACCGACTGGCCCATCTGGGCCGACGGTCTCTCCTTCCTCATCGTGTCGGTGCTGTTGCTGGTCCTGGTGCGGCCGGCGCTGCGCAAGCGGCTGGGTGCCGCGGGCCTGCCCGAACCGGTGAAGGCCTTGGAAGGCAAGTCGGCGCTGGTGCTGGAACGGGTGACCCGCCATGAAGGGCAGGTAAAACTCGACGGCGAAATCTGGACGGCGCGCCCGATGGCCGACGACGATGTCTTCGAACCCGGCGATCACGTCACCGTGATGCGGATCGACGGCGCGACCGCGGTGGTCTTCCGGGCCATCTGAACGCAAGGGGAGCTGAAATTGACTGGTGCACTTGTCCTTCTGCTGATCCTGGTGGCGTTTGCCATCGTGGTGGTGGTCAAATCGGTGGCGCTGATCCCGCAGGCGGAAGCGGCCGTCATCGAGCGGCTGGGCCGCTACAGCAAGACCGTCTCGGGGCAGCTGACGCTGCTGCTGCCGTTCATCGACAAGATCCGGGCCCGCGTGGATCTGCGTGAGCGGGTGGTGTCGTTCCCGCCGCAGCCGGTGATCACCGAGGACAACCTGACGGTCAACATCGACACCGTCGTCTACTTCCAGGTGACCAGCCCGCAGGCCGCGGTGTACCAGATCAGCAACTACATCGTCGGCGTCGAGCAGCTGACCACCACGACGCTGCGCAACGTCGTCGGCGGCATGACGCTGGAGCAGACGCTGACCTCGCGTGACCAGATCAACGCCCAGCTGCGCGGCGTGCTCGACGAGGCCACCGGCCGGTGGGGTCTGCGCGTCGCGCGCGTCGAGCTGCGCAGCATCGACCCGCCGCCGTCGATCCAGGACTCGATGGAGAAGCAGATGCGCGCCGACCGCGAGAAGCGCGCCATGATCCTGACCGCCGAGGGCGCCCGGGAGGCGTCCATCAAGCAGGCGGAGGGGCAGAAGCAGTCACAGATTCTGGCGGCCGAGGGTGCGAAGCAGGCGGCGATCCTGGCCGCCGAGGCAGACCGGCAGTCGCGCATCCTGCGCGCGCAGGGTGAGCGGGCCGCCCAGTACCTGAACGCGCAGGGCCAGGCCAAGGCCATCGAGAAGACGTTCGCGGCCATCAAGGCCGGCCGGCCGACGCCCGAGCTGCTGGCCTACCAGTACCTGCAGACGCTGCCGCAGATGGCCAAGGGCGAGGCCAACAAGGTGTGGGTGGTGCCCAGCGACTTCGGTTCGGCGCTACAGGGTTTCACCAAGCTGCTCGGCGCCCCGGGGGAGGACGGCGTGTTCCGCTACACGCCGTCGCCGGTCGACGAGGCCCCCGCCAAGGATGACGACGACGAGGTCGCCGACTGGTTCTCCACCCAGACCGATCCGGCCATCGCGCAGGCGGTGGCAAAGGCGGAAGCCGAGGCCCGCACGCCGGTGCAGCAGCCCGGCTACGGCGTCCCGTCGGTGCCGGTGCCCCCGGCCCCGCCGACGCAGCCGCTCGAGGCGCGTCCGTTCCCCGAAATCGACCCGCCCGCCGGGCAGCACTCGAGGTGACCATGAGCCTGTTGACGTCCCGCCGCACCTACACCGCGCTGGCGCTTCTGATGGCCGGCGACGCGGCGGCGTGTGCCGTGCCCGTCGCACCCATCGAGAAGGCCCTGAACGGCGTGCACTTCCCGCTGGAGTACCGGTGGATCCTCGTCGGCTCCAAGGCGGCGGCTGCCGTGGGCCTGCTTGCCGGACAACGTAATTCGGCCCTGGCCCGGCTGACCACCGCGATGCTGGCGCTGTACTTCACGCTGGCCGTCGGCGCACACATCAGGGCCCACGACAAGCCGGTGAACGCGGCGCCGGCCGTGCTGTTCCTGGCGCTGTTCACCGCGATGACGGCGAAGGGTCTGCCCGAGCGCGAGTCGTAGTCAGCTGTGCGCGTCGACCGGGTGCTGCGCGGCGTGGGCGCGGCGGTGCAGCCGGATCTCGTAGATCAGCCCGCAGATCCCGATGGTCGCGGTGCAGGCCGACACGACCAGCAGCGACGGCCGGATCTGTCCGGTGAGGGCGTCGCCCAGGATGACGACGGCCGCGGTACCGGGCAGCAGCCCGAAGAACGTCGCGAATGCGTACGGCACCACCCGGACCGATGAGGCCCCGGCGGCGTAGTTGAGCACCGAGAACGGCACCGCCGGGATCATGCGCATCGACAGGATCGCCGCCCAGCCGCGTTCCTTGAGTCGCGCGTCGAGGCTGTCGATGTGCTTGTGCGACAGCTTGCTCAACTGCCAGCCGAGCACGCGCACCAGCCAGAGCGCGATCAACGCGCTCAGCGTGCTGGCAATGACGGCCAGTGTGACGCCGAGGGCGGAGCCGAACAGCAGGCCTGCGGCGAGGGTGAACGCGGTGCGCGGGAACGGCAGCACCGTGACGACGGTGTGCGCGAGCAGGAACGCCAGCGGGAACCACGGCCCGGCGGCGGCCGCCCAGTCGCGCATCTGCACCGCGTTGGGCAACGGCACCCAGATGGCGATTGCGACAAGAATCACAATTGCCGCCCCGATGCCCACGGCCCGTCGCAGCGGCATCTGTGCCGCAGTGGCCTGCACGGCGGACAGGACCGTGCGCAGCGCGCTGACAACGGAGTTCACGTGTTCCAAGGGTACGGGTTGACCGCCCGATCATCGCTGTCAGGAGCGGGCCCATGCGACGTTCGAGCGCCCTGACCCGTCGCTGTCCGGGGTATGCGCAACCGGTGTGCGGTGGAGCTACTGGGTAGTAGCGACCTGCGTGATTTAGCCTGAAAATCAAGTGTGATAGGCATTTCTGCATGCAGTGCCAGATGTCTGATGGCCGAAAGATTGGGAGTCGCCGGTGACTGTCGACGCGTCCACCGTTCGGGACCGCTACGCGCGGTGGCAAGAGAACGTCGCCGGTGTGCTCGCCAAGAGCACGCGCAAGGCTGTCGAGGATCTGCCTGCCGAACCCGAGCGTTTGCTCGATTCACCCACGTACGACGGTTTCCCGGTCCGTCCGCTCTACACCAGCCTGGACGGCTTGGCCGAGCCCGCGCTGCCCGGACACTGGCCGTTCACCCGCGGCGGTGACGCCCACCGCGACGTGCTCGCCGGCTGGAAGGTGGCCGAATCCTTCCCGATCGCCAGCGATGCCGACGTCGCCACGGTCAACGGTGCCATCCTGCTCGCCCTGACCGACGGCACGAGCGCCCTCGAGGTCCGGGTCGGTTCGGGCGGCGTGCCCGTCGACCAGCTCGACCGCGTATTCGAGGGCGTCTTCCTGGATCTGGTTCCGGTGCTCCTGGATGCCGGTGCCGACCTGGCGGCCGCCGCTGACCAGCTGCTCACGCTGGTCAAGCCGTTCGACGCCGACCAGCGTGCCCGGCTGTCGATCGACCTGGGTGCCGACCCGCTGACCGCGCCGCTGTCCGGCCGCGCTGCCGCGACCGACGCCGACGTCGTCGCCACCGCCGCGAAACTGACCGAGTACGACGGGGGAGTGCGCGCCGTCACGGTCGACGCCGCCGCGCTGCACAACCTCGGCGCGAGTGCCTCGCTGGAGCTGGCGGGCGCCATCGCCGCCGGTGTGGCGTACCTGCGTCTGCTCACCGAGAGCGGACTGTCGGCCGCCGACGCGCTGCGGCAGCTCAGCTTCCGCTTCGCCGCCGACGACGACCAGTTCGCCACCATCGCCAAACTCCGTGCGGCGCGCCGGCTTTGGGCCCGCGTGGCGGAGGTCGTCGGCGCACCGGACGCCGGCGCCGCGACCATCCACGCCGTCACCTCGAAGGCCATGATGTCGCAGCGTGACCCGTGGGTGAACATGCTGCGCACCACCCTCGCCGCGTTCGCCGCCGGCGTCGGTGGCGCCGACACCGTGCTGGTCGAGACGTTCGACGCCGCCATCGACGGTGGATTGCCCGGCACGGCAGTCACTTTCAGCCGCCGCATGGCGCGCAACACCCAGTTGCTGCTGCTCGAGGAGTCGCACCTGGGTCGCGTCGTCGACCCGTCGGGCGGCTCGTGGTTCGTCGAGGACCTCACCGACCAGCTGGCGCAGCGGGCCTGGGCGAAGTTCCAGGAGCTGGAGTCGCTGGGCGGTTTCGTCGCGGCCCGTGATCAGTTGAGCGCCCAGATCGCCGAGGTCGCGGCCCGTCGCGCCGACGACATCGCACACCGGCGCACGGCGCTCACCGGCGTCAACGAATTCCCGAACCTCGCGGAAAGCCCGCTCGCACAGACGGATTCGTTCCCCGGCGTGGTGCGCTACGCCGCGGCTTTCGAAGCGCTGCGCAACCGTTCCGATGCGTACCTGGCCAAGACCGGCAAGCGACCGCAGGCCGTGCTGCTGCCGGTCGGCCCGCTCGCCGAGCACAACATCCGCACCACGTTCGCCGCGAACCTGCTGGCTTCCGGCGGCATCGAGGCCGTCAACCCCGGCACCGTCGACGCCGCGGGTGTCGCGGCGGCGGCCGCGGGCCAGGTGGCCGCGGTGGTCTGCGGCACCGACGCCCGGTACGCCGACGAGGCGAGCGATGTCGTCAAGGCCGCCCGCGCGGCCGGCGTCGCGCACGTGTACCTGGCCGGGCCGGAGAAGGCCGTCGCGGACGCGACCGACAAGCCCGACGAATACCTGACCATGAAAATCGATGCCGTCGAAGCGCTTTCGACCCTGCTCACCCGATTGGGGGCATGACAATGACCGCTTCTGACGTGACCACCATCGGTAGTTTCGCCGACGTCCCGCTGCACGGAGAAAGCCCGGTAGCGCCGTCCTCCAGCGCCGTTGACGCCCACGTCGCCGACGCCGCGCAGGCGCACGGCTACACCGCGGAGCAGCTCACCTGGTCGACGCCCGAGGGCATCGACGTCAAGCCGATGTACATCGCCGAAGACCGTGACGCCGTCGCCGCGGCCGGTTATCCGCTGGACAGCTTCCCGGGCACCCCGCCGTTCATCCGCGGGCCGTACCCGACCATGTACGTGAACCAGCCGTGGACCATCCGTCAGTACGCCGGGTTCTCCACCGCCGCCGAGTCGAACGCGTTCTACCGCCGCAACCTGGCCGCCGGCCAGAAGGGCCTGTCGGTCGCGTTCGACCTCGCCACCCACCGTGGCTACGACTCGGACCACCCGCGCGTCCAGGGTGACGTCGGAATGGCCGGTGTGGCAATCGATTCGATCCTCGACATGCGCCAGCTGTTCGACGGTATCGACCTGGGCAGCGTCAGCGTCTCGATGACGATGAACGGTGCCGTGCTGCCGATCCTCGCGCTCTACGTCGTGGCCGCCGAGGAACAGGGTGTGCCGCCGGAGAAGCTGGCCGGGACCATCCAGAACGACATCCTCAAAGAGTTCATGGTCCGCAACACCTACATCTATCCGCCGAAGGCGTCGATGCGGATCATCTCGGACATCTTCGGCTACACCAGTACCAAGATGCCGAAGTTCAACTCGATCTCCATCTCGGGCTACCACATCCAAGAGGCCGGGGCCACAGCGGATTTGGAGCTGGCGTACACGCTGGCCGACGGTGTCGAGTACATCAAGGCCGGCCTCGACGCGGGCCTGGACATCGACAAGTTCGCGCCGCGGCTGTCCTTCTTCTGGGGCATCGGCATGAACTTCTTCATGGAGGTGGCCAAGCTGCGCGCCGGCCGTCTGCTGTGGAGCGAGTTGGTCGCCGAGTTCAGCCCCAAGAGCGAGAAGTCGCTGTCGCTGCGCACGCACTCGCAGACCTCGGGCTGGTCGCTGACGGCGCAGGACCCGTTCAACAACGTCGCGCGCACCTGTATCGAGGCCATGGCCGCCACGCAGGGCCACACGCAGTCGCTGCACACCAACGCCCTCGACGAGGCGCTGGCGCTGCCCACCGACTTCTCGGCCCGCATCGCGCGCAACACCCAGCTGCTGCTGCAGCAGGAGTCGGGCACCACGCGGCCCATCGACCCGTGGGGCGGCTCGTACTACGTCGAGTGGCTCACCCACCAGCTCGCCGAGAAGGCCCGTGCGCACATCAAGGAGGTCGCCGAGCACGGCGGCATGGCGCAGGCCATCGGCGAGGGCATCCCGAAGCTGCGCATCGAAGAGGCCGCCGCACGTACCCAGGCCCGCATCGACTCCGGCGCCCAGACGGTGATCGGCGTCAACAAGTACCAGGTGGACGAGGACCAGGAGATCGAGGTCCTCAAGGTCGAGAACAGCCGGGTGCGGGCCGAACAGCTGGCCAAGCTCGAGCAGCTGCGGGCCGACCGCGACGAGGCCGCGACGCAGGCGGCACTGGCCGAATTGACCCGCGCCGCAGGCGAATCCGGTTCGGCAGGCGAGGACGGACTGGGCAACAACCTGATGGCGCTGGCCATCAACGCGGCCCGCGCCAAGGCCACCGTCGGTGAGATCTCCGACGCGCTGGAGAAGGTGTACGGCCGGCACCAGGCCGAGATCCGCACCATCGCCGGCGTCTACCGCGACGAGGTGGGGAAGACCGGAAACGTGAGCACCGCAACCGAATTGGTCGAGAAGTTCGCCGAGGCCGACGGCCGCCGCCCCCGCATCCTGGTGGCCAAGATGGGCCAGGACGGCCACGACCGCGGCCAGAAGGTCATCGCCACCGCGTTCGCCGACATCGGCTTCGACGTGGACGTCGGCTCGCTGTTCTCCACGCCCGACGAGGTGGCGCGGCAGGCGGCGGACAACGACGTGCACGTGGTCGGGGTGTCGTCGCTGGCGGCGGGTCACCTCACGCTGGTGCCCGCACTGCGCGACGCACTGGCCGAGGTGGGGCGTCCGGACATCATGGTCGTGGTCGGCGGCGTGATCCCGCCGGGCGACTTCGACGAGCTGTACGAGGCGGGCGCCGCGGCGATCTTCCCGCCCGGGACGGTGATCGCCGACGCCGCGATCGGCCTGTTGGGCAAGCTCGCCGAGCGGCTGGGTTACAAGCTCTGAGGTGGCGGGCATGACGACCCCGGTGCCCGAGCTCGCTGCCAGGATCCGGGCCGGCGATCGGGCGGCGCTGTCGCGTGCCATCACGCTGGTCGAGTCCACCCGGGCCGACCACCGTGATGCCGCGCAGCAGTTGCTGCTCGAACTGACCCCGGAGGCCGGCAGTGCGCTGCACGTCGGCATCACCGGCGTCCCCGGCGTCGGCAAGTCGACGACGATCGAAGCGCTCGGCATGCACCTCATCGAGCGGGGCCACCGCGTCGCGGTGCTGGCCGTCGACCCGTCATCGACCCGCACGGGCGGTTCGATCCTCGGCGACAAGACCCGGATGGCGCAGCTGGCCGTGCAGCCGGAGGCCTACATCCGGCCGTCGCCGACGTCGGGCACGCTCGGCGGGGTGGCCAAGGCCACCCGCGAGACCATCGTGCTGCTGGAGGCGGCCGGCTACGACGTGGTCCTGGTCGAGACCGTCGGCGTCGGCCAGTCGGAGGTGACGGTGGCCAACATGGTCGACACCTTCGTCTTCCTGACGCTGGCCCGCACCGGTGACCAGTTGCAGGGCATCAAGAAGGGCGTGTTGGAGCTCGCCGACGTCATCGTGGTCAACAAGGCCGACGGCGAGCACGCCGTCGAAGCCAAGGCCGCGGCACGGGAACTGTCCGGGGCGATCCGGTTGATCTATCCGCGCGAGACGTTGTGGCGGCCGCCGGTGCTGACCATGAGCGCACTGACCGGCGACGGTCTGGCGGCGATGTGGGACACCGTGCTCAAGCATCGTGAAACCTTGAGTGCGGCAGGCGAATTCGAGGCCCGGCGCCGGGCCCAGCAGGTCGACTGGACGTGGACCATGGTCCGTGACACGGTGCTGGACCGGGTGCTGTCGAATCCCGCCGTCAAGGCCAATCGCGACGAGGTGGAACGTCAGGTGCGCGAGGGTGAGCTGACGCCGGCGCTGGCGGCACAGCGCATCATCGACCTCGCGAATTGACTCCGGCCGAGCCCGGCCCGGGATTGCCGAACGGTTTGCCGGCGCAATAGGGGAATCGGCCGCACGGGTATTCGGGCCGACCGCTGGCGAAACCAATTTCGGCGCGGTGCCGTGGCCGGCCCGACATGCGGACAAAAATGCGATCCGGTGTTTCCGGCTACCTGACTTTTCTCCAGGCAGGCACCTTGACCACTGAGTTCGCCATCAGAACGCTTGCTCGGCAAGCGGTTACGCCGGCGTAAGTGCGATCTTGAAGTGGGTATACCGGACACGCCGAACCTGTGTATCCAGACTATTTAGCTAACAGATTGATAACGTCGGAGATGATCTGCGGCAGGCGCACGTCATCATTTGGTAATGACCAACGCTATTCGCCGGGAGCGCAACGTCGCGCCTCTCCGGTCCGCCGGCGGACCTCTTCCGCAGGGCGTCCACGGTGCCGCTGACCCCAACTTCGCAACTGTGGTGCGGGCGTTTTCCGCCCTGTTCCCCAGCCGATATCTGGGTGGCGGCGCCCTCTCGGTCTACCTCGACGGTGTTCCCGTCGTCGACGTGTGGACGGGGTGGGCCGACCGGTGGGGCCACCGGCCGTGGGACGCCGACACCGGCGCGATGGTGTTCTCGGCGACCAAGGGGTTGGCCTCGACCGTCATCCACCGACTGGCCGACCGGGGCCTGATCGAATACGACGCGCCCGTCGCCGAGTACTGGCCGGCCTTCGGGGCCAACGGCAAGGCCGGCGTGACGGTGCGGGAGCTGATGCGGCACCGCGCCGGGCTGTCGCAGCTGAACGGCGCGACGCGCGACGAGCTGATGGACCACCGCCTCATGGAGCGGCGGCTGGCCGCGGCTCCCATGAGCTGGATGAAGGGGCGTCCGGCGTACCACGCCATCACCTACGGCTGGCTGTTGTCCGGCCTGGCCCGCGCGGTCACCGGTCAGAGCATGCGGGAGCTGTTCCGCACCGAGCTCGCGGAGCCGCTCGGCACCGACGGTCTGCATCTCGGCCGCCCGGCCGCGGATGCGCCCACGCAGCCCGCGCAGATCATCGGCCCGCAGTTCCGCATCCGCAATCCGCTGTTCGACGCGGTGGCGCCGCACGTGGCGAGGTTGCCGTTCTCGGGCGGCTTCGGCTCGATGTACTTCACCGGCATGCGGTCCATGGCGCAGGGCGACACACCCTTGCTGGATGCCGAGATGCCGGGCGCCAACGGCGTGGCCACGGCTCGATCACTGGGACGCGTGTACGGCGCGATGGCCAACGGCGGCCAGATCGACGGGCTGCGGTTCCTGTCCGCGGGCACGGTGGCGCAGCTGCAGGGGACCGGCAGCGTTTTCCCCGACCTGGGCCTCGGCCTGCCCATGGATTTCAACCTCGGGTATCACGGCGTGCCGTTCCCGGGTGTCATGCCGGGGTTCGGGCACGTCGGCCTCGGCGGGTCGCTCGGATGGGCGGATCCGGACCGCGGTCTGGCTTTCGGCTTCGTGCACAACCGCCTGCTGACGCCGCTGATGCTGGCCGATCAGGCGGGTTTCGTGGCGCTCGCGGCAATGGTGCGGTACGGCGCGGCGCAGGCGCGCAGCAACGGCTTCTGCCGGGTCACGGAGTTCGGTGCGCCATACGCCGATCCAGCTCCGGTTGCGGGCTGACGGAGTTTGCGCGCGCGAGATATGCGTCCGCATCGGAAGCGATGCGGACCGCCCTGTGCACCGGACTTTCGAATACGCGCAGATGTCCGGCATGTTGATTTTTTGCCCGTATCGAGCGGAGTTCGTCACAGTAGATATTTCGTACCATGCGTATCGACCATTGCCGACAATACGATTTTATGGCCGCAGCCTGTAGTTCTACGATTTTCGCTGCGTTGCTCGAATTTCAATAACCATATCCGCGCAAACATTTGTGCTGCCGCAGGTCCTGTGCGGGCGCGGTGCTGGGGTGAACGATGTTCGCTACGGACCGCTATGCTTCCGCCCCGTGGCTGGTTCGAAATGGCTCCGAACCAAACCCCTGCGCAACGGCGCGCCGGGCGGGTTGGGCCTTCCGCAGCGAGTGTGCTGCGGATATCCGCTGCTGACGGTCGCCTGGTAGCGATTCGACCGAAACGGGTAGCCCCGAATCGGCGGATCAGTTAATTTGACCCGGTAGGATTTCGAGCCAGTTTGTTTAACGCGGCAAAGACGATTTCGCAGAGATTTTGAGCGCGGTCTGCAAAGCCACCCGGCACGGTGTGTCGGAGTCCGGCCGGACTGCACGGAGAGGCGGTAGCTAAGTGGGTGGGTCACCGACGACACCCGTCGCGATCATCGGCATGGCATGCCGGCTTCCCGGCGGCATCAGCTCGCCGGACGAGCTGTGGGAAGCCCTGCTGCGCGGTGACGACCTGGTTACCAAAGTTCCGCTGGAACGGTGGGACGCCGAGGAGTACTACGACCCGGAGCCCGGCGTGCCCGGCCGGTCGGTCTCCAAGTGGGGCGGTTTCCTCGACGACGTTGCCGGCTTCGACGCCGACTTCTTCAACATCAGCGACCGCGAAGCCACCGCGATCGACCCGCAGCACCGCCTGATCCTCGAAACCTCCTGGGAGGCCGTGGAACACGCGGGCATCGATCCGGCCACCCTGGCCGGCTCGCTCACCGGCGTCTTCGTGGGCATGACCCACGGCGACTACCAGCTGCTGGCCGCCGACGCCCACGCCATCGAGGGCCCGTACGGCTTCACCGGCAACAACTTCAGCCTGGCCTCGGGGCGCGTCTCGTACCACCTCGGCGCGCACGGCCCGTCGTACACGGTCGACTCGGCCTGTTCGTCCAGTCTCCTCGCGATCCACAACGCGTGCCGCAGCCTGCACGACGGCGAGAGCGACGCCGCCCTCGCCGGTGGTGTGTCGATCATGCTGGAGCCGCGCAAGATGTCCTCGGGTTCGGCCCAGGGCATGCTGTCGCCGACCGGCCACTGCCACGCCTTCGACGTCGCCGCCGACGGCTTCGTCTCCGCCGAGGCGTCGGTCATGTTCATGCTGAAGCGCCTGGACGACGCGCAGCGCGACGGCGACCGCGTCCTCGCGGTCATCCGCGGCACGGCGAGCAACCAGGACGGCCACACGGTCAACATCGCGACCCCGGGCGCGGACGCCCAGGTCGCCGTCTACCGGCGGGCGCTGGACCTCGCCGCCATCGATCCCGCCACCGTCGGGTACATCGAGGCGCACGGCACCGGAACTCCCGTCGGCGATCCGATCGAATACTCAAGTCTGGCAACGGTTTACGGCAAGCAGGGGCCCGTCGTGCTGGGCTCGGTCAAGACCAACGTCGGGCATGCGCAGTCGGCGTCGGGTGCGGTCGGCCTGTTGAAGACCGTCCTGGCCCTGCAGCACGGCGTGGTGCCGAAGAACCTCTACTTCAACGAGATGCCCGCCGAGATGGCGGCCATCGACACCGGGCTGTTCGTGCCGACGGACCTCGTGCCGTGGCCGGCGACCGCCGACCACCCGCGCCGCGCCGCCGTGTCCGCCTACGGCCTGTCCGGCACCAACGTGCACGCCGTCGTCGAGCAGGCGCCGGCCGAGTCGTCGCCGCGCGTCGTCGGGTCCGAAGGACAGGGGCTCGGCGGCAAACTGCTGTTCCCCGTGTCGTCCACCTCGGCCGAGGAGCTGCGCCGCACCGCCGGCAAACTGGCCGACTGGGCCGCCGCCCAGGGCGAGGCCCTCGACCTGGCCGACACCGCCTACACGCTCGCGCGTCGCCGCGCCCACCGGCCGGTGCGCGCTGCCGTCCTCGCCGAGGACGCCGCCGGCCTGATCCAGGCGCTCCGTGACGTCGCCGACAGCGAGACCCCGTACCAGGCCGCGGCCGGTAAGGGTGACCGCGGCCCGGTGTGGGTGTTCTCGGGTCAGGGTTCGCAGTGGGCGGCCATGGGCGCCGGCCTGCTGGCGGCCGAGCCCGCATTCGCGGCCGCCATCGCCGAGATCGAGCCGCTCATCGAGGCGGAGTCGGGCTTCTCGATCACCGAAGCCATCACCGCCGGTGAGACGGTGACCGGCATCGACCGCATCCAGCCCGCCGTGTTCGCGATCCAGGTGGCGCTGGCCGCCACGCTGCGGTCCTACGGTGTGCAGCCCGGCGCGGTCATCGGCCACTCGATGGGTGAGTCCGCCGCCGCCGTCGTCTCCGGCGCGCTGTCGCTCGAAGACGGCGTGAAGGTGATCTGTCGCCGGTCGAACCTGATGCTCAAGGTGTCGGGCTCCGGCGCCATGGCCTCGGTGGAGCTGCCGGCCCAGCAGGTGCTCTCCGAGCTGGGCGCCCGCGGCGTGAGCGACGTCGTGCTCGCCGTCGTCGCCTCGCCGCAGTCGACCGTCGTCGGTGGTGACAAGGACGCCATCCGCGCCCTGGTCAAGGAATGGGACGAGCGTGGCGTGATGGCCCGCGAGGTCGCCGTCGACGTCGCGTCGCACACCCCGCAGGTCGACCCGATCCTGGACGAGCTCGCCGACGCCCTCGAGGACCTCGAGCCCGACGAGCCGGCGGTGCCGTACTACTCGGCCACGCAGTACGACCCGCGCGACCCCGCGGACTACGACGCGGACTACTGGGTCGACAACCTGCGCCACACCGTGCGCTTCGGTGCGGCCGTGCAGGCCGCGCTCGACGACGGCTTCCGGGTGTTCATCGAGCTGGCCCCGCACCCGCTGCTGGTGCACGCGGTCAACCAGAACGCCGCGCACCAGGACATCGGCATCGCCGCCCTGGCCGCGATGCGTCGCGAACAGGACGTGCCGAACGGTCTGCGCGATGTCGTCGCCGATCTGCACACCGCCGGTGCCGCCATCGACTTCTCGGTGATCTACCCGGACGGCGTGCTGGTCGACGTACCGCTGCCGACCTGGACCCGCAACCACCTGATCCTCACGCGTGATCCGCACGAGCAGGCCCCCGGCGGTGCGTCACTGGCGGTGCACCCGCTGCTCGGCGCACACGTGCGGCTGCCGGAGGAGCCCGAGCGGCACGTCTGGCAGTCCGACGTGGGTACCGGCGTGCAGCCCTGGCTGGGTGACCACCAGGTGCACAACGTCGCGGCGCTCCCGGGTGCGGCGTACTGCGAGATGGCGCTCGGCGCGGCCCGCGAGGTGCTGGGCGAGGCCTCCGAGGTCCGCAACGTGTCGTTCGAGGCCATGCTGCTGCTCGAGGAGGAGACCGCCGTGTCGGCGGTCGCCACCGCCGTCCCGTCGGGCGACATCGACTTCCTGGTCGAGACCTACCAGGACGGCGAGCAGGTGCGCCGTGCGGCCGCGACGCTGCACGCCATCGAAGACGACGCCTCCCGGCCGAGCTACAACCTGGCCAAGCTGGTCGCCGCCCACACCGAAGACGTCGACGGTGGTGACCTGCGTGCCTGGTTCGCCGAGCGGGGCATCCAGTACGGCCCGGCGTTCTCCGGTCTGACCGCGGCGCACACGACCGCGGGCACCACGGTGCTCGCCGCGGTCGCGCTGCCCGGTGCCATCCGGTCGCAGCAGAGCGCCTACACCGTGCACCCCGCACTGCTCGACGCCTGCTTCCAGGCGGTGGCCGCGCATCCCGATCTGCACGGCGACACCACCGGCGCGCTGATGCTGCCGCTGGGCGTCGGCAAGCTGCGGGCCTACGAGTCGACCCGCAACGCGCACTACTGCTACGTCAAGCTCGTCAGCCTCTCGCCGACCGCGGTCGAAGCCGACATCGACGTGCTCGACGAGAACGGCGCGGTGCTGCTGGCCGTGAGCGGCCTGCGGCTCGGCACCGGCGTGTCCGAGGAGGGCCAGCGCGAGCGGCTGCTCAACGAGCGCCTGCTGAACATCGAGTGGCGCAGCCAGGACGCGCCGGTCGCCAACGTGGTCGATCCGGGTCGCTGGCTGCTGATCTCGGCCGCCGCCGACGCGGACAGCCTGACCGAGAAGCTCTCCGAGGTGCTGCAGTCCGACGAGGCCGACGTCTCCACCATGGCGTGGCCGGCCGACGCCGACCACGCGTCCAACCTGGAGTCGCTGCAGGAGACGCTGACGGCCAAGCCGTTCAAGGGCGTCGTCGTCGTCACCGGTGCCCCGGACGGCCCGGCGGCCTCGGCGTCGCTGTCCACCGCACAGCGTGGCGTGGCGCAGGTCGAGCAGCTCGTGCACATCGTGCGGGGTCTGCCGGACGTGCCGGGCCAGCCGGCGCGGCTGTACGTGCTCACCCGCGGTGCCCGCACCGTGGCGCCGGGCGACGTGGCCAACCTGGAGCAGGGCGGCATCCGCGGCTTCATCCGGGCGATCGGCATGGAGTACCCGGCGATGCGGCCGACGCAGATCGATCTCGACGTGCAGGCCGACGTGGCGCACGTCGCCGCCGAACTGCTGTCCGGCTCCGAAGAGGACGAGACGGCCTGGCGGTCGGGCGAGTGGTACACCGCGCGCCTGAACCTGAGCCAGCTGCAGCCCGAGGAACGTCGCACCACCGTCGTGCGGCCCGAGACCGACGGTGTGCAGCTGCAGATCCGGACCCCCGGTGACCTGTCGTCGGCGGAGCTGGCGGCGTACGAGCGCGTCGCTCCGGGACCGGGCCAGATCGAGGTGTCGGTCGCGGCGTCCAACCTCAACTTCGCCGACGTGCTGGTCGCCTACGGCCGGTACCCGAGCTTCGAGGGCCGGCTGCCGCAGCCGGGCGCGGACTTCGCCGGTGTGGTCACCGCGGTCGGCCCGGGTGTCACCGATCATCAGATCGGCGACCGGGTCGCGGGCATCTCGCTGACCGGTGCCTGGAAGACGTTCGTGACCTGCGACGCCAACCTGGCCGTGAAGATTCCGGACGACCTGCCCGAGGGCAGCGCGGCGGCGGTGCCCAGTGCGCACGCCACCGCGTGGTACGGCCTGCACAACCTGGCCCGTATCCAGGCCGGCGACAAGGTGCTGATCCACTCCGCCACCGGTGGTGTGGGCCAGGCCGCCATCGCCATCGCGCGGGCCGCGGGCGCCGACATCTACGCCACCGCCGGTAGCGAAGATCGTCGAAACCTGTTGCGCAGCTGGGGAATCCAGCATGTCTACGACTCGCGCAGCACCGCCTTCGCCGAGGAGATTCGTCGCGACACCGACGGCTACGGCGTCGACGTCGTGCTGAACTCGCTGCCCGGTGCGGCGCAGAAGGCCGGTGTCGAGCTGCTGACCTTCGGTGGCCGGTTCGTCGAGATCGGTAAGCGCGACATCTACGGCGACACCCGGATGGGCCTGTTCCCGTTCCGCCGGAACCTGTCGTTCTACGCGCTCGACCTGGCGCTGCTGACGCTGACCAACCCCGACATCACGCGCGGCATGCTCGAGACGATCTTCGGGCAGATCGCCGACGGTGTGCTGCCGGTGCCGGACACCACGCACTACCCGCTGGCCGAGGCCGCCACCGCCATCCGCGTGATGGGCGCGGCGGGCCACACCGGCAAGCTCGTGCTCGACATCCCGCACACCGGGGAGTTCGAGGCCGTGCTGTCGCCCGAGCACGCTCCCGTGTACCGGGCCGACGGCTCCTACATCGTCACCGGCGGTCTGAGTGGCCTGGGCCTGTTCCTGGCCGACAAGCTGGCCGCGGGTGGTTGCGGACGCATCGTGCTGAACGCGCGTTCGGAGCCGAGTGCGGCGACCGCGAAGGCCATCGAGGCCGTCCGGAGCAAGGGCGCCGAGGTCGAGGTGGTGCTGGGTGACATCGCAGCCGCCGACACCGCCGCGCGTCTGGTCGCCGCGGCCGAGTCGACCGGCAAGCCGCTGCGCGGCGTGCTGCACGGCGCCGCGGTGGTCGAGGACGCGACGTTGCCGAACATCACCGACGAGCTGATCGAACGCGACTGGGCGCCGAAGGTGTACGGCGCGTGGCACCTGCACGAGGCGACGGCCGGGTCCGAGCTGGACTGGTTCTGCTCGTTCTCGTCGGCTGCCGCCATGGTGGGCTCGCCCGGACAGGGTGCGTATGCGGCGGCGAACAGCTGGCTGGACGCGTTCACCCAGTGGCGCCGCGCGCAGGGGCTGGCGGCGACGGTCATCGCGTGGGGTGCCTGGGCCAAGATCGGCGCCGGGCAGGGCATGGCGGCCGACGAGGCCATGGCGATCGATCCGGAGGACGGCGCCTACGCGTTCGACGCGATCATCCGTCACGACCGCGCCTACGCCGGCTACGCGCCGGTGGCCGGGGCCGACTGGCTGGTGGCTTTCGCTCAGGCCAGCAAGTTTGCGGAGTCGTTCGCCAACATCGGGCGGGGTGGTGCGGGCACCAGCGAATTCCTCGCGGAGTTCCACGCCCTGTCGGAGGAGGAGCGGCCGGCTCGTCTGAGGCGCCTGATCACCGACGCTATGTCTATGATACTTAGGCGATCTGTCGATCCCGACCGTCCGTTGGCCGAGTACGGCCTCGATTCGCTCGGGGCGCTGGAACTGCGGACCCGTATCGAAGCTGAGACGGGAGTCCGGATCGGTTCGTCGGACATCACGAATGTCCGAGCACTGGCAGAACGCCTGGGGGAGGCGATTTCGACGGCGATTTCGACATGACGGGTCAGAGTAGGGCGTCACAGAAGCCGCGCGCTGAATTCACCGAAGCACAGGAGAGTGAACATGGTTGCGATTAGGACCATCCATGACTGGATGGGTTCCTCGGGTGTTCTGACTTCCTGGAACCCTTCGTCTGCATCGCTTGCCAAGCTGCGCAACGCACCGGTCAGCTCGGTACCGGTCAGCTATCAGCAGAGCCAGCACATCCGCGCGTTCCGTTCGCACGAGCGCAACGGCACGGACATGGCACGGCTGAACATCGCCGCATGGGACATGCCGGGCAAGTGCGACGTCCGGGCCATGACGCACGTCATCAACGCCTACGTGCGGCGGCATGACACGTTCCACAGCTGGTTCGAGCTGACGGAAGACGACGTCGTCGTCCGCCGGACGGCGAAGAGCCCGCGCGACATCAAGCTGGTGGCCACCGAGCACGGCGAGATGAACGCGCAGCAGTGGCGCGACCACGTCCTCGCGACGCCCGATCCGCTGCGGTGGGACTGCTTCCACTTCGGCATCATCCAGCGCGACGACCACTTCACCTTCTACTTCAGCATCGACCACGTGCACACCGATGCACTGCTGATGGGACTGGTGCTCGTCGAAATCCACCTGATGTATGCGGCTCTCGTCAGTGGCGCCCCGCCGATCCCGCTGGCCGACGCCGGCAGCTACGACGACTACTGCATCAAGCAGGCGGAGTTCACGTCGGCGCTGACGCTCGAGTCGCCGGAGGTCAAGGACTGGATCAAGTTCGCCGAGGCCAACGACGGCACCCTGCCGTGCTTCCCGCTGCCGCTCGGCGACCCGTCGGTGCCCTGCGGCGGTGAGATGCTGACGGTTCGGCTGATGGACAAGCACCAGTCGGAGCGGTTCGAGTCGGCCTGCCTGTCCGCGGGTGCCCGCGTCATCGGTGGCGTCATCGCGTGCGCGGCGCTCGCCGAGCACGAACTGACCGGCCGGCCGATCTACAACGTCATCACCCCGACCACGACGCGCCGCACCCCGGCCGAGTTCATGACGACGGGCTGGTTCACCGGCGTCGTGCCGATCAGCGTCCCGGTGGTGCCGGAGTCGTTCGGCGACACCGCCCGCGCCATGCAGAAGGCGTTCGACGCAGGCATGGACCTGGCACACGTCCCGTTCGAGCGCGTACTCGAACTGGCCGAGGGCAAGGTGCCGGGCATTCGCAAGGCCGACCCGGGCGTGCCGATGGTGTCGTACCTCGACACCAACCTGCCGCCGCTGTCGCCGGCGATCATGAACGAGTGGGAACGGCTCAACGGCCGCGTCTACAGCGACGCGCGCTCGGCGTACCAGATCGGCATCTGGGTGAACCGTTCCGAGAAGGAAACCTCGGTCACCATCGCCTACCCGGACAACCCCATCGCCCGTGAATCGGTGGACAAGTACCTGCACGCGATGCGCGCGGTGTACCTGCGGGTCGCCGACGGCGGTTCTGGTGCGGGACGTTCGGAAGCCTTGCGCCACAACGGTTGCCGCAGCGAACTGATTCGAGCTGTGAAGGGCTGAGTTGTGACGACCTCCACGCGCCCGCCGCGCGTGCCTTTGTTGCGCCGCTGGTTGGCAGACAACAACGACGGTGATGAGAGCCGCGTGCTCGACTACGTCGACCAGGCGATGTTCCTCGGCCTGCGGGCCACCGGCCAGGCCGCTGTCATGCAGTGCGTCTGGGTGTACGAGCATCCCGTCGACATGGAGGGCCTGCGCCGGTTCCACTACAACTTCGGTCACGGCCTGGCCGGTCGGCGCATCGAGCCGTCGATCCTGCCGTTCGGCCGGCACCGGTGGGTGTCATCGCTGGGGCCGCCGGCGCCGCTGCGGGTGTACGAGACCGTGCGTCCGCGGGCCGAGCTCGGCGACTTCCTCGACGAGCATGCGCAGATCCCCGTCGACCCGGAGTTCGGCCCGGCCTGGCACATGGGTGTGCAGCCGCTCGACGACGGCGCCACGGTCGTCAGCCTCGTCGGTTCACACTGCATCGGCGACGGCGGCGGTGCCATGCTGACGGTGTTCGAGTCGGTGACGGGCCAGCTGCGCGACCTCGGTCTGCCGCAGCCGCGGACCAGGTCGTCATGGCAGGCGTTGCGTGCCGACTTCCGCCAGACCTTCCGCGACCTGCCCGAACTCGGGCGCTCGATCAAATCGGCGGCCAAGCAGGCGTACCAGAAGCGCAGCGAGCTGCGGCGTTCCGGAAAGTCGGCGGCAGCCCACCTGGATGAGGCCAGCGCCAAGGAAAACCTGTTGGTGCCGGCGATCTGGGCGTTCATCGACGCCGCGGAGTTCGACGCGCGCGCCAAGGCGCTCGGCGGCAACAGCTACGCGCTGATCGCCGGGTTCGCGGCGCGGTTGTCCGAGCGGATGGGCCGGTTCAGCGAGGCCGAGGGCGTGGTGCCGCTGGTGGTGCCCATCAACGACCGCACGCTCGAGGACACCCGTGCCAACGCGGTGCTGATCGGTGATGCCCGCGTCAACCCGAAGGGCGTCGCCGAGGATCTGACGGAGACGCGGGCGGTCATCAAGGAAGCCCTGCGCAAGATGCGCGAGGAGCCCGACGAGAAGTTGGAGCTGCTGCCGCTGACGCCGTTCATCCCGAAGCGGGCCGTCATCCAGGCCGCGGACATCGCGGTCGGGTTCGGTGAGCTCCCGGTGTTCTGCTCGAACCTCGGTGTGCTGCCGGACGATCTGGCGCGTGTCGACGGGACACCCGCCGAATACGTCATGGCCCGCGGGGTCGACGGTCAGGTGCCGCGTGCGGTCATGGAGCACCGCAAGGGCATCCTCACCGTCATCTCGATGCAGCTGATCGGCCGGGTGTCGATGGCGGTCATCGGCTACCAGCCGGGCGCCGAGAACACCAAGGCGACGTTGCGTGCGCACGTGGAAGCGACGCTGGCCGAGTTCGGCCTCACCGCGGTCTACGAATAATCCGCGTAATCCCAAGTTCGACAACCGAATAACCGAAGTGAAGGGCCAGGTCTATTTTGTCCACTGATACCCGGTTGAACGAAACCGGCCGCGGCCGGTTCGCCAAGCTGCCCCCGGAACTGGACCGTCCGCAGGACCGGCTGGACTACATGGACGAGGCGACCTTCCTGTCGTACCGGGCCAGCGGTCGGGTCCAGGTCATGCTGGCGCTGTGGTTCTACGAAGGACCCGTCGACCTCGACGGCCTGCGCCGCTTCCACGATAACTTCGGCCGGAGCCTGGCGGCCCGGCGCATCGAGCGCTCGCCGCTGCCGTTCGGCCGGGCCCGCTGGGTGGCCGCGCCGGCCGTCGAGCGCCCGCTGGACATCGTCGAAACCGCCCGCCCGCGTTCGGAACTGACCGACTGGCTGGAGGAGCGGTCGCAGATCCCGATCGACCCGGAGCACGGTCCCGGCTGGCACCTGGGCGTCCAGAAGTTCAGCGACGGTTCGACGGGTGTCGCGCTGGCGCTGTCGCACTGCCTGATCGACGGCACCGGTGCGGTGGCCGCGATCATGGAGTCTGTGCTCGGGCAGGGCCGCGATCTGGGTTACGCCCAGCCGGGCTCCCGCACCCGCTGGCAGGGTCTGCGCGCCGACCTGCGTCAGGCGCGGCGGGACTGGCCCGAGGTCCGGCGCACGGTGGTGGCCGCCGCCAAGATGTTGCACCGCCGGCGTCACGAAATCTCCAAGTCCGGTGACACCCGGCCCGCGGTGACGGCAGGCAACCCCGACGAGTACGTGCTGCTGCCGTTCGCCGGCACCCACATCGACGTCGAGCAGTGGGACGCCAAGTGCGCCACGCTCGGCGGCAACACCTACTCCCTGGCGGCGGCATTCGCCGCCCGGCTCGGTGTGCGGATGGAACGGCATCGCAAGCACGACAACAACATTGCGCTCATGGTGGCCGTCAACGACCGGACCTCGATGGAGGACACCCGGGCCAACGCCATGGCGTTCGCCAATCTCACCGTCGATCCGACGCACGTCGCCAAGGACCTGACGGATCTGCGGGGCGCGCTGCGTACGTCCCTGTCGACGGCCAAGGAGCAGCCGGACGAGTCGTTCATCCTGCTGCCGCTGACGCCGTTCATCCCGCTGCGCGCGGTGAACAAGACGGCCGACCTGGTGCTCGGCGACATGCCGGTGACGTGCTCCAACTTCGCCGAGCTGCCGGACCTGATGTGCCGCCCGGACGGCGTCAACCAGGCGACGTTCCTGAACTGCTGGGGCGTCGAGCAGAAGGTCAAGCGGGCCGACATCGAGCGGCCCGGTGGCCTGCTGGTGGTCGCGTCCGGCCGCTACAACGGCCGGGTGAACCTCGGCATCGTCGGCTACCAGGTGGGGGCCGAGAACAGCCGGGCCATGCTGCGTGAACTCGTCCGCGAGACGCTCGAGGAATTCGACCTCACGCCGCTGACCATCTACTGACGGGCGGTCCCGCCCAGGCCCCTAACGGGCCTGGGCGGCCTTTTCCAGCAGATCCGCGGTGCGTGCGACGCTGTCCGCGGGCTTCGTCATGCGCGCGGCAGCGGCCCGCACCCGCTCGGCGCACTCCGGCTGCAGCGCGGTGCGCAGCGCGGACTTCAGCGACGCCGGCGTGGTCTTCGAGAACCGGCGTGATGCGCCCAGCCGCAGCTTCTTGACCTGCCCGGCCCACACCGGCTGGTCGGCACTGACCCACAGCACCACCGTCGGCACGCCGGCACGCAGCCCGGCCGCGGTGGTACCGGCGCCGCCGTGGTGGACCAGGGCCCGGCACAGCGGGAACACCGCGGCGTGGTTGACGGCACCGACCAGCTTCACGTGGTCGCCCAGTGTGGTGGTGTCCGGCAGATCCCAGACGCCCGAGCTGATCAGCGCCCGCTCGCCGAGCTCGGCACACACCGCGTCGATCATCGCGATGGCCTCGGCGGGGGATTCCACCGGCATACTGCCGAAGCCGAAATAGATGGGCGGCTTGCCATTTGCGATCCACGCCATCACGTCGGCGTCGGTGTCGGTCTGCAGCTCCATCGACATGGACCCGACGAGGGGCTTGGCGTCGCCGTATTCGGCCGCCAGGCCGGGGAACAGCACCTCGTCGTAGGCCTGGATTTCCAGGGCCCCACGGTCCTCGATGCGCCGGACCGCCCGCACGGTGGCCGGCGGCAGGCCCAGGGTGCGCCGCTGGATGTCCTCGGCCTCCTTGAGCATGCGCCAGTGGAACCACTCGCCGACGGCGAAGCCGCGGCGGATCAGCGGCAGCGGCAGCGGTACCGGCAGCACCTGGCTGTTGGGGCGGAACGGGAAGTAGTGCAGCGCGGCCAGCGGGATGTCGAAATGCTCGGCGACGTTGGCGGCCACCTCCTGATAGGTGGTCCCCGCGAGCAGCAGATCCGCGTCCGCGGCGACCTCCGTGAGAGTGGCACTCATGTCCTGCCAGCCCTGCGTCATGTAGTCCCGGAGTTCGCGGACGACACTCACGGGGTTCTTGATGCTCAAGTGGTCACGAAAGATGTCGGCATCCAGTTGCTGCTGAGAATCCACGCCGTAGCTGGCAGGCTCGGGAAGGCCCGCCGAGGCGACGAAGGAAACCAGATTCGGCGGCACCGCCATGCGAACTTCGTGGCCGCGGCGCAGCAATTCTCTGGCCACGGCGCCGCTGGGCTCGATGTCTCCACGCGTGCCATGAATGGCGATAGCAAACTTCACAGAATGCCACACATATCGGTCTGCCGCTGATCTCCGCATTGCTGGGGCATGAATGGCAACGAGGGCGCCGGATGCCCGTAGGCACGGCGGGGGGTAGGTGACTTCATCAGTGGCACACCCGATTACAGCATGGCGACAGCAATGCGGCTCTTTGGCGGCGTCGATATTGGGGTGCCGGTCGGTGCATCAGATCCGTTTGCGGCGTGTAGCCTGTCGGGGATGCTGAAACGTGCCAGGCCAAGCGGTGCTTTGGCACATGCGGGTTTCGCCGCACTCGGCAAGTTCGTGGTGCGGCGTCCCGTCGTGGTTTTGGCGTCCTGGGTCGGCATCGCAATCGTTCTTTTTCTCGCTCTTCCGACGTTGGTCGACGTGGCCAGCCGCCGCCCGCCGCCGTTCCTGCCGCCCGATTCGTCGACGCTGATCGCCAGCAACGCGATGAAGAACGCGTTCCGCGAGGCGGACGCCGGCAACATCGCGGTGGTCCTGCTGACCAACGACAAGGGCTTCAGCAAGGAAGACGAAGAGGTCTACCGGCGCCTGGTCGACAAGCTGAACGCCGACAAGACCAACGTCCGGTCCACGCAGGACTTCATCCACATCCCCGAGCTGCGCCAGGTGATGGCCAGCAAGGACGGCAAAGCGGTGCAGCTGCCCGTCAGCCTCGTCGGCAGCATGGGCACCGGTCCCGGCCAGCTGGCGTACCGCAATGCCAAGAAGACCATCGAAGAGGTGGTCAAGGGCAGCGACCTGACGCTGAACATCGTGGGTGCGTCGGCCACCTTCCAGGACATCAACGACATCGGTGCCCGCGATCAGCACATGATCGAGACGGCCACCGGCATCCTCGTCTTCTCGATCCTGATCATCGTGTACCGCAGCGTGGTCGCGATGTTGCTGCCGCTCGTCACCATCGGTGTCTCGCTCATCGTGGCGCAACAATTGGTGGCGGGACTGGGACTATTGGGTCTCGCGGTGGGACCGCAGACCCTGGTGCTGATGACCGGCATGATGATGGGTGCCGGGACCGACTACGCCATATTCCTGTTCAGTCGATATCAGGAGTTCATCAGACAAGGCGTCGCCACCGATCAGGCGCTGGTATCGGCGCTCACCTCGATCGGTGAAGTCATCGCCGGCTCGGCCGGCACCGTCGCGATCACGTTCCTGGCGCTCTCGTTCGCCACGCTCGGGGTGTTCGCCACCATCGGCCCGGCGCTGGCCGTGACCGTGCTGGTCGGCTTCCTCGCGTCCGTGACGATGCTGCCGGCGCTGATCGTCCTGGTCGGCCGCCGTGGCTGGATCAAGCCGCGCAAGGACATGACGGGCAAGTTCTGGCGTCGGTCCGGCGTCAACATCGTGCGCCGCCCGGTGACCCACCTGGCCGGCAGCCTCGCGGTGCTGCTGGCACTCGCCGGCTGCGCGACGATGGTCCGCTACAACTACGACAACCGCAAAGACCTCGACCCGGACGCGGCGAGCAACGTCGCCTACACGGCGCTGAACAAGCACTTCCCGATCAGTACGACGATGCAGCAGTTCATCCTGATCCAGTCGCCGCGTGACCTTCGTGCCCCGAAGTCGCTCGCCGACATGGAGCAGATGGCGCAGCGCGTCGCGCAGCTGCCGCACATCGACGCCGTCCGCGGTATCACGCGTCCCACCGGTGACGTCCTGGAGCAGGCCAAGGCGACCTACCAGGCCGGTGAGGTCGGCAGCAAGCTCAAGGACGCCTCGAACCTCATCAACGGCAATGACGCGCTGCTGCAGAAGCTGGTCGACGGCGAGTACCAGCTCGCCGATGCGCTCAACCAGATCCGTACGCAGGTGCTCGGCGGCATCGGCCCGGTGCGGCAGATGCTGACCCAGATGTCGGCGCTGCAGAAGCAGTACGGCGGCTCGAAGACGCTGGACGATCTCGACAAGTCGGCCAAGATGGTGTCCCAGATGACGTCGCTGGGCGACGCCGTCGGTGGGCAGCTGGTCCGCGTCGGCGATGTCTACAAGTGGTCCGGGAAAGCGCTCGAGACACTGAACGCGACGCCGTTCTGCAACTACTACCCGGCGTGCAACGACCTGAAGATCGGTCTGCAGAACGTCAACGAGGGCAACGACCCCGAGACCGTGCAGAAGGTCATCAACCTCGGCCACATGCTGCAGCAGTACAAGAGCGACCCCGGGATGGACGACAAGGTCCGCGGGATGGGCACCAACATCGAGAGCATCACCAGCCTGCTCAAGCAGCTGCGCCTGTACGACACCGCGGACCTGGAGCGGCGGCTGCAGCAGGCGGTCGACGGCGTCAACCTGCTGGCCGACTCGAGCAAGCAGCTCGCCGACGGTGTGAAGCTGCTGGTCGACCAGGTCCGCGGCATGGGCGGTGGCCTGAACCAGGCCTCGTCGTTCCTGCTCGGTATGCGCCGCGACGCCAACACCCCGCAGATGGCCGGTTTCTACGTGCCACCGGAGATCCTGAGCCGCAACGAGTTCGAGAAGGCCGCGACGCTGTTCGTGTCCCCGGACGGCCACACGGTGCGCTACCTGGTGCAGACGGCGCTGAACCCGTTCGGCACGGAAGCCATGGACCAGACCAACGCGATCGTGAAGGCGGCACAGACAGCACTGCCCAACACGACGCTGTCCGACGCCAAGGTGTCGATGGTCGGTCTGTCCGCGGTGAACCGCGACATCCGCGACTACTACAACAGCGACATCCAGTACATCGTCATCGTGACGCTGATCGTGGTGTTCCTGATCCTGGTGCAGCTGCTGCGGTCCGTCGTGGCACCGCTCTACCTGGTGCTGTCGGTGGTGCTGTCGTACGGTTCGGCGCTGGGCATCGGCGTGGTGTTCTTCCAGTTCATATTGGGCTACGACATCTCGTGGAGTGTGCCGGGTATCGCCTTCCTGGTGCTGGTGGCGGTCGGCGCCGACTACAACCTGCTGCTGATATCCCGAATACGTGACGAAGCGAAATGGGGCGTGCGCTCGGCGATCGTGAAAACGGTCGCCGCGACCGGCGGCGTCATCACCTCTGCCGGCCTGATCTTCGCGGCGTCGATGCTCGCGATGACCGTCAGTAGCATCCTGGGCGCCGTACAGCTCGGCTTCATCATCGGTGTCGGCCTGCTGCTGGACACGTTCATCGTCCGTACGGTGACCGTGCCGGCGACCGCGGCGCTGCTCGGTGACGCCAACTGGTGGCCGTCCAAGTCGCCGCGGCGCAAGCGGGAAGAGGCCGAGGAAGCAGAGGCCGCGGCTGCCACCGAACGGCTGCTGGCCGAGCGCAAGGCCCGCCGGGAGTCCGACGAGGTCGAACCGTGCCCGGAGTGCGGTTACGCGGCCACCTGTGACGCCTGCCAGATGACGACGGCCTTCGAGGCCGCCGGAGCGGTACAGCACCGCGGCTTCTTCGGCTGAGCCGCTGTCGAATTTCCGAGAAATTGAACTTTCTCGTCAATAAACCTGATTGAATTCCTGACGTCCGGCGGGGGAGTTCGGGGTCGATGTTCTGTGCGGCGACCAGATTCGCCCGCACCGCGACTCTGAAGAACAGGACATTCGATCGCCATGGAGCTCCGGAAATTCGTTGACGCATTGCGGCCACTCCCGGGATGGATCGGGGGTGGCATTCTCGACTGGTACCAGCTCGGGCTCAGAAAACCACGCGACGCGACCACCTATTACGGGGCGACCATTCATTGCGACCCCGTCGATTCAATTCAGCGGAGCATCATCAACTACGGCGTGTGGGAACCCGCCATTTCGCGCATCATCGAAAGCAGCCTAACGCCGGGAGATCTGTTCGTCGACATCGGCGCGAACATCGGCTACGACTCCCTGCTCGCGGCGACGCGGGCCGACGTCGTCGCCATCGAGGCGGCACCCCACATCTACCGAAAGATGTTGCGCAATCTGGAAAGTAACCCCGATCTCGCCGACCACGTCCGGCCCGTGAATGTTGCGGTTTCCGACCATGTGGGCGAACTGGACCTGTACGACTTCGGACCCCGCAACATCGGGGCCACCACGACGTTGCCGTCCCGGAAGGGAAAGAAATGCGCGACGGTCGCCGCGGCGCCGTTGCTGGATATTCTCGCGCCGGAGGAATTGGCACGTGTGCGCCTGATCAAGATGGATGTCGAAGGTGCTGAAACAACAATACTCAGCGATATTTTCGATCACATCGACGCGTTTCCCGAGAATATGAGCATCATCTTCGAAGCCAATCCCGAAGACGACCAGGCCGCTTTCGATGTGCTGTTCAAACGCATTCAGCAAAACTTCGCCGCCTACGAAGTGGAGAACGGCTACAGCAATGCCTGGTATCTCAAATGGAAAGCCGGTCCACTCAATGAATTGCACGCCGCACCGACGCGGCGCACCGATATTCTCCTGACCCGCGCATAGCGCCGGCGGCCGCCAGCGCGGACCAGGCCGCACGGTGCGCGGCCTGGTCCCGGCGGGGAATCAGGCGTCCAGGCGCGCCAGGGCACCCTTGCGGTACAGCTCGGTGCAGGCCTGGCGGCGGATCTTGCCGCTCGTTGTGATCGGGATCGAACCCCGGCCCACGAGCACGAGGTCGGCGGCGTTCACGCCGTGTACCTGCGAGATGGCAGAGGTGATGTCGTGCTTGACCTGAGCCAGGTTCTCGCGGACCTCGTCCTCGGTCTCGCCGCGCTTCTTCATCTCGATGACGACGGCGAACTGTTCGACACCGTCCTCCTCGAAACCGACGGCGGCGGTGCGGCCGCCCGAGACCGCGCTGACGGTGGCCTCGATGTCGTCGGGGTACAGGTTGCGGCCGCGGATGATCAAGAGGTCCTTGATCCGGCCGATGATGAACAGCGAGCCTTCGGAGATGAAGCCGAGGTCGCCGGTCCGCAGCCAGTACTCCGACGGGGTGCCCTCGGGAGCGTCCTCGAGTACGCCGCGGAAGGTCTTCTCGGTTTCCTCGGGCTTGTTCCAGTACCCGGCACACACGTTCTCACCGTGCGTCCAGATTTCACCGACGGTGCCCTCGGCAGCCTCGCGGCGGGTCTCCGGATCGACGATGCGAACCAGGGGGGAGGGCGAGAAGCCGTAGCTCACCAGCGGGCTGCCGGACTCCACGCGCTCGACGATGCCGTCGGCGAGCTTCTCGGTGTCGAATTCCACGACCGTCGGCGGCTCGCCGGATTCGCGGGATGCCACGTAGAGGGTGGCCTCGGCCAGGCCGTAGCTCGGCCGGACGGACTTGCCCGGCAGGCCGAACTTGGCGAAGCGCTGGATGTAGCGCTTGACGGTGGTCGGCTGTACGCGCTCGGCGCCGCTGAAGACCGTCAGGACGGTGCTCAGGTCCTTGCCGGCCATGTCCTCGTCGGTGGTCCGCGCGGCGGCCAGGTCGAAGGCGAAGTTCGGCGCGGCGGTGATGACGTTCTTGTGGCTGCCCATCAACTGCATCCAGCGGGCCGGCTTCACCAGGAACGAGATGGGACTGGTCATCACGGTGTGCCAGCCGCCCAGGATCGGCGTGCACACGCCCAGCAGCAGGCCCATGTCGTGGTACAGCGGCAGCCACGTCACGACGGTGCTGCCGGCCGGCGCGACCTTGCCCCACTCGGAGAAGAAGACCGCGATCATCTGCTCGTAGTTGGCCGAGACATTGCGGTGCGAGACCATCACGCCGGCCGCGGTGCGGGTCGAGCCCGAGGTGTACTGCAGGTACGCGGTCTCGGGGCGAACTTCGCGGCGGGAGAACGGCTTACGACGGGTCGCCAGGTCCAGTTCGTCGACAGCGAGGACGACGGGGCTGCGGCCGTCGTCGTTCGGCGTCGCGTACTGCGCGACGGCGTCCTTGCTGGCCGCGGTGGTCAGGGCTACGACCGGCTGCGCATCCTTCATGACCGAGATGACGCGCTCGTCGTGGTGGCCCATGATCGGCTGGGTCAGCGGGACGGCGATCATGCCGGCCTCGAGGGCGCCGAGGAAGCCGACGACGTATTCGAGGCACTGCGGGGCGACGATCACCACGCGGTCGCCGATCTCACCGTGCTGGCGCAGTTCGTGCGCCACTGCGACGCTCTGCTGGTACAGCTGAGCCCAGGTGAGGGTCTTGGCCACGCCATCGGGGTCGGTGTCGTAGTCCATGAACGTGAAAGCCACGTCGTTGGGTTGCAGGCTGGCGCGCTCGCGCAGGACGGCCGGCAGAGACGACTCGATCACGGACACTTCCTCCTCGGGGATGTTCGGGCAGGGGTGAAGGCCGGGTGTCGTCGAAGGTGGTGAAACACAGTCAAACTGACACCGGGTGCCGGATAGCAGAGTAAGGCATCCTCGCAGATTTTGACGGATCGGGCCTTTTGCTGACGAGTCTCCGACGGTCAGCGCTGGAGGCTCAGTGGGCCGCCTTCGAGAACCACTTGGTCTTGATCAGCCACGAGTGCGCGGACGCCAGCGCGAAGACCCCGCCGCACATGCAGGCGAAGACCCAGACGAACTTGCCGTCTTCGAGGGGCTGCAGCTCGGGCACCAGCGATGTCAGGATGCGGGTGGCGCAGGCCATGATGCCGCTGGCGGTGGCGAACAGATAGATGTTGGCGATGCGCCGCGAGTCGGGGTTCTTGCGCAACACCAGCAGGGCGCGGCCGCCGAACACCAGCAGGTAGGTCAGGGTGCCGCACAGCACCAGCCAGTACGCGGCCAGCCAGCCGTCGGTGGGCATGGTGAACAGGTCGGGGGAGTACTCGCGACCGGCCACGCTCATGGAGAAGAGCGCGAGCAGCACCGGGATGCACAGGGTCGCGGGCCGCTCGATGTACTGCGTGAACATCTTCTGCATGGCGGCGTCGTCGGCCAGGCGGCCGATGGCGTTGTAGACGATGGCCGAGGCGGCCACGATGTAGCAGTCATGTCCGAGGTAGGCGGGCAGGTTCCACACACCGGTTGCCGAGTGGATGGCGCGGCCCAGGGTGTCGGCGGCCATCGGGGACATCAGGGCGACGGCGGCGGCCTGCAGCGCGATGTTGAGGGTCGCTGCCACTTCCCAGCGGCACGACCAGGTGACGCGACGAATCCACAAACTCCACGCCATACAGGCGAGAGTGATGGTTATGAGCAATGTGAGAGCCATGGTTGGAGCCTTTGCCAGCGCCTGCGAACGCTCAGATTCTACTGGTCATAGCGGCGGCGCATCAGCACGTCGCGTCATTTCCGACAACTTTGTGGCGCGTTTGGGGACCGCCGGCGCCGCCGTGGCAACCGCGAGGGGTGCCGATTGGATGTAGTTGATGACCTCGTCGTGGCTCATCAGGCCGAACCGAACCTGCAGGTCGGGATAGCTCAACCGGAAGTGATCGGCCACCAGGCGGAGTTCTTCCGCGTTGGGATAGTCGGCCTCTTTGATTCGCCGGTAGTACGTACTGCTCGACGTTCCGAGCGCACCGTAGATCTCCCTCGCTTCGACGTCGCCGTCGAAGATGTAGTCGAGCAGCGCCTTGAGCTGTCTGCCGTTCTGGTCTGTTCGGGGCACTCTGCCACGATAGACCCTTCCCCCCTTTGGTTGCTAGCAACTGTTTTTGCGACACATAAGCCGTAATTGACATGGGCGTCACAGTTTCGGGAGCTATGTCCCAAATTTGGGAATCGTGTTGTAGTCTGCATCACATGACTCTTGCGTACGCCGGTGAGTTCGACGCCGTTCTCCCTTCTGCTGCTGCGGCGACGATGCATGTCGCCGACTACGAGTTCGGCGGCTTCGACACCGCCGGTACTGAGGTCGACATGCGCCGGCTCGAAGCCCCGCTGTCGCCGGTGATCGCCGCCGAGCTCGAGGGCGGCGCCGAATACCTGGGAGTCGATGCCGAGGTGTTGCTGATCGGTGCGCTCGGCCGCGCGATCGAACGGGTGATCGGACCCGGGCGAGCCGCGGTCGACGTGGCCGCAGCTAAGGAACGCTCCGGCGGCGGGTTGGCTGTGATCCGCCGGCTCGAGGTCGACTGCGTCTCGGCGTCCGACATGGATGCCACCGAGATGGTGCAGTCGGTGCGCAGTGCGCTGGTCGCCGCGACCGCAAACCCCGACGACGTTGCCGACGTTTTGTTCAGTTACGGCATGTCGGCGATCGACGGCGACCACCCGGGCGCGGCACACACGCTCGAGGTCCGCGCCTTCCACAGCGACGACGTGCTGCACGTCGACTGGTGGTACGCCCGGCACCAGTTCGAGCCCTACACCGTGGAAGAACTCGCCGAGCAGTTCGCCTACGCCGTGATCGAGCTGGCCTCGGAGGCCATGCCGGTCTCGGAGTGATCCCGGTGGCCTGCGCCGGTTAGAATCGCTGCATTCGCATCGATCCGGCCATCACCGGGGAGCATCCGGAAGAACGGCTGTAGCGGCCAGGGTGGCTGCAGCTCAGTAGAACCGGACGGGTGGGCCCGTCATCGCCCGCAGTTGAGCGGCGCACGTGCGCGACCGTCCGGGTCGGGCCGTGTGCAAGCGGGGTGGTACCGCGGCGCTCGCGTCCAGACGCGAGATCGTCGTCCCCGTGCCTGGAACTGAGCACCTGTTGGGTGCTGTACGGCACTGGAGACCACTGACGTGAGCGCGTACCCCAAGACCGCCAGCGGCACACCGAATTTCCCCGACCTCGAGGCCGAGGTTCTGGAGTTCTGGGCCCGCGACGACACCTTCCGGGCCAGCATCGCGCGCCGCGACGACGCCCCCGAATACGTCTTCTACGACGGCCCGCCGTTCGCCAACGGCCTGCCGCACTACGGCCACCTGCTCACCGGCTACGTCAAGGACATCGTGCCGCGCTACCGCACGATGCGGGGCTACAAGGTCGAGCGCCGGTTCGGCTGGGACACCCACGGCCTGCCCGCCGAGCTCGAGGTGCAGCGCCAGCTCGGCATCTCCGACAAGGCCCAGATCGAGGCCATGGGTATCGGCGCCTTCAACGACGCGTGCCGGGCCTCGGTCATGAAGTACTCGAACGAGTGGCAGTCCTACGTCACGCGCCAGGCCCGCTGGGTCGACTTCGACAACGACTACAAAACCCTGGACCTGACGTTCATGGAGTCGGTGATCTGGGCGTTCAAGCAGCTGTGGGACAAGGGTCTGGCCTATGAGGGCAACCGCGTGCTGCCGTACTGCTGGAACGACGAGACGCCGCTGTCCAACCACGAGCTGCGGATGGACGACGACGTCTACCAGAGCCGGCAGGACCCGGCGCTGACCGTCGGGTTCGTCGCGACCGACGGCCCGGTGGCCGGTGCCCGCCTCCTGGTCTGGACCACGACGCCGTGGACCTTGCCGTCCAACCAGGCCGTCGCCGTGCACCCCGAGGTCACCTACGTGCAGGTGGTGGGCCCCGACGAGCAGAACTACGTGCTGGCCGAGCCGCGGCTGGCGGCCTATGCGCGCGAGTTCGGCGAAGAGCCGGTGGTCGTCGGCACCTACCTCGGCGCCGAACTGCTGGGCACGCACTACCTGCCGCCGTTCGCGTTCTTCGTCGACAGCGACAAGGCGCAGAACGCGTTCCAGGTGCTGCAGGGTGATTTCGTCACCACCGAGGACGGCACCGGCATCGTCCACATGGCGCCGGCCTACGGCGAGGACGACAAGGCCACCTGTGACGCCGCCGGGATCGTCGCCGTCACGCCGGTGGACTCCACGGGCCGGTTCGATTCGACGGTGCCCGACTATCAGGGTCAGCAGGTCTTCGAGGCCAACCCGCAGATCATCAAGGACCTCAAGAACGGCACCGGCCCGGCCGCGGTCAACGCAGCGGTCCTGCTGCGCCACGAGACCTACGAGCACTCCTACCCGCACTGCTGGCGGTGCCGCAACCCGCTGATCTACCGCGCGGTGTCGTCGTGGTTCGTCAAGGTCACCGAGTTCCGGGACCGGATGGTCGAGCTGAACCAGCAGATCACCTGGTACCCCGAGCACGTCAAGGACGGCCAGTTCGGCAAGTGGCTGTCCAACGCGCGTGATTGGTCGATCTCGCGAAACCGCTACTGGGGCAGCCCGATTCCGGTGTGGAAGTCCGACGACCCGGCCTACCCGCGCATCGACGTCTACGGGAGCCTCGACGAGCTGGAACGAGACTTCGGCGTCCGGCCCGACAACCTGCACCGCCCCTACATCGACGAGCTGACCCGGCCCAACCCCGACGACCCGACCGGCAAGTCGACCATGCGCCGCATCGAGGACGTGTTCGACGTCTGGTTCGACTCGGGCTCGATGCCCTACGCGCAGGTGCATTACCCGTTCGAGAATCAGGACTGGTTCGACGGCTCGGCCAGCGAAGAGGCCCATTTCCCAGGCGATTTCATCGTCGAGTACATCGGCCAGACGCGCGGCTGGTTCTACACCATGCATGTGCTGGCGACGGCGCTGTTCGACCGCCCGGCGTTCAAAACCTGTGTGGCACACGGCATCGTGCTGGGCAATGACGGCCAGAAGATGAGCAAGTCGCTGCGCAACTACCCGGACGTGTCGGAGGTGTTCGACCGCGACGGCTCGGACGCCATGCGCTGGTTCCTGATGGCCTCGCCGATCCTGCGCGGCGGCAATCTGATCGTCACCGAGCAGGGCATCCGTGATGGCGTCCGGCAGGTGCTGCTGCCGGTGTGGAACGCGTACTCGTTCCTGGCGCTGTACGCGCCCAAGAAGGGCACCTGGCGCACCGACTCGACCAACGTGCTGGACCGCTACATCCTGGCCAAGCTCGCCGACCTGCGCGACACCCTGACCGATTCGCTCGATTCGTGCGATATCTCCGGTGCCTGCGAGCAGCTGCGCCAGTTCGCCGAGGCGCTCACCAATTGGTATGTGCGACGGTCGCGTTCGCGGTTCTGGGAAGAGGACGCCGACGCCATCGACACGCTGCACACCGTGTTGGAGGTGACGTGCCGGCTGGCGGCGCCGCTGCTGCCACTGGCCACCGAGGTGATCTGGCGGGGGCTGACCGACGAGCGCTCCGTACACCTGACCGACTGGCCGGAGGCGGGCGTGGTCCCGGCCGACCCGGAGTTGGTCGCGGCCATGGACCGCGTGCGGCAAGTGGCCTCGACCGGATCCTCCTTGCGCAAGGCCAAGAAGCTGCGCGTGCGCCTGCCGCTGCCGAAACTCATTGTGGCGGTGGATAACCCGTCCGCCCTCGCCCCTTTCAAGGATCTCATCGCCGACGAGCTCAACGTCAAGGCGGTCGAGCTGACCGACGACATCGACGCCTATGGCAAGTTCGAGTTGGCCGTCAACGCCCGCGTTGCCGGCCCTCGTATCGGCAAGGACGTGCAGGCCGCGATCAAGGCGGTCAAGGCCGGGGAGGGTGTCGTCAACCCCGACGGCACGCTGACCGCCGGGCCCGCCGTGCTGCTGCCGGCGGAGTACAGCTCGAAACTCGTTGCCGCTGATGCGGAATGGACCGCAGCCCTGCCGGACGGCGCCGGGCTGGTGGTGCTGGACGGCACCGTGACCGAGGAACTCGAAGCCGAAGGTTGGGTCAAGGACCGCATCCGCGAACTGCAGGACCTGCGCAAGGCGACGGGGCTGGACGTGTCCGACCGCATCACCGTCACATTCGCCGTGCCGGCCGACAAGCAGGCGTGGGCGGCCACCCACGCCGGCCTGATCGCCGGCGAGATCCTGGCCACCGAGTTCACCGTCGTGGACGCGGGCGAGCTAGCCGACGGTGCGGACGTCGGCGACGGCGTGCGGGCCGCGATCGCCAAGGCCTGACCGGTCTCGGCGCGGGTCAGCCGCTGACCCGCGCCGACCGTCCCTCGAACGTCACGGTGTCACCGGGACGCAGCTGGCGTCCGCGCCGCGTCTCGACCTCGCCGTTGACGCGCACCATGCCGTCGCCGATCACCGCCTTGGCGTCCGCTCCGCTGTCGATCAGTCCGGCCAGCTTGAGAAACTGGCCCAGCCGGATCGATTCGTCACGGATCGGCACGTCGTTCATGTCGAGAAGGGTATCCACCTAGCATTGGCCACTGTGGATCGCTGGGTCCTGCACCTGGACATGGACGCCTTCTTTGCGTCCGTCGAACAGTTGACCCGGCCTACCTTGCGGGACCGCCCGGTGCTGGTCGGCGGGCTCGGCGGTCGTGGCGTGGTGGCCGGCGCCAGTTATCAGGCCCGCAGGTTCGGTGCCCGCTCGGCGATGCCCATGCATCAGGCCAGGCGGCTCGTCGGTGCGTCCGCCGTGGTGCTGCCGCCGCGGGGCGCGGTGTATTCGGTGGCCAGCCGTCGGGCACTCGACGCGGTACGTGCCGTGGTGCCGGTCCTGGAGCAGCTGTCGTTCGACGAGGCCTTCGGTGAACCTGCCGAGCTGGTGGGCGCCGCGCCGGACGAGGTCCGGCAGTTCTGCGAGGACCTGCGGGCCGCGGTGCGTGCCGAGACGGGGCTGGTGGCCTCGGTCGGTGCGGGTTCGGGCAAGCAGGTCGCGAAGATCGCGTCAGGGCTGGCCAAGCCCGACGGGGTGCGCATCGTGAGTGGCGAGGAGCAGGGGTCGCTCCTGGAGGCCTTGCCGGTGCGCCGGCTGTGGGGGATCGGGCCGGTCGCCGAGGAGAAGCTGCACCGGCTGGGCATCGAGACCATCGGGGCGCTGGCGGCGCTCAGCGATGCCGAGGTCGCCGACGTGCTCGGCGGCACGGTCGGGCCGGCGCTGCACCGGCTGGCCCGCGGCATCGACGATCGACCGGTGGCCGAACGTGCCGAGGCCAAACAGATCAGCGCCGAGTCCACATTCCAGGTGGACCTGACGACGCTGGATCAGCTGCGCGACAGCATCGGGCCCATCACCGACCACGCGCACCGGCGGCTGCAGCGCGACGGGCGCGGTGCCCGCACCGTCACGGTGAAGCTGAAGAAGTCAGACATGAGTACGTTGACCCGCTCGGCCACGTTGCCGTACGCGACGACCGACCCGTCGACCCTGGCGGCGACGGCCCGCCGGTTGCTGCTCGATCCCATCGAGATCGGTCCGATTCGCCTTGTGGGCGTTGGATTTTCGGGCCTGACCGACGCCCGGCAGGAGTCCCTGTTCCCGGAGTTGGAGATGGCGGACGATGCCGAGGTCGCCACCTCGGCAGGTGGGGCCGGCCCGCTGAGCGCCACGCCGGCCGAATCCCCGTGGCGCGTCGGCGATGACGTGCGGCATCCGGACCACGGCCACGGGTGGGTGCAGGGCGCCGGGCATGGCGTCATGACGGTGCGATTCGAGACCCGGGCCGGCGGTCCCGGGGTGGCCCGCACCGTCGCGGCCGACGATCCGCAGATCACCCGCGCCGACCCTGTCGACAGCCTGGATTGGCAGGACTATCTGGCGCAGCTGCCGACCGACGACGGCACGAACTAGTCGTGGTGGGGCCGCAAGCCGTGCCCTCGATCCGGCAAGCCGGTGCCCGTTACCGCCATATCGGCCGGTCCCGGCTCGACACGTTCGTCGTCTGCGCTGAGCAGCGGCATCAGGCCCGCAGCAACCACTGGCGCCAGTTGGACGCTCACGTCGGTCGTGAGGTGATGCCCGTCTCGGTAGACGAGGGTGTCACCGAGGATGGCCGGACAGACGGTGTCGTTGCACAAGTAGTCGGTGTAATCCAGATAGCTGAATGCGCCCCTGGCCGCCAGATCCTGTTCGGCCAGGCGGACGCGCGCGTCCAGCGCCTTGCTGTGCGGAAGTGCGCACCGCTGGGTGTCGGTGGGGAAGAGACCCAGGCAGTACGACGGCGGGACGCCGGTTGACGGGGTGTCGGCGATCATCGCTACGCGCGATCGCGTCGGCAACTCGTCGAGGGTGTCTGTGAGTGCTTTCCGCCAGCGCGCTGTTGCGTCCGTGGTGTCGCGCATGTAGCTGGCGCCCCAGCCTGCCAGCAAGATCAGCGCGGGCTTGGTGTCGGCCAGGCTGTCGAGTACTCCTTCGCGCCACTGGTCGCAGCGCGGGTAGTGGGCGATGTGGATGTGTGCCGAAGGGCAGTGGCTCTTGGTGCGGTTGTCCAACCGGATCAACCCCTGGTCGGCCAACTTTGACAGCGCCGGATACCACTGTGCGGCATGGGAATCGCCGAACAGGACGACGAGCGGCGCCTGGGGGTTGGTGCCCACCGTGCAGCCGGCCGGGTCGGTGGCCCATTCGTCACGGTGGCAATGGTTGGCATAGATGACGGGTTGGGCACTTTCGCTGGCAGACAGCCGGGGATTCAGATTGCTCGGCACATACGGGGTGCCGGCGGGTTTCAGGCTCAGTTGGGTATGTGCTGCGGGGCGGCCCGCGTCCAACATCGGGTTCTGCACGACAGCGACGGTGAGGACCACGGCGCAGACGGCGGCCATCACGCCCGCGGTCGCGGCGAGCGTGCGGCGGGGGCGGGCGGCGTTGAGCCACGTCACGTGCTGGCCCGGTTGCTCGACGTACCGGTAGAGCAGCCATGCCAGCGGGACACAGGCCGCGACGATCGCGGCGCGCAGCCACATCGGCGAGCCGTGCATGTACCCGGTGGCGGCGACGGGCAGAACGAGCAGCGGCCAGTGCACGAGGTACAGGGAGTACGAAATGTCGCCGATCCAGGTGAGTGGGCGCAGGCTCAGGAGCGCCGCGGGGCCCCAGCGCACGGGGCCGGCGGCGATCAGCAGCGCCGTGCCGATGACCGGCACGGCCACCGCGTCACCGGGGTACTCGGTGGCGGTGGAGAACAGCACGCCGCTGCCCACGATCGCGGCCAGCCCGGCCCAGCCGGCGACGGCACCGACGCGGTCACCGAAGACGCGGCCACGGGTCAGCAGGATCAGTGCGACCAGGCCGCCCACGCCGAACTCCCAGATCCGCGCGAACAGGATGAAGAACGCGTTCGGTTGCGAGAAACCGGTCAGCCACACGCACAGCGCGAACGATGCCGCGACGACGGCGCCGATGGCCGCCACGCGGCGGCTGCGCAGCTTGAACAGCCCGAACAGCCCGACGAGCAACGCCGGCCACAGCAGGTAGAACTGTTCTTCCACGCCGAGAGACCAGTAGTGCATGAACAGCGACGGCGTCTTGTCGGCGAGGTAGTCGGTCGCCCGGTAGGCGAACAAGACGTTCGGCACGTAGAACGTCGCGGCGATGGCGTCCTTGACGACGTACCCGAACTGCAGGGGAGACACCCAGCAGGCGGCGGCGGCCACCGTGGCGACGATGACGGTCAAGGCGGCGGGTAGCAGCCGGCGAACCCGGCGGGCATAGAAGGCGCCGTAGCGGATGTGTCCGCGCTCGTGCAGCTCGCTCAACAGGTGTGTGCTGATCAGGAATCCGGAGATCACGAAGAAGACGTCGACTCCGACGTAACCGCCCCCGAAGCCGGGGATTTCGGCGTGGAACAGCACGACCAGGGCCACCGCGATCGCGCGCATGCCCTGTATGTCGAGACGTTTCTGCTGTTTGCGTTGGCTACCGAGCGCCGTCAATTCCAATGTCTTTCCCCCGGGAGTTGGGCGTGGGGGAAATTATCATTGGTTCGTCAATTTCGCGCTCGTCGACGGGCAAGTCGTCCACCCAGTGGGACAGTTTCGTCAAACCCATTCAGCGAACGCGTCGGCGACGGGCATGTCCGCGGCGAGTGCCGCCATGAGCAACACCCGGGCCTGGGCGGCGCGCAAGCTGCCCGCCGACACCGCCCCGGCGTCCAGCAACGCCCGCCCGGGACCGTAGCCCGATGTGACGCGCGCGCCGGGCACCCGTGTCGCAATCGCCACCGCAACACCGGCGGCGCACAGCCGCTGCACCCCGGCGAGCACCTTGGACCCGGCATTGCCCGAGCCGAGTGCCTCGAGTACCAATCCGCCGGCGCCGGCTGCCGCAAACGCGTCCATCGCCAGCGCGTCGCTGCCGGCATACGCGGCGACGATGTCCACCCGCGGCGCGGACGCCGCCGACAATGCGCCGAGTCGTGGCCGCTGTTTGACGCCGTCGGGAATGAACGAGCCGTCCCTGACCGACCCGACCGCCGTGCCGAGCAAACCGTGCCCGGCCTTGGTGACGCCGAGGGGCTGCCACACCTGGCCCGCCATGCTGACCAGCACCCCGAGATCACGGGCGGACGCACTGGCGGCCACGGTGATCGCGTCCCGCAGGTTTGCCGGGCCGTCGGCATCGGGTGCGTCGCTGCTGCGCATGGCGCCGGTCAGGACCACCGGCACGGCACCGTCGTACGTGATGTCGAGCCACAACGAGGTTTCTTCCATGGTGTCGGTGCCGTGCGTGATGACGATCCCGTCGGCGTCACCGGCGGCACGCACCGCCGCCGCGATCCGGTCCCAGTCGGCCGGGGTCAGCTCGGAGCTGTCGACCGACATCAGGTCGACGGTGTCGACCTGGACCCCGGTGCCCAGGTCGTGGACGAGGTCGGTGGCACTGCGGGTCGGCCAGGCTATGCCGTGTTGGTCGGTGCTGGTGGCGATGGTGCCACCGGTGGCGATCACAACGACGCGAGTCATGGGCGAAATTGTTCCTCACGGCGTCTTTGGGATGATGGGGGAGTGACTGATGAATCCACGGAGCCAGAGGCGACCTCGGACGCGGAGCCGGAGGCGACCTCGGGCGCCGGGCCGGAGACGACCGAGGGTGCCGAATCTCCGGTGACCGCGCCGCCGCAGGCCCAGCCCGTCCCGCGGCGGTTGCGGCTGTTGTTGATGGTCGCGGCGCTGGTACTGGGGCTGGATGTGCTGACCAAGGTCCTGGCGGTGAAGCTTCTGGTGCCAGGTCAGCCGGTCGAGATCATCGGCGACACCATCACCTGGACGCTGGTCCGCAATTCCGGGGCGGCCTTCTCGATGGCGACCGGTTACACCTGGGTGTTGACGCTGATCGCCACCGGCGTGGTGCTGGGCATCATCTGGATGGGGCGGCGCCTGGTCTCGGTGTGGTGGGCCCTCGGTCTGGGGATGATTCTCGGCGGTGCGGTGGGCAATCTGATGGACCGGTTCTTCCGCTCGCCGGGGCCGCTGCGCGGGCACGTGGTCGATTTCCTCTCGGTCGGCTGGTGGCCGGTGTTCAACGTCGCTGATTCCGCGGTGGTGTGTGGCGCGGTGTTGCTGGTCGGCCTGTCGATGTTCGGCATCGACTTCGACACCGAAGGCAAGGGGGCGCAAACCGAAGATTCGGCCGAATCTACTGATATGCAACAGGATTCGTCGGTGTCCCCGGCGCCGGCCGCCGCGGCCGCCGACGAGGCCGAAACCGGCCGATGAGCAGCCGTTCGATGCCGGTCCCCGAAGGACTGGCCGGGATGCGGGTGGACGCGGGCCTGGCTCGCCTTCTCGGGTTGTCGCGGACCGCGGTGGCCACGATCGCGGAAGACGGTGGCGTCGATATCGACGGTGCGCCGGCGGCGAAGTCGGACAAGCTTGTCGCGGGCTCCTGGCTGGAGGTCCGCCTTCCCGAGGCGCCCGCACCGCTGGAGAACACGCCGCAGGACATCGAGGGCATGGCGATCCTCTACTCCGACGATGACATCGTCGCCGTGGACAAGCCGGCCGGGGTGGCGGCACACGCGTCGTTGGGCTGGACCGGCCCGACGGTCCTCGGCGGGCTGGCTGCGGCCGGTTTCCGGATCAGCACCTCGGGCATCCACGAGCGACAGGGCATCGTGCACCGGCTGGACGCCGGCACGTCCGGCGTGATGGTGGTGGCGCTGTCCGAGCGGGCGTACACCGTGCTCAAGCGGGCCTTCAAGCACCGCACCGTGGAGAAGCGCTACCACGCGCTGGTGCAGGGCCATCCGGACCCGTCCAGCGGCACCATCGACGCGCCGATCGGCCGTGCCCGGGGCAACGACTGGAAGTTCGCCGTCACCGAAGGCGGCCGGCACAGCGTCACGCACTACGACACCATCGAGGCGTTCGTGGCGGCCAGCCTGCTGGACGTGCACCTGGAGACCGGTCGTACCCACCAGATCCGGGTGCATTTCTCCGCACTGCACCACCCGTGTTGCGGTGACCTGACCTACGGCGCCGATCCGACGCTGGCGAAGAAGCTCGGGCTCGATCGGCAGTGGCTGCATGCGCGCTCGCTGGGGTTCGCCCATCCGGCCGACGGCAGGTGGGTCGAGATCACCAGTGAGTACCCGGCGGAATTGCAGCACGCTCTGGATGTGTTGCATCGGCAGTGACCACTACCGCGACGGCCACTTCGAACCAGAACCGGGGATTGTTGCTCGGGCTCGGCGCCTACGGCTCGTGGGGTCTGTTTCCCGCGTTCTTCCCGTTGTTGAAGCCGGCGAGTGCCTTCGAGGTGCTGGCCCATCGCATCGTGTGGACGGTGCTGCTGATGTTCGTGGTGCTGGCCGTCGGTCGCCGCCTGGGTGACCTGCGCCGGTTGTCGGGCCGCACCTGGGGACTGTTGGTGTGTGCGTCGGCGTCGATCTCGCTGAACTGGGGCATCTACATCTACGCGGTCAACAACGGCCACGTGGTCGACGCGGCACTGGGCTACTTCGTCAACCCGCTGGTGAGTGTGGCGCTGGGCGTGGCGCTGTTCGGCGAGCGGCTGAACCGCGCACAGGCGGCCGCGCTGGCCATCGCCATGGTCGCGGTGGTCGTGCTGGCGGTGCAGGCCGGTGAAATCCCGGCGATCGGTCTCGGAGTCGCGGTGTCGTTCGGGGTGTACGGCGCGGTCAAGAAGGTGGTGCGCGCCGACCCGCGGGTCAGCGTCGGCGTCGAGGCCGGGGTGGCTGCCCCGTTCGCGTTGGCCTACATCGCCGTCCTCACGGTTGCGGGCCAGGCGACGGTTCCCGCGCTGGGCACGGGCCACACGCTGTTGATGATGCTCTGCGGCCCGGTGACGGCGCTGCCGTTGTTGATGTTCGCCGGTGCGGCGCAACGGCTTCCACTGGTCACCATGGGGCTGTTGCAGTACCTGACCCCGGCGCTGCAGATGGCGTACGGCGTCGTCGTCGGGCATGAGCCGATGCCGGTTGGCCGCTGGGCGGGCTTCGTCCTGATCTGGCTGGCCCTGGCGGTGTTCACCGGCAGCGCGATCGGCAGGAGGGTCGGTGGCAATTCGGCCGTCGCCGTCGATCCGGTAGTTGCTCTGTCGTCATTGCCCTGAAGAGACTCTTGGGCGATGAGACGACGGCATATCGGTCGATAGCGGTAGGCCGAAAGCAGTGCCTCACACATCGTCCGGGCGGCGCGCTCAGGCGGTAGCCGGACGGGTCGGACGGGTACTGTCGTCGTCTGGGAGATTCGGGTCAGGGCATGGCCGGTTATCAGGGGAGCGCCAATTTGAGCACGCGTTACGAGGGTGGACGCCAACGGTGTGAACGCTTGTTCGGGAGATTTGCGGCGTATCGGCTGACGCCCGCGGTGGCGGTTTGGCTCGTCGTCGCATTGATCGTGCTCTTGGTGGTACGCGCGATGGTGTCGACTTCGCTGTCTCACGATGACGCGATCACCATGCTGTCGGCGACTTGCAATCAGGGGCGCTATTCGCAATTCATTCCCATTGGTCAATGGGTATCTGTGCAGACCTGGCAGGACTATTGGAGTCTGCGGAATCCGGGATGTTTCGACCGGATTCGCACCGATCTGGCGCATTTTGACATCCATCCGCCTTTGTATTTCTGGCTGCTGCACATCTGGTTCTCGTTTTTCGGTGTCTCGATCCCGGCCGCAGCCATGCTGAACGTTGTGCTTGTTGTCATGACGGCACTGCTGCTCTTTGCGGTGTGCCGGGTGCTCGAGATCCCCACCTTCTTAGGTGCGGCCGCTGTGTTGACGTGGGCACTCTCCATGGCGGTCCGAGCGAGCGCGGTCGCTATTCGCCAGTATGCGTTGCTCGGCTTGTGGTCGACGCTACTGTTGTTGTTCGTCTGCTTGTGGTTCACCCGCCACAAATTCGGTTACCTGGTCGCACTTGCCCCTGTCATTGCCTTGGGCCTGCTGACTCAGTACTTGTTCGTCGTCCCTGCCGGGTTTGCCTTGCTGCTCGTCGGTGTCGCCATCGTGGCCCGCCGGCGGTACTGGGAGTTTGCCGGTCTGGTCGCCGTCGGCGTCGTCGCCGTCAGCGCGTTCGGCATGGGAAACCCGGGGTTCTGGGAGTCATTCCACCGTGGTGGGGAACAGGCACAGCATTTTTCCTGGCCCATGCTCGGGGTCCGGATCGTGGCGTTGCTCGGCCCGCTGTACGAGGCGTTTGCGCCGATCGATCCCGCGTACCAGTCGTACGGTGTCGAGATCGGCGCCGTCGTGGGCGGTGTCCTGACAGTGGTGGTGGTCTCGCCGATTCTGTGGATCGCCGCCAAGTGGGTGGTGCGTCGTCACGGCGGCTGGCATGAATTCGTTCCGACTGCGTCGGCAGTGCCATTGCAGATGTTCTTCAGTTGCTGGCTGGCCATCATCGCGCTGTACGTCTCTTTCATCAGCCCGGTGCATTCCATGCGTCCGCTCTATTTGTACTTCATCACCCCATTTCTATTCGTCGGGCTTGCGGTGTCGGCGCGGCGTTCGCACGTGGTGGCTGTGGTGCTGTCGGTGCTCCTCGTATTCCAGTTTGTCGGGGTAACGCTGGCTACCGTGCACGCCGGCTATCGCTACACGCAGACAACCGCGCTAGTGCCGGCATCCGACGCCGCGATCGTGATCGATTCGGATCGGCGTGGAGTTGTACCGCCGACATTGTGGTCGGTTCCGCCTGACGCGGTGACTTTCGTAGCCAGCCAGGACGAATTGATCAACCATTTTCCGGATCTGTCCAGCCTCTCGAATCGACACGTCTATTACGTGAGTAGGGTCTTGCCGGCGGACCCGTATGGGAATTCAATTGCGAAGCGGAATGAAATACTCCAGAAGTTCGCCGATCGCGGCTATGCTTCCGCGCATCTGGGCGCCAACCAACTGTTAGGCGGCGCTGACGTATACCGGCTCGTCCGCTGGTAGCAGCATCTGCTTTGCCTACGGCTAGTGTTCACTGCCAGAGGAGGTCAACGCTTGAATTACGAGGGTGATAGTTGATTCAGGTAGTAAATGTTGCGGGACGCCGCTAATCGCGGTTGGTAGTGCGCCGAACGTTCTTACTCAGGTTCGGTCTTCCAGACGTCGATCACGGCGTTTAAGGGCTCTTCATGATTGAGGGTGTAGAACGGTCAGCTGCTGTCGGCCTGTGATTGGGGTGTCTGGTTGGCTGGGTGTGT